>CAMNNO010000145.1 GCA_946545475.1 uncultured Blautia sp.
CTGGTGAACCATTTAACAGAAGCCACAGACCTTTATGGTCTGTGGTAGTTCACACCGCGACTATCACCAGGGAATATCAGTAATCATCCACGTCAAAGCGTTTCCCTCTGGCGTAGAAGTCCCTGTCCGCCTCCGTGATCTCCCGGATGGGCCGGCAGGGGTTTCCGACGGCTACGACGTTCGCGGGGATGTCGTGGGTCACGACGCTCCCGGCGCCTATGACGGCGTTATCGCCGATGGTCACGCCGGGCATGATGCAGGCATTGCCCCCGATCCAGACATTGTTCCCGATGGTGACGGGCTCCCCGTATTCGTATCCGGAATTTCTCGTCTTCGGGTGGATGGGGTGCCCCGCCGTGTAGATGGCGACATTCGGCCCCAGCATCGCATTGTCGCCGATGCGGACCTTGCACACGTCCAGGATGACCAGATTATAATTGGCATAGAAGGTATCGCCGACTTCGATATTATAGCCGTAATCGCAGTGGAAGGGCGGCTCAATATAGGCATCCTTTCCCGCTTTGCCAAGTATCCGGCGAAGGAGGGCGTCCATGTCGTCCCACTCTCCGGGCATGATCTGGTTGTAGCGGTAGATCAGCTTCTTAACCGCCACCCGGTCCTCCTCAAGCCCGGAAAGCCAGGCTTTGTAGGGAAGGCCCGCTATCATTCTCTCTTTATGGTTCAGGTTTTCGCTGTTCATGTTAGGCCAGCTCCCGCAGGATCTTTGCGATCGTCTCGTCCTTGCAGTTCGGATAGAAAAGCTCCGCAAAGTGTTCGCCGCCGATGGTTCCCTTGACGAATTCCGGGTCCAGGCTCTTAAGGATTTCGGGAAGCGGCCGGTAGGTCTTTTCCTTTACGCTGTCAAGGATCTTTTTGTTGCGCTGCTCCGGAACGACCCTCTCCTTGGGATAGCCGTTGCCGTGCCCGAAGCCGAACAGCTGCTGGAAGATGTTGGCCAGCTTAAGCTCGCCGCCCCAGCCGAAATCCTTGGCGAAGGGAATAGCCGCGCAGTTGCCGTCATTGATCTGGGCGAACATGAAGCCGTCCTGGGGATCGACAAGGTGCCCGCAGAGCACGCCGGGGAAGCTGTTGCAGGCGAGCATGGCGCCTTCG
The DNA here is from genome assembly GCA_946545475.1 of uncultured Blautia sp. Lineage (GTDB taxonomy): Bacteria > Bacillota > Clostridia > Lachnospirales > Lachnospiraceae > Blautia_A. The sequence goes on from CAMNNO010000145.1 coordinate 1,114, forward strand.
CCGGTGCCGCAGCCGGTGATCACATAGTCCGCGGCGCCGGAAGTCAGCAGGATCGATGCCAGAAGCCCGCACTGCACATACGTCAGCTGGCACGCATCCTCGGCGGAATACATGCCATAGTTGTCCACGGTGTGTCCCATGGGCTCCACAACCTTTTTGAGAGTCTCCAGGATCAGGGCATTCTTGGCCGCCTGGCTGTTTTCGTTAATAAGAGCAATACGCATAATGTTACCTCCTGAAAATTGTTTTTCAAAATAAGATAGGAAACGAATAAAACGCCTCTCGTTTTCATTCGTTTCCTGCGCCGAATTTTCGCCGCTTTAGCGGCCGTTTCCGCTGAAAATTCGTGCGCATACTAGAGTTTTTACCAGATAAATGGGATCACCCGGCTTGTGACCCGCTTTTCGTACTCAATGTATCCGTCCAGGCCTTTTTCCAGCACCTGCTCCTCATTGTCGATCCGCCTGACGATAACCGGGATGTAAAGGAGCATGACCGCAAACGCGCTCACCGAGCCGAGCACCAGAGGCATGGAAAGGAACAGAAGGAGCGTGGTCATGTACATGGGATGGCGCACAATGCCGTAGAGCCCGGTGTCGACCACCTTCTGGTCCTCCTGCACCTCAATGGTCCGGGAAAGATAGCGGTTTTCCCGGAGCACCTCGGCATACAGGACATAACCCAGCAGAAAGACCACGGCAGCGGCAAAGGATACCCAGCCCGGCAGCGGCGTAAAGCCGAGCCTGAAATCAAGCCCCGCGAGGATAAAGGCGGCTACGAACAGGATCGCCGAAAAAAGAATGACCTTTTTCTGCTCCGGCTCGGTTTCCTTCATGTTGAGCCGTTTTTTAAGCAGCTCCGGGCTTTTCTTCATCATGACCATCCCGGCGGCGAACATGGGGATAAAGAGTATCCCGATCAGAAGCCAGGCCTGGTAGTAGGCCAGGGAGCCGGCCGGCACGAAAAGGAGCAGCATGACCAGCAAAAGACCGGCCAGGAATTTTTTCATCGCCTGTTTAAACAGTTTTTCATCCATCAGTCCCATCTCCTTACTGCATGTCAAGCAGAATACACGGATCTTCTCACAACACTTCATATTCTTCGATCGTTTTCACAAGAGTGGAGATGCCGGATTCCGCCAGCATAATAAACGAAAGGACGCTCTCGCTCCAGCCGGCGATCAGGTTAAAGCGGCTTCCGCAGAACTGCTGGGTGCCGTAGCCCAGAAGGTCGACGCCGTGGACCCAGAAGTTTTTGTTATACTTTTCCCGATAGGTCTCCGCCATGCCCTGCACGGTTTTATAAAGGCCCCGATACGAACTGTTGCACTCGTTATCGCTGAAATAGATGACCCGGTCAAACGGCTTTATGTGTACGGAAGCATCTTCTTTCAGGGCAAATTTCATGGGAAGCGACAGGTCGGTTCCGCCTCCGTAAAACGCATTTTTCTTACAGATATCCAGGATCGATTCGTATTTGCCGTAATGGGCGATCCTGTAGCCCCGATATTCGTTCCACTCCCGGTCAAAATAACAGACCGTCGCGTCCTCGCATATCCGACTTGCCATTGCCCCGAAAAGCGCGGCTATGTCGCAGCACTTTATAGCACTCTTCAAGGATACGGGTGATGACATGGAACCTGACACGTCTACGGCGATCAGCGTTCTTCCCGGGATCAGTTCCATGTTGTCGATCGAGGCGGTGAGGGCTTTTTCCAGGGCCAGGTGGAGTGCGGGGGTAAGGAGTCCTTCCTGAGATAAGGTCTTGTAGGCGCTGTAAAAACGGAAGGGGAGCTGCCGGCTTTTTCGTACCTGTTCCGGGTCCGAAAGTGTTTCCAGGACCGGCTTTATATCGGCGCCGCTTTTTGCGATGTTGCGGAGGTTTCGCAGGAGGGCCATATAGCCGACCTTTCCCGAGGCAATCAGCTCGTCCCAGACCTCTTTTGTGTTGCCGCGCGCCGAAAGAGTGCTCTCCCAGGTGAGGGGCGTCTCCAATGTATCATTCAGGATCTTTCCAAACAGGGCTTCCGTCTCCGGGCGCTTCGGTACCGGATGCGTAATGCGCAGGACATCGCGGAATTTGATGGATTTGCTGCCGCCGTTGTATTTGGCGATCTGGTATTCGTCAAATTTCTGGATGACACTGGCGATCTCGCGTTTCATGGCGTTCGGGAAGGGCTTTCCGTAGAGGCTTAAATAGCAGGCCATGATCTCCGTGATGTCGTCCGGGCGGACCACCACGTTCCGGATCGTTGCCCGGGTGTATTCACGCGCCTCCCTGGCGATGATCGCCGTAAGTACGTGGCTGACGGAACGCATGTTGCCGACATTGCGGGCATAACCGGCCAGTTTGGAAAGGAAAAGGGGATCTTTTCCGGCGCAGGACGAGGCCAGCCGTACAATGTCATTATCTGTGCTTCCATAGTATTTGGGCTCGCCGAACATGCTCGTCAGGACCGCGGTGACCAGCTGCTCCTTTTCCGCCATTCCATATGCGATAAAACCGGAGCGATTGGTCGTTTTATTCGTATTCGTAACATTGAATTTGGACAAATGGCATCCCCTCCTTCACCAATATTTCCTTATGCCGCCCCTGCATCAATCGGATAGGAGAATGCTTTTCTCTCCTATCCGTCCGCGGGGCGGCGCTCGGCGTAAGACGAGATACTTCCTTACGCCGCCCCTGCGATAAATAGGGTAGAGGGAGGCTTGCCTCGCCTCTACCCCCGGCGGGCCGCCCGTCACCGTCAGGTGACAAATTTCTTATGGGCGGCCCTGCCATAATAGCAAAAAGGCTGCCGGGATCCGGCAGCCTTATATTTTCCATGCCGGCCGCAGCGGGCAGGGGCTTTGACAACATATGCGTACAGAGAATAGGCGAAGACGGTACATTAGTGTTTTACCATTAAACTACGGCGTTAGCCGGCAGGAATCGAACCTGCGTCTCTCGATTAAGGGTCGAAGTAACCGTATTCTACACTGCTGTACGCCTGTAAAAAACAGATTCTTTCGCAATTATCATAACATTGACACGCGAAAAGGTCAAGCCTTATGTAAAATTATTATACGGAATAGATCTGCCTTACGCGGAGCACGCCCTCGATCTCCTTAAGGCGCTCTTCCGTATCCTCCGGCATGCGGCTGGAGAGGTCGATGAGGGTGTACTCGTATTCGCCCTTGACCTTACTGGAAAGGTTTTCGATGTTCAGGCTGTTCTTTCCGAAGAAAGCCGTGATCTGGGAGAGCATGTTGGGGATGTTCCTGTGAAGGATGGCGACACGCGATGCGCTGTTGCAGATGCCGGCATTCAGGTCCGGATAGTTCACGGAGTGGATGATGTTGCCGTTATCCAGGTAGTCCTGCATCTCCTTTACCGCCATAATGGCGCAGTTATCCTCGGCCTCCTCGGTGGAAGCGCCAATGTGGGGAAGCACAACAGCGTTCTTCATCTTGACGGACAGATCGTTCGGGAAATCCGTGACATATACGCGCACCTTGCCGCTCTCAAGGGCCTTTGCCATGGCCTCCTCGTCCACCAGGGCGTCGCGGGCAAAGTTTAAGAAGGCCACGCCGTCCTTCATTTTGGCAATGCCGTCCGCATTGATCATGCCCTTGGTCGCATCCATGTAGGGAACATGGATGGTCAGAAAATCGCTGACCTTATAAAGGTCGTCAAGATTCGCCGCATAGTTGACCTTGCTGGACAGGTTCCATGCGGAATGTACGGACAGATAGGGGTCATAGCCGTACACATTCATGCCTAAGTCGATGGCGGCGTTAGCCACCAGCACGCCGATAGCGCCCAGGCCGATCACGCCCAGAGTCTTTCCCTGGATCTCGTGGCCGGCAAAGGCTTTTTTGGCCTTTTCGGCGGCCTTCTTGATGCCCGGCTCGTTGGCGTTATCCCTTACCCAGGCGGCACCGCCCACGATGTCCCTGGCCGCAAGCATCAGGCCGGCCAGGACAAGTTCCTTGACCGAGTTGGCGTTGGCGCCGGGGGTATTGAACACCACGATCCCCTCCTCGGCACAGCGGTCCAGCGGGATATTGTTGACGCCTGCCCCGGCCCTTGCAATGGCGCGCAGCTTCGGCGAAAATTCCATCTCAAGCATATCCGCCGAGCGGACCAGGATGCCGCTGGCCTGCTCGATGTCGTCCGTAACGGTATAGCCCTCGCGGAAATGGGAGAGCCCTGTTTCGCTGATGTTGTTCAGGCAATAAATTTTCCGGTCTTTCATATCGATGATCTTCCTCTCCAATGACTGTCTTTTGGGATATCTATTAGTTTTCCCTCATTCGCGAGTATAGTATAATGTAGGTGCTTCAATCTGTCAAGTCTTGAGAGAACTATCAACAATTACGTTAGGAGCTGCCTTTCTCCCGCTTCACTCCACAGTCACGGATTTTGCCAGTTTCTTGGGTTTGTCGATGTCGCTAGCGTACCTTCCGGCACAGCCGGCATAGTATGCGGAGCCGCAATCTTGCGGATATCCGGAAGAGCGGGCAGAAGGCCCACGAGCTCCTCAAATTCGACTTCTCCGTTTTTCAGTCTCGGGTCTTCCTTGCTGATCAATCTTCAGGCACATATCCGATCTTGCCGCTCTTTCTCTCGTAGAGGAAATCCTCGTTTATATGGATGCCGAACGGCTCGTTAAGCTCGCGGAAGTTCTCGGGGGTGATCGTATTCCGCTTGTCGGGGCTCATGGAGAGAACCTTCACGAGAATCTCCGCGGCTTTTTCAACGGTATGCATAAGCCCGAACGCGAGATCAAAGGTCTTTCCGCAGCAGAAGGCTCCGTGATGGGCCCAGACGGCTACATCCTGCTTTTTCATGATCTCCGCCGTCATCTCGCCGATCTGGCGGCCGCCGCAGATGACCCATGGCACGATGCCGATCCCCTCCGGGAATACGATAGCGCACTCTGTAACCATCTCGAAGAGCTCTCTGGTGAACACGCGGCTGTCAAGGGGGAGCACGAAAGTCAGTGCGATGACGTTGCCCGGGTGGCAGTGATAGACCACTCTCATCTCCGGGTCTCTGGCCTTGAGGACCTCAAGGTTTGCGAGGTGCGTCGGAAGCTCGGATGTCGGCATTCCGCCGTGCACAAGTCCCCATACGATGCGGTAGCGGCTGCCCTTCTCGTTCAGCTCGATAATGCAGACATTATCTTCGGGGTCCAGCTCTATGTTGCGGAAATATTTGCCGGAGCCGCTGACCAGAAAATACTCGCCCGCGAGGCCGGGGAAGGCGGACTCGTCGCCCTTCTGCCAGCCGATCACTCTCCATTCGCCGGGCTTAAAATCCTCCTTGAGCTCTTCGACTTCTTCCGGCTTCATCCGATAGCTGAGGTTGCCGCCGTTCCTCTCATGCCAGCCCTGGTTGAATCCATCCATGGCCATTCTGGCATAGCTCTTCATCAGTTCAGAATCCAGTACTCTCATAGTATGCTCCTTTCGCGCGGGGTACGTTAGCTTTTTCTTCTATACATTTTACAGAAAACAAAACAAAGCGCAAGCGTTTTGTTATATTCTACGCACGGAAGAAACAGAGTAATTCCGCAGGACACTCAAGTGATACAAAAAAAGCAGGAGATCGTCTCCTAAAAGATGATCTCCTGTATAATGTGAGTTTTTCGGGGGTGTGAGAGCTTTGATGTGCTGCATATGCGCTGCTTATCGATCGTGACGAATTGCTGCATACGACTTCTCACAACTACATATAGCGAATGACATCGCGGATCAGCGGGAGCGCCCCATAGGCTCCGCCAAAGGCATGTGCGATCCATCCTTTGCAAAGGTCAGAAACAGATCAACTTTTTGGATCATATCCCTGACCTGGTTCATTCCCTGCACGATCCAGTCGGCAGCCTGTCTGGTATTACCTGTCCTGGAATCCGCGATAACAGCTAGCTTCATACCAATCCTTCCCAATCAGTTTCCGGCGCAGTGATGCTCACCACAGTGCTCATGAGCGCAGTCGCCGTCATGGTGATGTCCGTGGTGATCACAGTGGGCATCTGGGTCGTATTCCAGATTTCCTTCGGCAAGTGCTTTCGCTGCCCCGTCCGCAGAACCCTGAACCCCTCCATAAAGTTTGATTCCGGCATCCGCAAGTGCCATCTGCGCACCCATACCGATCCCGCCGCAGATTAGGGCATCTGCCTTTGCTGCCTGCAGAAAACCGGCCAGCGCACCGTGTCCGCTTCCGTTGGTATCTACGACCTGCTCATTTACGATTTTGCCGTCCTCGATATCGTACAGCTTGAACTGCTCCGTGTGGCCGAAATGCTGGAAGATCTCTCCGTTTTCATAGGTTACGGCGATTCTCATGGTATTCGTTCCTTTCTCTATGATTATCTGTTTGATATCTACCGGTTCGTATTCGAAGTGTCCGCCCGCGATCAGCAGCCTTTTTCCATTCACAAGGGCGTCAGCGACCTTTTTCCTCGCGCTGTCGTAAATGGCTGTGACGGTCGTTCTGGCGATGTTCATCCTGGACGCACAGGCTTCCTGGGTAAGCCCTTCATTGTCCAGAAGCCTCAGTGCTTCAAATTCGTCAACGGTCATCAGGACATTTTCTGTGGCTGCAGTGTCATCCGGCGAGAAGCTTCGATAGACCGGGAGATGCTCAATTTTGCGGCATCTGCATGGTCTTGGCATAAGCTCTCCTTTCTGACATATGTCGATAAACATTATAGGCCAGATGCTGACATATGTCAATAATAAGTTGCTCTTTTCATAGGGTCAGATGCTCCAGCCTACGTTCCTATAATTCCAAGTTTCATTAATTCCTGACTCCTTCTTTATCGATTTACAGAGCTTTCCATAAACTCGTCGATCGCCTTCAGCACCGGTGCGGTGTATTGCTCTCCGCCGAAAAGCCACTGCTCATGCTGCATATCGAATTCCCGGATCTCCGGGTCCCGGAAATACTTTTGATAGCGCTTGCGATACTTCTCACCCATCTTGTTGGCATAGATGAAATGAACTTTAGTCCCCTCCACGTGGATATCGTCTTTAAGCCAGGTGAGCAGGTCCGTATAATACTCGTTTTTAATGGACTCCGGATTAAATCTGGCAAAGCAGCTCATGAACCTGTCGGCCGTCTCATCGTTCATTTCAAAAAAGTTCTTAAGCTTTTCCCGGGTTTTAGCCACCTTCTTTTCGTTTTTTGTAAAGCTGGTCAGAAGCGGCACCACTAGCTTTGACTGCAGCCAGGCACTGAGTTTTCCGCTCTGGTCCAGATCTGGGC
>CAMNNO010000146.1 GCA_946545475.1 uncultured Blautia sp.
AGGGGGACGCGGGCCCCGCAACTCTGAGCGGCCCCCCCTCCCCTGGCACCTACCGCCAGGTAAGCGTAAAATAGAAGGCTTAAAGGGCGCATGGCGCACCCCCCCTCCCACCACCGTTAGGTAAGCATAACCCACAAATGGGGCCAGTCCCCCGGGCGGGAGCCTGACCCCATGGCAATAAACAATATTTTACGATTATACGTAGCGGCAGACATGGTCCACGGCGATGTCCGAGAAGCCGAAGGCTTCTGCCTTAGTCATCTTTCCGTTGCAGATATTTTCGATCTCGGCTGCCATCTCGCGGCCCATCTGCTGATAGGTCTTCTCGCCGCGGACGATGGGGCTCAGGTCGATGTCCATGTTGTCCTCCATCTTCTGGTAGGTGCGCTCGTTGGCAGTCACCTTAAGCACGGGAACGATGGCGTTGCCGGTGGGCGTGCCGCGGCCGGTGGTGAAGATGACGGCCTGGCAGCCGGCGGCTACCATGGAGGTCACGGAGGAGATATCATATCCCGCGGTATCCATGACGATGGCGCCCCTCTTTTCCGGGCGTTTCGCCTGTTCCAGCACTTCCACGATGGGCCTTGTGCCGCCCTTGCGGATGCAGCCGAGGCTCTTCTCATCCAGCGTGGAGAGGCCGCCGGCCTTGTTGCCGGGTGTCGGCTGGCCGGCGCGGCAGTCCTGGCCGGCTGCGGAAAGGTGGTTTTCGTAGGCGCGGCAGACCTCGATGATCTCATCGTGGATCTTCTTGTCGGCAGCCCTCTTGGCCAGTACGTGCTCGCCGCCGATCCACTCGATGGACTCGCTGATCATGGACGTGGCGCCCATGTCCACCAGGATATCGCTCAGCTCGCCGACGGCCGGGTTGCTGGCAATGCCGGAGGTGGCATCCGACCCGCCGCACTCAATGCCGAGGAAAAATTCCGAGGCGTCAAACAGCTCCTTCTGCTGCATGGCGGCCGCCGCGGCCATATCCCTGGCGGCCCGGACAGCCTTCTCGATGGTTTTCAGGGTGCCGCCCTCTTCCTGGATGCCGAAAGAGACCACAGGCTTGCTGGTCATGGCCTGGATCTTTTCCCTGAGCTTATTGTGGGGAACCGTCTCGCAGCCGAGGCCGATGATGACGACGCCATACACATTGGGGTTACAGGCGAAGCCGGTCAGGACCTTCTGGCTCATGGCGGTGTTGGCCGCGACATCGGAGCAGCCCGTGTTGAACACAATGTTCACCGCGCCGCGCACCTGGCTCGCCACAATGCGGGAGCTCTCGCTGCCGCAGGCGCAGGTGGGAAGGATGAGGACGTGGTTGCGGATGCCGGGCCGGCCTTCCGCGCGGCGATACCCCCAGAACTTAAAGCTCTTGAGGTCCGGCGCGCCCTCGGACTGCTTGGCGCACATGACAAAATCGTCGCCCGCCAGCTCGCTGTCGTAGTCACGCGGCACGCTGAACAGGTTGTGGTCCGCGACCCACTGTCCGGCCTTAATGTCCTCCGAGACCTCGCCCAGGCTCTCGCCGTATTTGATGACATGGCCGCCCTTTTTGATATCCGCGATGGCGATCTTGTGGCAGTAGGGAATGTTCTCCTCCGCCGTCAGGGTACATACCTCGCCGCCCTTGCGGTAAACAACGGTTTCACCCTTGCCTACCTCGGTCACGCATGTGACCACGTTATCGGTGACATCCATCATAAGTGCATTGACTTTCACTTCCATTTTGAACCTCCCACAGTTCGTGCTTTCTTTGTTGCTACCAGCATATCACACATTCGGGCTTTTGAGAAATATATATATTTTTCAAAGCCATAAATTCAATTTATATAAAAATATCCTTAAGATGACATTAGGCCCGGGGAAGGCAGTCTTCCCCGGGCCTAATGTTCACCAGGCAAAAATGCTCCGGCTAGGAGCCGCCGCAAAATAACTTGTGAAGATCGCGCAGAATTTTTATTCGAGAGTGCAGGTCAAAGTCGAGCTATGTGATTGATTTTTGACCTGCGCTCTCGGATGAAAAGACAAGCAAGATGTACAAGTTATCTCGCGACAGATCCTTATTATTTATGCTGGCTCAGCATCCATTCGATAAATTCCGGATGGGCGACAGCAACCTTGGAAGCCATGTGGTAGGACAGGATGCCCATGTCATGGAATTCCTGGGTCGGGATCAGGTAGATCTTGACAAGGTCGTCGATCTCTTCCTCGCTGAGGCCTTCCTCTTCATAGATCCTTCTGAGGAGCCTGTAGGTGGTCACGCCGCGGCCGCAGGGAGCGGTCTCGTCGTTGAAGCCATGCCAGACATAAACCGGGATGCGGTTGTCGACAACGGCTTTCAGGGCTTCCTTGGCGGCTTCGTAATACTCTTCCTCCGGCTTTTCGATCTCCGGATTCAGGTAATCTTCATAGGAGCTAAAGCCCCAGGTTTCTTCCATGCGCTTGACATCGTACTCTTCCTTGTACATGGTCTGGGCGCCGTTGAAGTGGGTGTTGCAGGGAGCGTAAGCCGCAAATACGCTGGCATATTCCGGATTTGCCAGGACATTGGACCAGGTAAGGCCGCCCGCGGAGGAGCCGATGCAGTAAACGCGGTCCGGGTCAACGCTGTAGTTTTCCAGGAAGTAGTACACGATCTCCATGACATCGTCGCCGGTGGACTTATAGGGGCTATTGCTCTGCTGCGGGGTAAGCACGATGACATCCTCATCGGCCTCGGTCCAGGCAATGGCGCCGCGGTCGCGGGTCAGATGGCCGCCCAGCGGGTCGCCGTTCGGCTGTTCGCGGTAGGAACCGCCGCCGCCGGTCAGGCTGACAACCATCGGATAAGCCTTGGATTCGTCATAGTCCTCCGGCAGATAGTAGCAGTAGTACATCTGGTTGCCGTTGGAAAGGTCAAAGTAGGCGCACTCAAAATCATCAACCTGGAGGTTGGTCAGCTCGTCATATTGAAGGGTGGGCAGGGTGCCGGCCGCGGAAACCACTTCTCCGTCCGTTCCGAGGACATCTTCCGTCTGGGTGATGACAAACTTGCTGAAATCCTGGCGTCTCCAGTCCGCGCCGTCCTCGCCGGCCTCGGTCTTCCTTCTCCAGGTGCAGACGCCTGCGTTGTAGGCGGGCTTCATAATGCCATCCTCTTCCACGGCTCCGGCGATGGGGGCCAGCTCGATAATGACATACTTTCCGGGAACGGATTCCTTGTCTTCCCTCATCTCCGGGGCATCGTTGGTGTAAACGGCGATAACGGGAGCTTCGCTCTGGTCGCGGCGGTTGAAGGCCTCGCGGAACTCAGCGGTATCATAGTCGATAACGGTGTAAGCGCCGATCTCGGGAGCTGCCACTTCCTTCTCATACTCAACAGCGACAGCCACGATCTGGTGGTAAGCATCGCAGACCTTCGTAAAGCCTTTTGTCCCGACAACGCCCGTCGCTTCGGTAGCTTCACCGGCAAAGGCAGCCTGGGCCGTCAGTGCCAGCACGCCAAGGGTAAGTAATAATTTTTTCATAACCAGTTCTCCTTTCTTTATTCGGGGACATCCCCCTTATCAACAGGATTTTTCATCGGACAGGAGGGAAAGCTTCCCTCCCGTCCGGTATGGATCGGATATGCAGCGATCCGTCAGGGATGGCCGCCGCAATCAGCGGATATCCAGAACATCCGTGCCTTCCTCGTAGTGGATGGCGCCGTTCTCGTCGCGGTAGAAGCGGGAGAACCACTCGTCATAGAGCATCAGGGATTCGCTGGGCAGGTTCGCGTGGCCCTTGTTGTCCACGACTGTGAAGCGGAACATGGGAACCTTGTCCTCGTTGTAGAAGATATAGTTGCTGAACGGGCCGCAGCGGTAGGTGGCCGCTTCGTCCACGGAGCACAGGCCGTATCTCTCGGTGTAATACTCGATCATGAACTTCACATTGTCGCTCTCGGACATCTTGTAGCTGCCGACGGTGGCATCCTTCTCGCCATAGACCACGAATACCGGGCAGTCGTACTCTTCGCTGTAGTGCTCGTCCTCAAGGACGCCGGCAGAAAGAGCGCCGCAGGTGGAGCCGGTGGCGGTGACGAGGTCGGCCAGGGTGACGCTGAGGCGCACGCTCATCATGCTGCCCATGGACTGGCCGGAGCAGTACACGCGGCCGCCGTCGATGGGATATTTCTCTTTGATATCGTTGATCAGGAAGCGGATGAAGTTCACGTCGTCGGCGTTGCGGTTCCACATCGGGACATTGCCGATGCCGGTCTTGACCTGGGCGCCATAGGCGGCCATCGGGAAGGCGCAGATGAAATCACGCTCATTGGCGATCTGCGGCCACTGGGTCAGGCTGGCGAAGGTGTTGTAGGAGCCGCCGCGGCCGGCCATGGCGATAACAAGGGGGACATTCTTTCCGGACTTCTTAACGCTTTCCGGAACATACACATACCAGGAGCGGACCAGGCCCTCCACCTCTTCGCAGTAGAAGTCCATGCCGTAATCGTCGGGGTTCACATAATAGCGAAGGTCCTGAGCGCCTACGCCGCGGTGGCGGGCATAGATCCAGAGGAACTCGTCGTAGATGTCTTCCAGGAAGTCAACGCCCGTGCCGTCCACATGGGAGCCGACCGTCAGGCGGGTCTGGGCGACGTTGTTGTTTTCCATCTGCATACCATGATAGATGAAGGAGGGCAGATAGATATAATCGGCATATTCGTTACTGTAAGCCACCTCGGTATCGTTGTTGGCCGCTCTCCAGTAGGCTGCCTCGGCTTCCAGCTCGGGGGTCAGCTCGTCCACAAAGCGCCATACCGGGCAGGGGATCTCGGAAACCTTCTTGTTGAGCTCTGCGGAATCCTTTTCCTGCATGGCCGCCATGGTCTCGGCGGAAGCTGCCTCGCCGCCGAAAAGAAGGACTGCGGCAAAGCCGTCCGGAGCCGTCATGTTGTATTCCGCGGCGGCCGTCGCGCCATCGCCGTAGCCGATGAGGTCAAGCACATCCCAGGAGAAATCATAGTACTGGCGGGTCTTGACGGTGGCGAAGGCCTTGGCGACCTTTTCTACGGCGCGTTCGTCCTCTTTCCAGTTGTCATTTTCCACCATGACGATGGATACGTTCCGGTCATCCGCCAGCTGCTTCCAGCCGCTCTCTTCCAGGAAATCGGCAGCCTTCACGCCGGAATCCAGGATGATGAGGAGAGCCTTCTCGCAGATCTTGGAGGTCTCGGGAGCATAGAAGTAGATGGGCATCTTTGTGTTCTCGTCCAGGTCGACCTGGGCTGTCCAGGCACCGAGGAGCAGGTTATCGATGGGCTTCTGGCGGTCGATCTCGATATTTGAGATGTCCTCGGGGATCTCCTGGAAATCCACCGCTGCCGATGCGTTCAGGCAAAAAGAGCCAAGTAGAAGGGAAAGGGCCAGCATTCCAGCTAATTTTTTCATTTTCAGTTCCTCCTTTTTGCTTTGTTGGGGTAAAGATATTGATGTGGCCGCGGGGACAGGCGCCTCAAAGGGCTCCCTCCCCGCATATGAACGTTTATAATCAATAGAAGGGATAGAAGATCGGCAGCAGGATGATGCTGACGACGAAGCAGACAGCGCTGACCGCCAGGCCGGGCTTCATAAAGTCCTTAAAGCGGACATTGCCCGGATCGATGATCATGGCGTTGGCCGGGATGGCCATAGGCGTGCAGACAGCCACGCTGCTGGCGATGAAAATGGCGATAACAACGGCACGCGGGTCGGCGCCAAGGGCCTCGGCGATGCTCCAGCCGATGGGACACAGGAGCGTACAGGCCGCCGTGTTGCTCATGACCTGAGTCATGGCCCAGGTTAAAAGCCACAGGGCGATCATAAGCACGATGGGGCTGCTGTCGCCGGTCAGGCGGACAACCGTGTCGGCGATCATCTGGCCGGCCCCGGTGCTGTTCAGGGCGTTGCCGAGAGGCATCATGAAGGCCAGCATGAAAACGGTAAGGATCTCGAAGGAAGCAAAGGCTTCTTTCTCGGTAAGGACACCGGCAAGAACAAGGACGATAGCGCCACAGCAGGCCGTAACATGGATGGCCGGCAGGAACTTGAAGTAATCTTTAAGTACCATGAGGGCGATGGTGGCGATCATGACGATGAGCGTAACTTTTCTCTTCCAATCGGGAATGTTGCTGTAATCCTGGCTTTTCGGCATCTCGGTGCCGCCCTCGCGGTTCGGGATCAGCTTATCGCCCAGGAAGTAGTACATAATGGCTACGGCCAGGAGCATCGGGATACCGATCTTGGCGTATTCGAAGAAGCCGACGGTCATGGCTCCGTTGCTGTACTGCTCGATGGTGTTCTTGGCGATCAGGTTTCCGGGGGAACCGATGATGGAGATGTCCGCGCCGATGGTGGCGCCGGCGACCAGCGGAAGGAGGAGCTTAATGGGAGGAATCTCCGCCCCACTGGCGATGCCCATGACGATGGGAAGAAGGATGGCCACGGTACCGCTGTTGGACACGAAGCCTGACATGATACCGGAAAGCAGGAAGACGACCAGCATAAGGCCGCGCTTGGTATGCACACGTTTCAGCATCATCTGGCTGGTGGTGTAGGCGAGGCCCGTCTTGAAGAAGGCCGCGCCCACAACACACATGCCGAGGATAAGAAGGACGTTGGAGTTGATAAGGCTTGAGAAAATAGCGTTTGCGTCAATGACGCCGGTAAAGTAAAGGGCGATGGGAACGCAGATGGCAACCAGGCCCATGGGCAGCTTGTCCCAGATAAACAGGGCGATCGCCACCACAAGGATGACCAGAGTAATCAGTGCCTGTGACATAGCATAAACCTCCTTGCCGTGCCCTTTGCCCGCCTGCTTACCGGCGTGCCAAAAGGCCGGACATCTCATTTTTTTGCTTTTTAGGGTTGCTTTTTATGCGGGCAATCGTTTATAATAAAAGAAATACATAAGATCGCCCATGCTTTTTAATAACTTCTTTTTCGCAGTTCCTTTTACAGGGAACGGACAAAATTTTCACATTCCATTCCGCCCCCAATGCCGGATTTTTGCCGCGGGATCGGCATATCTTTGCGGCAGTTCCGTGCACATGCTATAAATATTTTGGCAGTAGTTTGAGATGCTTTTAACCGGTTAATTTTGCGCTCTCTTCTGCTTACATCTTACAAGGCCGATTATACGGAACGCTCTGTATAAAATCAAATTTGTAGTTTTTATCTGAGTATTAGTATTATTTATAAGGAGCCCTGTCATGGAAGCTGAAATGAGATATATCTACGAAGTCTACAGGTACCGCAGCTTTTCCAAAGCTGCCCAGGCCCTTTTCATCACCCAGCCGGCCCTGAGCATTGCCGTGCAGAAGGTGGAAAACCGTATCGGCATGCCGCTCTTTGACCGCAGCAGCAAGCCCATAAGCCTGACGGCCGCAGGCGAATTATACATTCAGAAATACCGCGAGATCGAGCACCTGGAGCAGGACCTTATGCAGCAGATCAACGACCTGTCTTCCCTCCAGACCGGAACTCTCCGCGTTGGCGGGACCACATACCTCAATTCCTTTGTCCTGCCCCCGGCCCTCTCCCTGTTTTCAAAGGAATTTCCAGGCGTCCGCTTAGAGCTTACCGAGGCGGGCTCCGGCCATCTTTTGCAGATGCTCTCCGACCATACCATCGATGTCACGCTCAACTCCACGGAGGCCCCGCAGGATACCTTTTACCGCTATCCCTGCTATGTGGATGTCATTCTTATCTCCGTCCCCAAAAGCTTTCCCGTCAACGCCTCGCTCGCGGAATTTGCCCTTACGGCAGATGATCTCCTGCAAAAAAAGCACCGGGAGTTTGACCGTCCGGCTGCTCCCCTCACCGCTTTTTCGGACACGCCGTTCATCCTGTTGACGCCGGAAAACAACCTCCGCAGGCGTGCCATGGATATCTTTGCCGAAGCCGGTATCACCCCTCCAATTTCCATGGAAATCAATCAGCTTGTGACATCTTTTCACCTCTCCTCCGCGGGTCTTGGCGCCGCGTTTGTCAGTGACAGGCTGGTCACATCCGCCTCGCAGAATGTCTATTTTTACCGCGTGCATTCCCCACACGCCACGCGGGTTTTTGACCTGGTTTTTTCTGACAAGCACTACGTTTCCAAGGCGATGTACGCCTTCCTCGAGATCGTCCAGGATACCTACAACCTGCACCTGCCCATGCGCAAAGTGAAGGCGCCTGTCACAAATAAATAAGAGCAGAAAAATCCCGTCTCTGCTCTCCCCATTTATGAGGGGCATATCTGATATTCTCAAGGCTTGTGTTGATGTCAATATTGGGAACTGACGAATCAGGCAGGGGCGCCGGTCACCGTCAGGGGACCATTTCCGATTGGCGCCCCTGCCA
>CAMNNO010000147.1 GCA_946545475.1 uncultured Blautia sp.
AGAGCCGTCAGGCTCTCAGAAGCCACAGACCTTTATGGTCTGTGGTAGTTCACTGTTGACATTGTTTTTATGTATGGAGGCTGAGATAATTCATGAAAAAATGGATCCTGGCTGGAATGTGCCTCATCCTGGCCGTGACAGGCTTAAGTTTGAATGCGGCAGCCAGCAGTTTTGAAGTTGAAGAAGCCATGGAAACGATCGTTTCGGATACGCCTCCCGTCAGGATCATCCTTTCCGGAACACTTTCCCTGGCCTCCAGTATTCGCCCGAAGGAGACGGGGACGGCTCCTGCTGCCGAGACGCAGGAGGCAGCTCCCGTGCAGGAGGAGGCTCCTCCCGCCGAGACACAGGAGGCGGCTCCTGTGCAGGAGGAGGTTACTCCTGCTCCACCGGCGGACAGAGGAATCCCGGTTTCTGCGACGCCTGACGCTCTTCCCGGCGGCGGGGCGGTTGCGGTGACGGTTCCGACCGCGCCGGCGTCTGATGCGTCAGTGCAGCGCATGTCGCTGCCGACAGAAAGTGCCGCATCTGCTGCCCAACCGGCAGAGGGAGCAACGGCTCCTACGCCGGCTCCTACGGCAGCTCCCGCTGAGGGGGATGCTGCGGCGGAGGAGGCGGTCTACGACCACCTGACCGTAGGTATCACCACCCCGTTTGACGGGCGCTTCTTTACCAATATGTGGGGCAACGCGGTGTCCGACCTGGATGTGCGGAGCCTCATCCATGGCTACAACCTGGTCCGCTGGGATGTCGCGCAGGGCGGCTTTGGGCTGGACCCGTCCGTGGTGAGCGGTATTGTGGTCACCGAGGACGCGGAGGGCAACCGGACTTATACGGTCAATATTTATGATGACCTGACGTATAATGATGGCACGCCTATTACCGCTGCAGACTATGCCTTTGCCATGCTGCTTTCCATTTCGCCCGAGGCGGAAGCCATCGGCGCGAACGTGCGCTACGCGGAATACCTGATCGGCTATGAGGATTATCGGAACGGTACGGTACCGTATCTGGCCGGCATGAGGCTTCTTGGGGACAACATGTTCTCCGTGACGGTCAGCGGCGATTACCTGCCCTACTTCTACGAGCTCTCGCTCCTGGACTGCACGCCCTGCCCGATCAGCGTCATCGCTCCCGGGTGCCAGGTGGTGGACGGGGGTGCCGGTGTCTATATCGCCAACATCGATCCCGAAGTCACCGAGCCCATCTTTACGCCGGAGCTCTTAGCGCAGACGATCCTGGACCCGGAAAACGGCTATCTGTCCCATCCGGCCCTGACCAGCGGCCCCTACACCCTGACCTCCTTCGACGGCCTCACGGCGGAGTTTGAGATCAACCCCTACTACAAGGGCAATGCCGACGGCGTCACCCCCACGATCCCGAACCTGACATACCGCACGGCGGCCAGCGGGACTATGATCGACGACCTGAACAACGGCGACTTTGACCTCCTGAACAAGTGCCTCTCCACCAATGTCGTGTCCGCGGGCGTATCGCTGGTCACCGGAGGCGATGCCTTCGCCATGACCAACTACACCCGTAACGGCCTGGCCTACCTGACCTACTGCTGCGAGCGCGATATTGTCAGCAGCCCGGCCATGCGCCGCGCCATAGCCATGTGCCTGGACAAGGACGAGCTGGTCCGGGATTATACCGGCAACTACGGTCTCCGCGTTGACGGGTACTATGGCATTGGCCAGTGGATGTTCCAGCTGCTCAGCGGCGCCATGCCCTTCCCGGTAGACCCGCCCGAGGACGAAAACGACGAGGAAGCCCAGGACGCCTACGAGGAGACCCTGGACGCCTGGGAAGAGCTGTCCCTGGACGATGTGACGGTCTATGACCTGGACCTTGTGGCGGCGGCGGCCATCTTCGAGGAAGAAGGCTGGAACAAAAACGCCGAGGGCGAACCCTTCGTTCCGGATAAGGACACCTTAAGATACAAGGATGTGGACGGCGAGCTCGTCCCCTTAAACATCGTCCTCCTCATCCCCGAAGGCACCCGTATCGGGGACGTTCTGTCCGAGACCTTGGGAAAGAATCTTGAGGATGTCGGAGCCTCCCTGACCATCAACATCGCTCCCATGTGGGAAGTCCTGGAGGCTTACTACCGCCAGGTTGAGCGCGACTGCGACCTGATCTACATCGCCACCAACTTCGACGTTTCCTTCGACCCCTCCAACGTCTTCCGCACTGCCCTCACCGAAGAGGAGCCGGAAGAAGGGGCTGAACCCGCAGAAGGAGCCGAGCCCGCAGAAGGAACTGAGCCTTCCGAAGGAGCCGAAGCGCCCGAGGGAACCGAGCCTTCCGAAGGAGCCGAAGCGCCCGCAGAAGCCAAGCCTTCCGAAGGAGCTGAAGCGCCCGAAGAAACTAAGCCTTCCGAAGGAGCTGAAGCACCCGCAGAAACCAAGCCTTCCGAAGAAACCGGAGAGCCGGCTATGACAGAGGGTACGGCAGCAGAGGGTGAAGCCTCTGCCGCGGCCGACGTAGCGGCAAGCCTTCGCGAAAACGGTGAGTGCTTTGTCGCCAGCCAGGATTTCCAGGATAACTTCGATGCCCTCGGCCAGAAGCCAGGGGAAGAAGAACTGCCGGCCGAAGAGGAAGCATCCGAAGAGGAGACGCCCGCTTCTCTTAGCGGCACCGACCCCGTCGTCCCGGCTCCCGGTCCGCAGGAGCGCCCGGAGGATGAGATCGTATCCGGCGAGGACATCTACAATCCCAGCGCCCTGGACGACGAGACTCTCTACCGGATCGCCCTTGACATGCGCCAGACCCAGCCCGGCGACACCCTCGCCTATGTCCAGAAATGGATACAGTTCCAGGAACGCTTCGCGGAAAGCCTTCCCATGATCCCGCTGTACTCCAACGTCTACTTTGACTTCTATTCCCGCACCCTGCATGACTACGTCATCACCGGCAGCGTCACCTGGGGTCAGGCCATCGTCTCCTCCTACCTGAGCGATCCCGAAGACCTCGAGGATGAAAACGCCCTGGAAGAGGACCTGGAACTTGAAGAAGACGAAGATCTCGTAGAAATAGACGACTAAAAAATTCCACCTTCCCCGGAAGCCAAAAAGAAGGAGCCGGATTTCCCGTATAGAGAAATCCGGCTCCTTTATTTAATCTATACTTTCCCATTTCTTCCTCGCTCCCCTCCCCTTCGCCTACCGCCAGGTAAGATAAATCATGCACTTTATACTAGTTACACTTAATAATTGCCGCAGGCAATTATTTTAGTGTAACTGCATATACCGCGGCACATAATTACAAACCGGCAGTTATACTAGTTACACTTAATAATTGCCGCAGGCAATTATTCTAGTGTAACTGCATATACCGCGGCGTAAAATTGCAATCGGCAGTTAAATTTGTTCGCGAGTATAAAAAGGTGTAGCCTTGCGCATGGAATCGTGTTATAATAGCCAATAATTTCACAAACTCGCATAGTTTCACAGAGATTACGGAAAGGATGGTGAGGGATGAGAGGATGAAAGAAAACGAGATTTACGTTGCCAAGGGGACGGATCACAAAGACATGACGATCCGTCTCCTTAACAAAGCGGACCTGAAAAGCCTGATCCCATCCCGTGAGGTGCGGATCGGCATCAAGCCCAACCTGGTCTCGGCATCGGAGCCTGCCTTTGGGGCCACCACGCATCCGGAGATCGTGGAAGGCATCATCGACTATCTTAAGGAAAACGGCTTTGCCGACATAGTCGTCCTGGAAAGCTCCTGGGTAGGCGGGCGGACGCGGGAGGCCATGGAGCTTTGCGGCTACGATACCCTTTGCCGGGAAAAGGGCGTCCCCTTTTATGACCTGCAGGAGGATAAAGGCGAAACGATCTCCGTGCCCGGGGATGCCCCCATCACAAGCCTTACGGTCTGCCGGCGTGCCCGCGGGATCGGGTTTCTCATCAATGTCCCTGTCCTCAAGGGCCACTGCCAGACGAAAGTATCCTGCGCCCTCAAAAACCTCAAAGGCCTTCTGCCCTCATCGGAGAAGCGGCGCTTCCACGCCCTTGGCCTTCATGAGCCCATCGCCTGCCTGAACGCGGCCATCCGCCAGGACTTCATCGTGGTGGACAACATCTGCGGCGACCTGGACTTTGAGGACGGCGGCAACCCCGTGGTCATGAACCGCGTCCTGTGCGGCCGCGACCCCGTCCTCATGGACGCCTTCGCCTGCCACATGCTCCACTACCAGCCGGAAGAGGTCCCCTACATCGGCCTGGCAGCAGCCCTCCATGTGGGATGCGCAGACCTCTCAAAGGCAGCCATAACCGTCCTGGATGGCTCCCCCCTGGAAGAGCTCCCCCTTTCCCGCAAGGTCGTCGAAGTCCGGGACGTGGTCTGCGAGGTGGAATCCTGCAGCGCCTGCTACGCCTACCTGGTTCCGGCCCTTCAAAAACTTAAAGAAGAATCCCTCCTCCCCCTGCTTAAAGAGAAAATAAGCATCGGCCAGGGCTTCCGCGGCCAGAGCGGCCACCTCGGGATCGGCAGCTGCACCCGCCAGTTTACCCATCACCTTCCCGGCTGCCCGCCCACGGAAGGACAGATATACGATTTTCTGAAAACCTATATCGAAGCACAGTCCGCCATAAAGGCCTGATAGGATTTTTCACGCCGACCGCCGGACTGCTGCGACAGCAAACATTATGGATACGATTATAACTTATTTGCAAGAATTTTGGGCAACCTACGGCGCCTATTCCGGCTACGCCGGGCTGGCGTTCCTGTGGATGATCCTCTCACCCATCCTGATCGGCATGGGCTTTTCAGCGGAAAAAGGCAAGATACGCATAGGCCGCTGGTATCTGTCCGGCTGGCTGGTCCTTTTTGCGGCGGCAGAGGTCATCATCCTTATCTTCACCTTCCTCGGCATGCCCTTCCACCTTCTGGCGTGGGTGTACGAGCTGTTCATTCTGGCCATGGCGGTATACGGGCTGTGTTCCTTTCTTTTAAACCGGGAAAGAACCCGGAAGGACCGGGCCCGTGAAAAGCTTCAGCAGAAGGAGAACGGTGAAAAAAGAAGACATTCCCTCTACCTTCTGCTGGTCGTTGTCATCATCATCGCCCAGATCGTGCTGGTGGTCGGCTTTACGCATTATGACGAGGACGATGCCTTTTATATCGGCACGGCCACCACAACGCTGTACACCGATACCATCTACAAGGTCGACCCCTACACCGGCCTTGACTACGAGGCCGTGCCCAGCCGCTACCTGTTTTCCCCGTTCCCCATATTGCTGGCTATCTTCTGCCGCCTGTGCGGCAACCTGCACCCGGCCATCATGGCGCATGTCATCTACCCGGGCGTATTCCTGATGCTCGCCTATATCGTCTTTTATGAGCTGGGCAAGCACTTTTTCAGGAACTCTGTGGACGGGCCGGGGTTGTTTACCCTGTTTGCCGCGGCCATAAGCCTGTGCTCCGCCGTATCCGTCTTCAACAGCGTCACCTTCATGATGGTCCGCATCTGGCAGGGGAAAGCGCTCCTGGCCGGCGTTATCCTTCCCCTGACGTTCCTGCTGTGCATGGAGACCATAATGAAGCAGCAGCCGGAATACCCGTGGAAGATGCTCCTGTTTGCCAACATGAGCGCCTGCCTTCTGTCCTCCATGGGCATTCTCCTCTCGCCGATCATGATCGGCGCCATGACACTGGTATCCGCCATGTTCCTGGATATCCGGAAGCGCGCGCTTAAAGGCGTCATCTGCCTGCTGCCGTCTGTAAGCCTTGGCATTATCTACTATTATCTGTTTGTTGCATAGGAGGCCGTTTTGGATAATTACTATAACTTATTCCGGATGGCCTGGCGTCTCTGGAAGGACTACTGGGGCCAGGGCTACATCCACTACCTGGTCCTGGCCTCCCTGATCGTGCTGATAGCTTCTTCCATTAGGAAAAAGGAAGCCAGGCAGCTTCTGTTTTACAATCTTATCATCATTGTGTTGTACTTCACCCCGCCCATGACGGAGCTGGTGTGCTACCTGATCGGCTATGGGGTTTACTGGCGTTTTTTATGGCTGATCCCGACGACCCCCATCATCGCCTATGTGGTGGCGGGCCTGGAGATGGGCATTCCCCGGAAATGGCTGCGCTTCCTGGTGACGTGCGTCGCCCTGTTCATTATCTATCTGGCCGGCGTGACGCATTTCGAATCCGGAAGCTTTACCGAGAGCCGCAATGTCTATAAGCTGCCCGACGATGTCGTGCGCTTTTGCGATGTCATAAAGCGGGACAGCCACGGCTCGCCTGTCCGCGTGGCTTCGGATGAACACGGCATCTCCTATATCCGCGTCTACGACTCCTCCTTCCAGATGCCCTATGGCCGGAGAGGGGAGAGCCCCATAAACGAGGCCGCATCCGCCCTCTACGCCCAGATGAACGCGCCCGCGAAGGATTACCTGGCCCTCGCTTCCCTGGCGAAGGAAGCCGGGTGCAATTACCTGGCCGTCTGCAAGCCCACAAAGGAGGGCGAAGAGCTGCTGCAGCAAAACGGCTATACGCGCCTTCGCCAGGTTAGCCATTATGTGCTGTTCCGCGCACAGGAGGATGTCTACTCGGCCATCACGGAAACCGCCCGCATAGCCTCCGGCCCGGATACCGGAATCTTCGGCTCGCTGTGGCAGTTTTATCAGGGCGTCCTTCCAAGGCCGTCCCTGACCATTTCTCCCCTGGAGATCAAAAGGCGGGAGATCGCTCCCTCGCCCGAGGTCACACAGGAGCCCTCACAGGAGGAGGAAAAAGACGGGAGCGCCTCCCAGGACGGCCAGGAGGAGATAAGCCCGCAGAAAGAGGATAGCGAGAAGAGTATCGCGTATCTCTTACCATCGGGCATGGAAACCTCCGGAATGGAAACCTCCGGAATGGAAGCCTCTGGAATGGAAGCCTCTGGAATGGAAGCTTCCGGCATGGAAGCCTCTAGCATAGAAGTTTCTGGAATGGAAACCTCCCCCGCACTGACAGGCTTTGAAGAAGCCGCGGGCGATCCGGCCGCGTTACCCGTCGAGGCAGCAGCCGGGAACAGCGAAAACATCCCGGCCGTTATCCCGGAAATGCCCAGCGCCCCCGTAGAGCCGCCGGTGGAAAATACGGCGTCTGTAGGGGAGGCGGCGCCGGAAAGCGCCATTGATGCTGCAGAAGCACAAGAGGCAGCGCCCAGCCAGGAGGCATCCCAGGAAACGCCGGAAGGAGCCCTGGCCGGACAGGCATCAGGAGAAGCCCAGGGCAGCGAACCTGTGCAAGGCGAGGCGTCCCTGGCGGAAAATGCTTCCGGCGAGGAAATCTTGACCGGGACGGTTTCCAGCGAAGAAATGTTGGCTGGGGCGGTTTCCGGCGAAGAAACCTTAACCGGGACGGCTTCCGGCGAAGAAGCCTTGGCCGGGACGCCTTCGGGCGATGAAGCCCTGGCCGAAGACGGCCGCGAGACGGGCGAATCGGGGTCCTTCCGGGACGCCTTCGCCGACCTGTTCCCGGACTTTTCGGAGCCGTCCGCTTCCGCCCCTGAAAGCGATGCTGCCCCGGACGCCGCTGGCTCTTCATCCGAAGAAGAGAGCATGAAAGGACAGGCAGACCTGGCCCCCGTCGTTGTGGAAGGGATTCTCGGCCGGCCCGACCTGAGTGCGAGAGCGGTCGGGGCAGGCGCTTTTTCCGCTTCCCCGTCATCAGAAGAAAACGCAGGTCCCACATCCGGCGGCGAGGGCGCGGAAGAAAACGCGGCTCCGGCATCCGGCAGCGGGGAGGGCGCAGCGGAAATAACGGCTGCTCTTTCTCCCGCCGAGCCCCCCATGGTCCCGCCCGCCCCGGAAGCCTCCCCCACGGTAACACCGACCGTAACTCCAACCCCGTATCCCACCGGGCTCGAAGAAAAAGTAGCTCGGGTCCGCGGCTTTTTAAATCAGTATTTTAAACCTGCTGCCAAAGAATAGGAAATCTCCCTTACGCGCCCTTGCGATTAGGAAGAAATGGGGACGGTTCTTTTTTCTTGTGATCCGTAAGAAAAAAGAACCGTCCCCATTTCTTGATACGCTTACCCCCGCTTTATTATCATTTAGCAGTTTGACGAATTTTTGGAGACCTATGATATCAGGGAGGGCGACGGAATGTACCTGGCGGAGGAAGACCGCATCGCCGTCTGGTAACAATTTGTTACTATTCACGGCTCAGCCGCAAGCGGCTGAGTCTGCTCCTTTCATTCGGAATCTCGCCCTGACGGGCTTCATCGCCGCTTCGCGGCTGGATTCCTCATGGAGGGAGCAGACCTTGTAAGGATACGGATTTTCCTCGCTCATGCAAGCATGGCGAGGAAAATCTGTATCC
>CAMNNO010000148.1 GCA_946545475.1 uncultured Blautia sp.
TGAGCGGGCCCTTGTCCCCCCTGACATGCCATTACCCGATGCCGGCCGTCCGGAGAAGCACAAAGCCTATATTGGCTGTCCTTTTTCCGGAGAAACACAAAGCCTATATTAGCTGTCTGTTTTCCGGAGAAGCGCAAAAAAGAGGCCTGGGCATTTAAATGCCTTGGGGCCTCTTGGGGGTTAGTTGGATTCCAGCAGGCATTCGCGGAGGAAGGACAGGGCGTGGGAGACGGTGCTTTCGCGGATGCGGTTGCGGTTGCCTTTGAAATGGTATTCGCGCACGGTGACTTTGCCGCGGATGGCGCAGGCCATGTAGACGGTGCCTACGGGATGGTTGTCAGAAGGGGCGGCGGGGCCGGCGAAGCCGGTGGTGGAGATGGCGGCGTCGGTGCCGGAGGAGGCGCAGGCGCCTTCGGCCATTTCGCGGGCGCATTCCGCCGAGACGGCGCCGAAGCGTTCCAGGGTATCCGGGGAGACGCCGAGGGCGGAGGCTTTGGCTTCGTTGCTGTATGTGACATATCCGCAGGCGAAGACCTGCGAGGCTCCGGGGACGGATACCAGGCGGGACGAGAGGGCGCCTCCGGTCAGGGATTCCGCCGTGGAGAGGGTCAGGCCGCGCTTCTTTAGCATGTCGAGGACAGCGGCCTCGAGGGTCACGGCCTCATCGGTGGCAAAAATAAAGGAGCCAAAGCGGCGGGTGAGCTCGCCTAAGGTGGGCGCGATCAACTCCCGGCACTCCTCTTCGCTCCTTCCTTTGGCGGTAACGCGAAGATGTACCTCCCCCGTTTTGGCATAAGGGGCGATGGTGGGATTCTGCTGCGCGGATATGAGGTCGTCGATATCCGCGGCAACCTGGCTCTCGCCGATGCCGGATATTTTGACCATGCGGGACACTATGACCTCCGGGAGCTTTTCGCGGAGGAAGGGGAATACCTGGTCCTTAAACATGGGGATCATTTCGCCGGGCGGGCCGGGAAGAAGTATGCAGGTTTTGCCCTCCTTCTCCATAATGATGCCGGGGGCGGTGCCGTTCTGGTTATAAAGGACAGTGGCCCCCTCGGGAACCAGGGCCTGCTTATAATTGTTGGCGGTCAGGCGGCGGTGGCTGTCGTTGCCGAGATACGCCCTCATGCGCTCTTCCAGCATTTCCCTGGCCTTTTTATCTTCAACAAGGGCAAAGCCCATAAGGGCGCTGGCCGTCTCCTTGGTCAGATCGTCGGTCGTGGGCCCCAGGCCTCCGGTGATGATGAGGATATCGGAGGAGGAAAGCGCACGCGCTATGGCTTCCGAAAGGCGGCCGGCATTATCGCCGACCACTTCCTGATGATAGACCGACAGGCCAAGAAGCGCACATTGCTCCGAAAGGTAGGCGGCATTTGTGTTGACGATGTTTCCTAAAAGGATCTCCGTTCCCACGGAGAGGATTTCAGCATTCATGTATCAGGACTCCTCCGCAGACATGATGATATACATGTTCTGGAAAATATAGGTTCCCAGGGAGAGCAGCGTAAGGAGGACGGAAAGCCACACAGAAAAGCTTGTCAGGAATCCGAAAAACTTTCCCGGGAAGTTTACGATCAGAAGAATGGTCATGACCATCTGGGCAACTGTCTTGGCCTTTCCCCAGTAATTGGCCGCGATGACCACGCCCTTCTCGGCCGCGATCAGGCGGAAGCCGCTGATGATAAACTCCCTGGCAATGATGATGATAACGATCCAGGCAGAAAGCCGCCCAAGCGATACCATGCAGATCAGGGCTGATGAAACCAGCACCTTATCCGCCAGCGGGTCCATGAACTTGCCAAAAGCTGTGATCAGATTATTCTTTCTTGCCAGATAGCCGTCCAGCCAGTCCGTGACGCAGGCGCCGACAAACACGAGAAGGCTGAGGAATGTAAGAAACGGTCTTCCGGGGCTGTTCAGGAGAAAAGCGACCTGAAAAGGCACGAGAATCATTCTGGCTATTGTCAGCTTATTTGGTAAGTTCATAAGTATCCTCCCATCTGCACCTGTGCGGTTGGAGCATCTTTAGATGATCCGACCGTACAGGTAAACATTTTTTCTATACTCGCGAAAGAATTTAACTGCCAATTCCAGTTTTACGCCGCGGTATATGCAGTTACACTAAAATAATTGCCTCCGGCAATTATTAAGTGTAACTAGTATATATCTTTTCTCCTGTGAGATCATACGCCATCGAGCCCGTGATGCGCACGTTGACAAAGTCCCCCGTCATCAGCTCATCTTCGGCATCGACAAACACGTAGCCGTCCACCTTGGGGGCATCCCGGTAGGAGCGCCCGATATAAACGCCTTCTTCGGGAAGGCGGCCTTCGATCATAACCGAAAGTTCCTTTCCGACAAAGCTTCTTCCTTTTTTGGCGGTGATCGTCTGTTGAAGGGACATCAGCTCGTCCCGGCGCGCATTTTTAACGTCCTCCGGGATCTGGCCGTCCATTTCCCCGGCCTTTGTCCCTTCCTCCTGGGAGTAGGTAAAAACGCCCAGGCGGTCGAAAGCCATATCCCGGACAAAATCCATAAGCTCCCGGTGCTCTTCTTCGGTCTCCGTGGGGAAACCGGTGATCAATGTCGTGCGAAGAGTGATGTCCGGCATGGCGCTCCGAAGCTTCCCGATCAGATCTATCAGGGCCTGTTTGGAGGTGCGCCTTCCCATAAGCTTCAAAATGCGGTCGCTCCCATGCTGGATGGGGATATCCAGGTAATGGCAGATCTTCTCTTCCTCCCGCATGCAGGTGATAAGCTCATCATCGATCTCCTCGGGATAGCCGTACAGGATGCGTATCCAGCGGATGCCGTCAATGCGGCAGAGGGCATGGAGCAGGCGGGGCAGGGACTTTTTCCCGTAAATATCCCGGCCGTACAGGGTCGTCTCCTGGGCAACCAGAATAAGCTCCTTGACGCCCTGGGAAGCCATGTTTTCGGCTTCGGCGACCAGGCGCTCCATGGGAACGCTCCGGTAAGAGCCCCTGAGAGAAGGGATGATGCAGTAGCTGCATCTCTTGTCACAACCTTCCGCGATCTTCAGATATCCGACGGCTCCCCCGGTGGTGATAAGCCTTTCCCCTATATCCGGGAC
Source organism: uncultured Blautia sp. (assembly GCA_946545475.1). Lineage (GTDB taxonomy): Bacteria > Bacillota > Clostridia > Lachnospirales > Lachnospiraceae > Blautia_A. Next base: position 3,098 of record CAMNNO010000148.1, read on the forward strand.
AGGAGAGCTTGTATCGGCGTACATCTGATAGCGGCAGCCTTTTTCCGCCTGGGCGAGGGCCTCAAGGATCTTATCATAGGAGGCGGTGCCAAGGCAGGCATCCACCTCCGGAAGCTCCTCCATAATCTCATTCTGGTACTGCTGGGCCAGGCACCCGGTAACGATGAGGGCGCGGCAGGGGCCATTCTTGCGGTATTCGGCCATTTCCAGGATGGTATCCACGCTCTCCTGGCGGGCATCGTGGATAAAGCAGCAGGTATTGATGATAATAGCCTCGGCAATTGCTTCATCGTCAACGATCTCGTGCCCATGCCGGGCAATAAGCCCAAGCATGTGCTCGGAATCCGAAAGATTTTTATCGCAGCCGAGGGAGATAAACAAAACTTTCATAGCTCACTCTTCCGTCCTGGCGTCGCCTTCGCCGGCAGCGCTTTCCGGAGACAGCTCTTCTTCTGTTCCGGCGCCCTCATCGGATGCTTCGGCTACGGGAGCCGCGGTTTCAGTTCCTTCCGGGCTGTCGGCCTTGGCCTCATCAGCGGCAGCCTCTTCTTCCGGAATATCCTCCTCGATCTTGACCTTTCCCTGGTAAAGCTCGTCAATGGCGATAGAGAGGGGCTTCTTGCTGGCGGGCGCGTCCACAAGAGGCTCCGCTCCCGCGATCAGCTGGCGGGCACGCTTGCTGGTGGCCAGGACCAGGGAATAGCGGCTGTTGAGAGCCAGAGTTTTGTCGTTCTCTTCGGATTTGGCATTTTCATTGATGGCTTCGATAAGTTCACTGTAGGACGGATGGATCATATTCTATCTTTTCTCCTTTTTATACTAGTTACACTTAATAACTGCCGCAGGCAATTATTAAGTGTAACGGCATATACCGCGGCGTAAAACTGCACTCGGCAGTTACATTCGTTCGCGAGTATAATCACTGATTTTTAATCTATTTATAATTTTCAGCGGAATACTGCCGCTAAAGCGGCGAAAATTCGGCGCAGCAAACGAATCAAAACGCAGGCGTTTTGTTCGTTTATTATAAGTATGGACCGCTTGCGCGGCGAAGCTCCGGCGCGGGAAACGGGTGAAAGCAAGAGCGCCCTCTTCGTTTCCTGTCCGTTCAGGCGTGTTCTTCTCTTAAGGGGGCCGACTGCTCGATCAGGGCATTTATGTGCTCCTGCTGCTTTTCCGTGCGCAGATGCTCCGCCTGGACGATGGCCTCCAGCTGATCGGCGCAGTCCTGCGACGCTCCTTCCCGGTTGACCAGGATATGGTCATACTCCGGCATGGCGAGGGCTTCTCTTGCCGCGATCTTAAGCCTTTGCGCGATCTGCTCGGGCGTCTCGGTGTTCCGGCCCGTGAGCCTTTTTTCCAGGTCGTCGAAATGGGGCGGCGTAATAAAGATGAGAACGGCCTCCGGCATGTTCTTTTTTACCTGCCTAGCGCCGTTCGGGTCGATCTCCAGGATGACATCCTTTCCCTCGCAGAGGCGCTCCTGAACATATTCGCGAGGCGTCCCGTAATAGTTTTTCCCGCCATAAAGATTATATTCCAGAAGCTTTCCCTCATTGGCAAGCTTTAAGAAAGTCTCCTCGTCCCTGAAAAAATAATGCTTGCCCTCTTCTTCCCCCTCCCTCATTTTCCGGGTAGTAACCGATATGGACAGGGCATAATGATCATTTTTTTGCAGAAGCTTGCCGATCACGGTTCCCTTGCCCGCGCCGGAAAAGCCGGATATCACGACAACGATCCCTTTTCTGTTTTCTGTTTTTATTCCAGTTTTTATTCCAGCTTCTATTCCAGCTTCTATTCCAGCTTCTATTCCTTTTTCTATTCCTTTTTCTTTTTCACTCATGGTCTTCCGCCGATGTTCTCCTTTCGGTAACCTGGTACACTTCCGCGAAACGCCGGCCAATGGTTTCCGGCTGAAGGGCGGACAGGATGATGATGTCATCAGAGGTGATGATGACAGCCTTGGTTTTTCGTCCCTGGGTGGCATCGATGAGATGAGACGTGCCCTTTACAGACTGGACGAGCCTTTTCACCGGAGCGGCCTCCGGGTTGACGACAGCTGTGATCTTGGAAGAATTTACGATATTCCCAAAGCCAATATTGATCAGTCTCTCCACGTCTTTCTCCTTCCAGGTTCTTCTCTTTACAGGGCTAGTGTCCCCTCTCACTCGATGTTCTGGATCTGCTCCCGGATCTTTTCGATCTCTGTCTTGATCTCAATAGCCAGGTTGGAGACGGTAAGATCATTGGACTTTGACAGGATGGTGTTGGCCTCCCGGTTCATTTCCTGGGCGATAAAGTCCAGCTTGCGGCCGGCGCTGTCCGGTTCATCCAGTATTTTTATCATGTGATGGATGTGACTTTGAAGCCGGACCGTCTCCTCATCGTTGCATATCTTATCCGCAAACAGGATGACCTCGGCCGCTATGCGGGATTCTTCCATCTGCGTATCCTGAAGGAGCTCGCCCACCTTTGCCTCGATCTTCTGACGGTAAGCCTCCACCACAAGCGGGGACCTTTCAACCACCTGGGCTACCAGGCTGCCAAGGCCGTCCAGCTTCAGGAGCAGGTCGTCTTTCAGGCGGCCGCCTTCCAAAGTGCGGGACTCCACAAACTTCCGGCAGGCTTCGGTCAGCGGTTTCTGGAAGCTCTCCCAGAGGGCGTCCTCATCAAGATCGGCCTCCTCCATGGTAAAGACATCCGGGAAACGGGCCAGCGCGGAAAGGCGGATATCATCGTCCAGTCCAAAATCCGACGACATCTGGCGGAGATATTTCAGATAACCGGCCGCCAGCTCCCTGTTATATTTAAGAGAAGCATTTCCTGCCGTATAATCCTCATAGGTGATATAAACATCCACCTTGCCCCGCTGCATGTACTGTTTAAGGAAGGTGCGGACCTCGCCGTCAAATGAGCTCAGCTTTTTGGGCATTTTTATGCTTAAATCAAGATAGCGGTGGTTGACGCTTTTAAGCTCCACCGCTATCCGGTGATCCTTCGTGACATCCTCGGCCCGGCCAAAGCCGGTCATACTCTTAACCATTAAAAAACTCCTTTTTATTTTTTTGATTAAAAAAATTAATAAAAAATTTTTCTGAAAGAAGCTCTGAGTAGCTTTTTGCGTTGTGTTTTATTATAGTTCATTCCATAGGGGGAGTCAAATTCTTTTTTTCAGGAGGGCGCGCTATGAGGATGGGAAGAAATGGGAACAGTTCTTTTTTCTTGTGATTCGTAAGAAAAAAGGACCGTTCCCATTTCTTCCCGTTAAAAATAGCGGTGGCATTTTTTCAGTGCTTTTAGTATAATGTGGGTAAAATAGAGAGAAAGGACAGATTTCTATGTCTTTTGATGGAATCACCATGGCTGCCATGGTTCATGAGCTTAACCAGGCTCTCGCCGGCGGGCGCATTAATAAGATCGCTCAGCCGGAGGCGGATGAGCTTCTGATCACGGCCAGAGGGAATAATGGGAATTGCCGGCTGCTGCTGTCGGCCAGCGCTTCGCTTCCTCTGGTCTACTTTACCGAAAAAAATAAACCAAGTCCTTTGACGGCCCCGAACTTTTGCATGCTTCTCCGCAAATATGTAGGCTCGGCCCGGATTTTGTCCGTGACACAGCCGGGCCTTGAGAGGGCTATTGTCTTTCACCTGGAACACTTAAATGAGATGGGGGATATTTCGCACAAAAAGCTGGTCATGGAGCTTATGGGCAAGCACAGCAACCTGATCTTCTGTGACGAGGACGATACCATCCTGGACAGCATCAAGCATGTCTCCTCCCATATGAGCTCCGTCCGGGAGGTGCTTCCGGGGCGGCACTATTTCCTGCCGCATACTCAGGATAAGCTCTCCCCCCTCGATCTGACATGGGAAGCTTTTAACGAAAAGATCTCAGAAAAGCCCTCGGCTATCGCCAAGGCCCTCTATAACACCATCACCGGCCTCAGCCCCTGTATGGCGCAGGAGATCTGCTTCCGCGCTTCCATAGACGGCGACGACGCGGTGGAAACCCTGTCCGAAACCGCCAGGCAGCACCTGTTCCATACCCTTATGCGCCTTATGGAGGATGTGCGCTCAGCCGCCTTTACCCCCAATATCGTCTACCGCCAGGGCGAGCCGGCGGAATACGGGGTCTTTCCCTATCAGCAGTATGGGCCGGAATATAACTCTGTCTCCTTTGACAGCGTTTCCGCGATGCTGGAAGCCTACTACGCCGAAAAAAATGCCGTCACCCGCATCCGCCAGAAAAGCTCGGACCTGCGCCGCATTGTCCAGACCGCCCTGGAGCGCAGCCGGAAAAAACAGATGCTGCAGGAAAAGCAGCTCCAGGATACCGCAAAAAAGGATAAGTACAAGCTCTACGGAGAGCTTTTAAACACCTTTGGCTACGACGCCCCCGAGGGCGCTTCCCATCTTGAGGTGACCAATTATTATACGGGAGAAAATGTGGACATTCCCCTTGACAATACCCTTACCGCCATGGAAAATGCCAAGCGCTATTTTGACCGCTACAGCAAGCTGAAACGGACCGAGGAGGCCACCACCGTGCAGCTTGCCGATACCGTCAGCGAGACAGAGCACCTGGAATCCATCGCCAACGCCCTGGACATCGCCGTCTCTGAGATGGACCTCGCGGATATCAAAGAAGAGCTCACACAATATGGCTACATCCGCCGCCATGAGGGGGGCAAAAAGGTTATGAAGACCGGAGCCCGCTCAAAGCCCCTGCATTATATATCCAGCGACGGCTATGATATCTACGTGGGAAAGAACAATTTCCAGAACGATGAGCTGACCTTTAAGATAGCGACCGGCAATGACTGGTGGTTCCACGCCAAAAAGATTGCCGGTTCCCATGTGGTGGTGCGCTCCAAAGACGGCACCCTCCCGGACCGGACCTTCGAGGAAGCCGGAAGCCTCGCCGCCTACTACTCCAAAGCCCGCTCCGCCCCCAAAGTGGAGGTGGACTATATCCAGAAAAAACACGTAAAAAAACCTGCGGGGGCCAAGCCTGGATTCGTCGTCTATTACACAAATTATTCGCTCATGGCTGTTCCCAATATAGATGGCCTTCAAGAAGAAAAATAATTTATGTTTACCTGGCGGTAGGTTTTGGGTGCGCCATGTTTCTTTTTGCCTTACCCATTTTTCTCTTACCTGCCGGTAGGTGCC
>CAMNNO010000149.1 GCA_946545475.1 uncultured Blautia sp.
CTGGTGAACCATTTAACAGAAGCCACAGACCTTTATGGTCTGTGGTAGTTCACCTACAGCATCAGTATCAATGGCATCTGCAAGATCTTTACACACATCCGCAAGCCTGACACCCAACATATCGTAGGCATCGCTAAATTCTTCTGCTTCAACATCCTTAAATGAAATGAACAGTACCGGATGCTGATTCATCCACTCTTTGCAGAAATCCCCATGCTCTGTTATGGCAAGCCCCTCAAAAAGGTTCGCACTATTCTTCCGTATGCTAAAGAAATTCTCCATCATACTCATCATGAGTGTCTTCCCGAACCTGCGTGGCCTGGTAAAGAGCGTAACCTCATTATCCGTATCATTAACAAGCTCGTGAATCAGTTCCGTCTTATCAACGTAGTAATTGCCCGCCTCCCTGAGTGCCGCAAAATCAGATTTTCCAACACCTACCTTAAAGTCCATACAATAACCTCTTCCCGATGGGTTCCATCCATTTCATATAGCTAATGATCTTTCACATGCCCGCAGCATGAACAAAGCTCTAAGCAGTTTCACAAGAGCCTGGCTCCGGGTCGGCAGCCCTACGGGCTTGCCCATGGGGGTTAGTAAGCGAGCTACAGGCCAAAATAAAAGCAACGACACATTCAACTGCCTATCGGCTACACTGTTTCATTTATGATGGTGCCAGGTGCTTGGGCATGGGAGTTTAGTAAAGAATTGAGATAGCTTTGAACATCTCTATTATACAGGAAAATACTCATAATAACAAGTTCTTTTCTGTTTTGTACCGATTATGGGGTCTCCCCATAAACTTACATTTAGAAAATCGTGCGTTTACCTTGTGCCTTGTTAAATTCAATATAGTAAATATCATAATGAAGTGATATAATGTCGTTTATGATTTTGCACATGAAGGATAAAAAATGAAAGCATTAAAACACCCCACTCTTCTTGCCTTGCTCCTGAGCCTTCTTATGGGAACAGGATGCCAGGCACAGGTTTTGGGAGAAGCCCAAGCCGCCTCTTCGGATGCCTCTTCGCGCCGAAAGGTCATCATCGACACGGACACCGGCGCCGATGATGCCGCCGCTCTTATTCTTGCCGCGAGATGCGCCGACATCGACATCCTCGGCGTAACGGTCCTTGTCGGCAATGTCGATCTGGAAAAAGGCACCCAGAACGCCCTGATGGCGCTTGAGACCGCTGGCTCATCGGCGCCGGTCTATAAGGGAGCCTCGGAAAACTACAGTGGAGAACCTATCCAGGCGTTCAGCGTGTTTGGCGAGGATGGCATGGGCGATGCCGGGCTTATCCATCCCTCGGGCAAGGCAGAGGATGAGGATGCCGTGGATTTCATCCTGGAAACCGTCGAGGCATATCCGGATGAGGTCGAGCTCATCGTCCTCGGTCCGGCAACCAACATCGCCAAAGCCATAGAGCGCGCTCCCGAGACCATGAGGAAGGTCCGGATGATCTGGTCAATGGGCAGCGCCGGTCTTGGCCCGGGGAACGCCTCTCCCGTTGCCGAGTTCAATGTCTATGCCGACCCGTATGCCTACAAGACCATGCTGGACTTCGGAGTCCCCGTCACCGTTGTCGGGCTCGACATGTGTAACGGCAAAGCCCAGTGGACAGATGAGCAGTTTGACGCTCTGAGTTCCTTAAACGACACCGGAAGATTTGTCGCCGATTCCTTCCAGAAGATCCGGGGATTCTATGCCATTAACGGCTCTGCCGGCTCGGTCATGAACTGTGATACTCTCGCCATGACATGCGCGCTTTACCCGGATTTCGTAAAGAGCGTATCCCGCTGCCACGGCAGCTGCATCACCGACCCGGGCGAAACCTTCGCCCAGGTCATCTTCTACCAGGAAGGCTTCATATACGATGTCGTCTCCAACGACTTTGACTATAATGTCACACTCATTACCGAGGTCGAAAAGGAAAACTATTTCAACCTGTTCTTATCGGCAATCGCCTAAAATTGAAAGGGGTCAGGCACTTTGTAAAGCATTCACAAAGTACCTGACCCCAACTGTTTGGTCACTCATTTCAGCTCCGCTATGAGTTCCCGCAGATCCGCTGCATACTGGTCCGGGTGGTTAATGGAATACTCGCCGTGGTATAGGCCTTCTTTGACCTCCAAGGCACTCCCCGGAAGCATCCCATGGAGCAGCTGTGCGGAACGCTGTTCTCCTTTTTGTTCCTTTTCACCAACCACGATCCTTACTCGTGCACAACAGTTGCGGAGCTCCGTTTTCGGCTCATAAGCTGTGCTTGCCCTCAGAAACGCGATCATATTGCTTTTCGAGATTTTAACCGTATCCCGGAAATAGTCCTCAAACAGATCGTGCCGGATGCGGAGATAGCGAAACTGCATTTTTGCAAACCACTTCTTCCGGATCAGGCTGTAGCTTGAAGAAAAAGCCGGGCCGATCAGCGCATTCGTCAGTCGGGATGGGATCACGGACGCGCTCTCGATGACGGCATACCGGCAGATATTCTTCCTCTGCGACAATATTTCCACCAGGATCTGCGCACCGAGGGACAGGCCTCCGATAAAGAGAACGGCTCCCCCGTATTCCCTGTCGATAAGGGAAATGATGCGGGCGGCATTTTCTTCTATGCTGACAAAATCCTCATCGCTGTCCCCATGCCCATCAAGGATCGGCAGCACGACATGATAACCCTCGCCCAGCTGCTCCGCCTCCGCTTTATAATTCCACCATGACAGCCCGCCGCCGTGAAGCAGCACGATAACCTCATGGTTTTCCTTTCCATATTCTACGATCTTCATGCCCGCTCCATCTGATCATCCGCAAAAAGCCGATACGCGCTCAAGAAAGTCCGGCGCTTCCTCGTACAACCCGTGCCCTAACCCCTCATACAGGAACAGTTCGCAATCCGGTATTCTCTCCGCAATTTCCACAGAGGCCTGTCCGGTTACGATCTTATCCTCTGTTCCGCCGATCACCAGCGTCGGGCAGGTGATGCGGTCCAGCAAGCCGTAGGCGTCATGTGTTACGCAGGATTCTGCCTGGATGCGAAAACGGTCAAATGACTTCGGTTTTCCGATGCTTCCGAGCAGCCGGTATTCCAGCCTTGACTGTTTCAGGCGCTTTTCGGAGTAGAAGCGCTCCGCCGTGTCCAGCATGATGCCCTTGTAATCGCCGCGGTCCGCCATAGAGGTCCATCGGGCGACCACATCCCGCACCGTAGGGTTCGGGCGGCCAAGTGTTACGACCAGCACAAGTTTTTCCACCTTATCCGGGTGATCTATAGCCAGCCACTGGGCGATCATGCCGCCTTGAGAAACGCCTGTCAGCGCGGCCGAGGAGAGTCCCAGGGCATCCATAGCGCTGTTAAGATCCTCCGCCATTTCTCTTGTCGTCATGCCCGGCGATAGAAGGCGCCGCCGGCTGAACACATAAACGCTAAAATCCCTTGCCAGGCTCCGGTACAGGAAAGCAAATGGCAGCGCCATACCCTTAACAGTTTTCAATCCATCGCCCACGCCGGGGATCATGACAAGTGTTTTCGGCCCGCTTCCAAAACGGATATAATCCTGTGTTCCGGTCGGCAGATCCAAATATGCGTTTTTTGCCTGTAACACAGCCGTCCTCCTCTCCTGTTCCCGAACAAGCGGGATCACATTATGCCTGAACCGTTTCTTTTTCTTACCTGATACCAAGTCCCTGTATGATACCATAGACGCCGCCCTCAGAAGGCTCTGACGAAAGGCCTCCAGACTCTTTAAGGGCAAAGTAAACCCTCCCAAACATACCGTCATCCCTAACGTTTTAGGCCGCTAAATTTTACTTTTGCAATCTTAGCATAGAATGCAATGCCATAGATCAACTGCTGCTCATAACCTTCTGGCAGGCTCCTGTCATAGCCTTTATCAAAAATCTGAGCGATAGCCTCATCGCAGTCAGTCTCAAGGTCCTGTTCTCTCTTAGAGCGCTTAAACTCCATGAGCAGAACACGTCTTTTGCCTCGATCCTTTACACGAAGATCCAGCCTTCCAAGCCCCGCCTCATCGTTGGAATCCAGGGCAAAACCTCTGGATGTAAAAATTCCGTTCAGCATGCCGTGATAGTAGTTTTCTGCGTAGTCAGAGTAACTGATGGAGTTCCACAGGATCTTTGTGAGCATCTCCGATGCCATCTGCTCATCCTTGTTCCACATAGCTGTGATAAAAGCATCTACGCTGCCGGCATCCAGCCGCCTTTCAAATCTGGCTATCACAGCATCCTTAAAGAGATCCGCAATCTCAGCATTCGGGATACGAAGCTTCACCTTACCTGCTCCCGCGGCTTTGTCTGCCTTTGATACATATCCTGTCATCAGGAGGACACTCCACAGATTCTTCTCCGAATCCGCAATGTGGTCGTAAGTGAGCTCTTCCGAAATATCCTCTGTGAGGGTTCCGCCATTAAGAAGCACTTCAAACTTCTCGGACGCATCAATTTCCCTATGATTCACAAAGTTATCCAAAATCGCATTGGAACTGGTGCCCGCCCAGAAGTTCTGCGGCTTTTCCTCTTCATCGTCGATCACCGCGGAAAGATAGCCTGCAACATCCCATGGGCAAAACACCTCCGTGTTTCCGAAAATATACCCGTCATACCATTCGCGGAGCAATTCCCATTTATCAGACAGCCCGAAAGCCTCAAGCATATCCGCTGTTTCATCCTGCGTAAACCCAAAATACCGGCTAAACTTCCTGCTTGTGACAGAATGGCAGGCGAAGTTGTTCACACTGGTAAAGATGCTCTCTTTAGAGATGCGAAGACATCCGGTAACGACGGCAAATTTCAGATATTCATTCGTTTTCATCGAGATGCTCATAATCCCGCGGATCACGTCCAACATCTGCCTGTAGAACACCTTGTTTTTCGTCTCCTCAGCCTTCGCCAGCGGAACATCATATTCATCGATCAGGAGAATAACTGGTTTCCCATACACCGCTTTCATCATCCTCATGATAGTCCGAAGTGAACTTTTTACTTCTGCTAATGAAGCTGTCCTATTTTTAAGTTTTGTAAATGTATCGACATCTGTAGGATCAGCCTTTTCAAGGAAATCCTTTCCGATCAGGTACGAATGCTTAATGCAGAGACTGGATATTTCCTCTTTGAGCATGTCATACGCAGCGTCAAAATCCAATCCCTCCACATCCTTAAAAGACAAAAACAGCACAGGGTACTCATTCATCCATTCTTTACAAAAATCCGGATGGTTCACCAGTATATTTTTGCCCGCAAACACATCCGCACTATCTCGCCGGATATCAAAGAAACTCTCCAGCATGCTCATGGTGAGCGTCTTCCCAAATCGGCGAGGACGCGTAAAAAGAGTTACTTTATTTCTGTTCTTTGCTACAAGATCATAGATCAGTTCTGTTTTATCCACATAGTAGCCGTCTTCCCTGATAAACTCATCAAAGATATCATTTCCAACTATGATCATCTTGTCCATCCAATCGCCCTCCTTTCTTCTGGGATAGCTTTGAGCATCTCTATCATACAGAAAAATGCTCATGACAGCAAGTTCTTTTCTGAAGAGAGCACAAAAACCTGGGCCATTGCGAAAAAGCCCCCATACAAGCCGCACATTCTCTTCCGGCTTGTATGGGGGCCTGGTTATGGTTTCAAGGCAAGCTCATCGGGCAGGATCAAAGGTGATCGTTCTCCGTGCGGGCGATGATCTCGTTCTGCATCATGTTGGTCAGGGTGACGAAGTAAGCGCTGTAGCCGGCTACGCGGACGATAACGTCCTTGTACTGCTTGGGAGCTTCCTGGGCGGCCAGGAGGGTCTCGCGCTTGACGACGGACATCTGGACCTGCTTGCCGCCGTTGGTGAGGTAGGCTTTGACGGCCATGGCAAGCTTCATCTTGTCGTCATCCGTTTTCAGGATGTCGGGGTTGAACTTCATGTTGAGCAGGGTAGCGGAGAACTCGTCCTGCTCGATCTTGCGGCCGCTGTTGAACACAGCCAGAGGTCCGTTGACATCGGTGCCCTGGGCCGGGGAGATCATGCCGTCGGCGAGGATCTGGTTGGCGCCTCGGCCATCGGCGGTAGCGGCCACGCACTTGCCGCAGGGCTGATGGGCGGAGATGGAGATGCCGCTCGGGATGGAGCTGCTGCCCCAGCAGCTGGGATAGGATTCCACCTGCTTGGCAAAGTGATGGTAGAAGTCCGCGGCGATCTGATCGGCATAGTCGTCGTTGTTGCCGTACTTGGGCGCGTTCTGGGCATCGGCCAGGAGCTCGTCATACCCTACCCAGTTGGCATCCAGAGCATCGCGGAGCTGCTTCATGGTATATTTCTTGTCGTCGTAGACCAGCTTCTTGATAGCCACGAGAGAGTTGATGGCGTTCACGCCGCCTACGGTCATAACGGTGGAGCCGGTGTCGAAGGGCTTGAAGCTCCTCTTTTCGTAGGGGATGCCGCACTTCACGCCGTCGTGCATAAGGGCGCTGGGGAAGACATCCGGGATGACGTTCATCTTGACCAGGGAGTCGATGGCGGTGCGCTCGTTGACCAGCTCGGTAAACCAGTTCTGGTATTCATAATAAGCCTCGCAGAACTCCTCGAAGGTCTTGCAGTCAAAAATGCTCTTGGGCTCGGGGCCGTATTTCTTGCCCAGGGTGGACATGTAGCCTTCATGCAGGAAGGCATCCAGAACCTGGCACTGGTTGTAGAAGATAACGCCCATGGTCCTGGCCTTGCCGGGAATAACGGCGTCAAGGCAGCCGCAGATGGCGTAGTTGCGGGCATCCTCAAGAGCATAACCCTTGTCGGTCCAGAACTTGATATAGGACTGGTCGGAGACGAAGGCAGGCATGCCGCAGCCGGTGGCTACGCAGTCGATGCCGGCCTGCACCACCTCGATCGGCGTATAATCGCCAACACGCAGCGTAATGGTGTGGTGGGGCACGTTCATCTCTTTTGAGGCCTTAATGAAGAGCAGCGTCAGCTCGTTGGAGGCATCCTTCCCGTTCTCATCGCAGCCGCCGATGATGAAGTTAAGCCAGCGGGAGTCGCCGGAGTGGCGGCCGCGGCCAAGTCCTCCGCGGGCGGTGTGGAAGGTGGTGGTCTTAACTTTCAGGATCTCGAGGAGCTCCAGGACATCATCGTCCGTAAGGCGCCCGGCTTCCTTATCCGCCTTATAGAACGGATAGAGATACTGGTCAATGCGGCCGGCGGACATGGTGTTGGAGGCCACGGACAGGAAGGTGAACCAGAAGGCCTGGACAGCTTCGTAGAAGGTGCGGGCCGGATACTCGGGCACGCGGCGGCAGGTCTCGGCCATCTTAAGCAGCTCGGCCTTGCGGACCGGATCAGAGCACTTCCCGGCCATCTCCTCGGCCAGGTCGGCATGGCGGTGGGCATAATTGATAAAGCCCTCAAACACGCGGATAACGCCTTCCCAGTAATTGTGCTTATTCAGGTCCTCATCCGTGATCACATGCTCATTCGCCAGGCACTCCTTAGCCTCGTCAATGATCACACGCGCGCCCTCATTCAAAATACGCTCGTATTCCACGCACTTAAGCACAAACCCCGGCCCCAGGCCGATGCCCGTCTGCCCGATGCCGTTGGAAGCCCCGGAATTTCTATCCTTCCAGATCGGCATAGTCACGCCCGAGCGGATAAAATCATTCATGCGGGGATTATCCCAGGTAAGCTCCGCCAGATAATCACACGTCCTCGCATTCTTAGCCAGAACATTCAGCTTATCCTTAAGAACCTCAAGCTCCGCCTCATCCTCCGGAGAAATATAATACATATCCCCCGTCTCCTCTTTCAGATGATCCAGCTCCGCCTTAGACCAAACCCCCATCTCATAATCCAGCTCAACCCCATTATGATGGCTCGACCCCGTCCCGCAGATCAGATCATCGTCCGGAATAGAAATAGGCATGCGGTTATAATAATTAGCGTGAAGCGTTGAGCGATACGTGACAGGAGGAAGATTGCGGCACTCCTCCAAAGTATCCACAGCAATACGCAGCTTCTCCAACCCAATAACAATAGGAGTGCTGTCAGCAGCCGCTTTCATCCGTTTAATGCGCTCGTTCATATCTTTCATCTCTCCTTCTTCAAATCATTTCCTATAACATTTCTTTTATAACATAACATTTCTTTTATAACAACATGCAGAAATAACCGCAAACAAAACCTAGATTTTCAGCTATAACTCTCATTCCCTCACAACCAATCGGCGTGCCCCTGGGGGGAGGGGTGCAGGGGAGGGGGACGC
>CAMNNO010000150.1 GCA_946545475.1 uncultured Blautia sp.
TGGCACCTACCGGCAGGTAAGAGTAAAATAGAAAATACAATAAGAAACATAGCGCACCAGTAACCTACCGGCAGGTAAGAGAAAAATAGAAAAACTATAAAGATCCATAGCACGCCCCACCCCCCACCGACAGCTAAGAAAAAAATAGAACTTACCAGGGGGGGCGATGGGGTCTCCACATAACTTACTTGCGAAAACGGCCTGCATCTGCTAAAATTGAGGAATAATAATCCGGAACTTTTTACCGACTATCTGTCTTTAAAAAGCCCCTCCGGAAAAGAGAAACGAAAAAAGAAAAAGGGAAGGAAACCTGCCATGAATGCTGCGATCATGCAAATGTATGAGGCCATTTATACCGGCAGCATCCCGGAGGGCTGGGCTATCCGCCACACCCTCGGGGGTGAGGAACGCCTGCCGGATGCCATGGAAAGCTTTAAAGCCTATATAGACGAAAACATCTACGCCGACGAGCGTCCGCTCCTGGCTCCTCTCCTGACGCCGGAGGGGCGGGAAACCATTTTCAAAAGCAAGGACATCTACGAGGTGGAGTACCTCAAGGTCGGCGGCCCCTCCTCCGTCTGGAAGCGCTGCGAGTTCCGCGTCCTTACCCGCGACGGGGCGGGCGCGCCCGCGACGTATGCCTTTTCGGTCCGGGACATCGACGTTCTGAAAAAGGAGCGTCTCCAGGAAGAGCGGAAAAAGGCCGAGCGGGAGCTGATGGTCAACCAGGCTTTTGAAAATTCCAGGATCATGAAATTCACCCTCTTCGTGCCGGAGCGCTATGGCATAGCCTCCCAGGGGATCGAGGAGTTCCATGGGGCTCCCAGAAGGCTCGACAACATGCCGGACACCTTCCGGGACAGGTTTGTGCGCAGCGACTTCCACGCCATCCATGACGAAATGTATGCCCGCTGCTTCCAGGGCATCAACCGGGCCAGCTGCGAGCTGATGGACATCCACAACCACTGGACGCGCGTAACATTGGAGATCATCGAAAAGGATGCCGCCGGCAAGCCCACCATTGTGCTGGGGATCGTGGAAAACACCGACGAGCTCCACAAGGCCAGGACCGAGGCGGCCATCATGGAGGAGGTCTGCGAGTTTGCTGTCACTAACCATTATGAGGAGGCAAACCTCATAGACGTTCAGAAGAACCATGTGCGCTCGCTCCTGAAAACGCCCAAGGGCATAGACGTGGGCTTCCATCACGAATGCGAGGAGGACTACGATGCCGGCATCCACCACCTGATCCGGAGGCATTGCGTCCGGGAGGAGGACAGGGAGCTCATGGGCAGTCTGCTCCTTGAGAACCTGGTGCCCATCCTCAAAGAAAAGGGGACCCACTCGATCCGGTGCCTGATGACGGACAACAGGGGCCTTGAGACGTGGAAGCAGGTGGAATGCATCTTCTTTAAAGAGAATGATAGCCACATCATTATGCTGACCACCAGCGTCGACGAGGAGGAGGCCATCAAGCAGAAGCTCCGGGAGGCCGCGGAAGAGGCCCAGGAGGCCAACCACGCCAAGAGCGCCTTCCTGGCTAACATGAGCCACGAGATCCGCACGCCCATGAACGCCATCGTCGGCATCAGCGAGATCCTGCTCGGCAAACCCCTGCCGGCGGATGTCCTGGTGGACATCAACACCATCCAGAACTCCGGCAGCAGCCTTCTGGCCATCATCAACGACATCCTGGACTTTTCCAAGATCGAGACGGGAAAATTTGAGATCACGGAAGTCGAATATATGCTGCCGTCCCTTTTTATGGACGTGAGCAATGTCATCTCCGTCCGCCTGTCGGGGCGGCCTGTGCTCTTCATGATGGACATCGACCCGGCGCTGCCCAGCCACGCGGTGGGGGACGACATCCGCATCAAGCAGATACTGATGAACCTGATCGGCAACTCCGTCAAGTTCACGCATGAGGGGTTCATTGAGCTGAGGGCAGAGGGGCATTTCCTGGACGACATCAACTACGAGATGACATTTGAGGTGCGAGACAGCGGCATCGGCATCAAAAAAGAGGACTTCGGCAAGCTCTTCGAAACCTTCTCCCAGGTGGATACCCGGAAGAACCGGGCCATTAACGGTTCCGGCCTTGGGCTCTCCATCAGCAAGAACCTGGCCGTGATGATGGGCGGCGACCTGACGATGGAAAGCGAATACGGCAGGGGATCGGTCTTCACCGTGCGCATAAAGCAGAAGGTCCCCCGCTACGAGAGGATCGGCGAGGTGCATCGCAGGAATGTGCGGATGCTCATTTTTGAGCAGAACGAAATGATCATCCACTCGCTGACGCGCACCATGGAGAAGCTCTCCCTCCAGTACGAGATCTGCCGGGAAAGCGATAAGATCCGCCAGTATAAAGGCATGACCCATGTGCTGATCCGCCGCAAAAATTTTGTCGAGCTCAAGGAAAAGCTGGAATTTATGTTCGACCACGCCAACATCTACCTGGTGCTGGAAAACGATGAGCACGCGGAAGGGCACTACATGAACTACAAGCAGCTCCAGCTCCCGCTCCTGTCCATGCAGCTTATCAACGCCTTAAACGGGGAGGCCATCATAAGCAGCGTGAAGAGAAAGACCTTTGACCGCAGCCAGATCGTGCCGCTCACCTTCGCCCACATCCTGCTGGTGGACGATAACACCACGAACCTGCAGGTGGCCCAGGGCCTTATGTCGCCCTACAAGATGAAGATCGACGCTGTGACCAGCGGCTTTAAGGCCATCGAGCTGCTAAAGACCATCCGCTACGACGCCATCTTCATGGACCACATGATGCCGGACATGGACGGCATAGAGGCCACCAGATACATCCGGAACATGCCGGGCGATTACTATAAAACGGTGCCCATCATCGCCCTCACGGCCAACGCCATGAGCGGCGCCAGGGAAATGTTCATCGAAAACGGCATGGACGATTTTGTGGCCAAGCCCATCGAGATGACGGAGCTGAACCGGGTGCTGAAGCGCTATGTGCAGTCCCGGGCGCCCGAGGGCTACATGGAAAAAATGCGGGAGAGCCAGGCGGCCCAGAAGGGCGGCAAGGAGGAGGAAGCCCTCCCGGTCTCCCTTCCGGAGAGCGCGGATAAGGGAACCCTGCGGCTTTTGCTGGAGCAGAATAACGCCCTGCTTTCGCAGAACATGCTGCTCCTTAAGCATGTCCTCAAGGAACCCGCGGAGGAGAAAGGGGGTCTTCCGGAGGAGGAAAGCCTGCCCGAGCCGGAGACGGAGGAGCATGAGAGCCTCCGGGAAGCCATACCGGGCGTTGATATGCAAAAGAGCGTGGAAACCTATGGCGGTTCGGTGGCGATCTATCACAATATTCTGAAAACCTATTATTATGACATTGTCCAGAGAGAGCCGGCCATCAAGGAACTGTACGATAAAAGGGATATTCACAACTTCACCATTTATGTCCACGCCATTAAAAGCGCTTCACGGGGAGCCGGCGCCAATGACCTTGGCGAGATGGCGGCCCTGCTTGAGGAGGCCGGAAAGCAGGGCGACTGGGACACCATAAGGCAGCAGTTCCCCTCCTTTATGGAAGATTTTCACAACATGGTGGAGAACGTCGGATATTATGTCAAAAAGTATCTGATATCCGAAAAGAAGGAGGCGCAGGAGAGCCGGGAGGCATTTCCGGAGGAGATCGTGGAACGGCTCAAAAAAGCCTCCGAGGATATGGATTACATGCAGGTGGAAGAACTGCTCAAGGAATTGAATGCGTATTCTTACAATGCGGAGCTGGAGGAGAAGCTGCAGAACATGGAGGCTTACTGCAGCAGTTTTGAGTACGATAAACTGGACAATATCATAGCCGGGCTTTGAGATGGTGGGAAAGAACGATGAAGGAGCATACAATTCTTGTTGTGGATGACAGCCGTACCAACCTGCAGGTCGTGCGGGACGTGTTGGAAAAGGACTATACCCTTCAGCTGGCCATCAGCGGGGAGATGGCGCTAAAATTTCTTAGCAAAAAGAAACCGGACCTTATCCTTCTGGACCTGATGATGCCGGGCATGAGCGGCAAGGAAACCTATCAGGAGATACGGAAAAATCCGGAAAACAAAAACATCCCCGTCATTTTTCTGACGGCGAACCAGGACGAGGACGTGGAGGTAGACTGCCTGAACATGGGCGCCAGCGATTTTATCACAAAGCCCATCGTTCCGGAGATCTTAGAGAGGCGGATCGGCAAGACCATAGAGCTTGAGGATCTGCAAAAAAACCTGCAGGGCAAGATCGCGCAGAAGACCCAGGAGATCGAGACCCTTGCCCTCCAGGCGATAGGCGCCATCGTCCACACACTGGAAGCCAAGGACGAGGTGACCCAGGGCCACTCCATACGGGTGGCGGGCTACAGCAAGGCCATCGCCTCGGAGATCGGCATGGACGCCAAAATGCAGGAGCAGGTCTACCAGACAGCCCTTCTCCATGACGTGGGCAAGATCGGCATTCCGGATTCTATCCTGAAAAAGAAGGGGAGGCTGACGCCGGAGGAGTATGACCAGATCAAGGGCCATACCACCATCGGCGCCAACATCCTGTCCGCCATATCGGCCATCGGCTACCTGGAGGACGGGGCCCGCTATCACCACGAGCGGTTTGACGGCAACGGCTACCCCAGGGGCCTCTCCGGCGAGGAGATCCCCCTGATCGGCCGGATCATCGCGGTGGCGGATGTCTACGACGCCCTGGTCAGCCGGCGACACTATAAAGAGGCCATGAACGAGGCGACGGCCCGAAAAGAACTCCTGTCCGGGGCCGGCACCCAGTTCGACCCGGAGATCGTTAAGGTGTTCATACGCCTCCTGGACAAGGGGACCATCGACGAGATCAAGAGGCAGACGACCCTTCCGGAAGAAAATGTAAGGTAAAAAAACTATAATACGCGCACGAATTTTCAGCGGAATAATGCCGCTAAAGCGGCGAAAATCCGGCGCAGGAAACGAATGAAAACGAAAGGCGCTTTATTCGTTCCCTGTATTTTCTGCATTCGCGAGTATAGAAAGGAAAGCAAATGAGACGTTTCTTCTTTTTTATCTGCCTGGCTGTTCTGCTGCTGTTTCCGGCGGCGGTGCCGGCTTCGCAGGATTATTTTCTGGATGGCAAGGGGCAAAAGCTTTTCACGTCGGAGGACGGCCTTTTGTCGACCGCCGCGACCGCCCTTGCCCAGACGAAGGACGGCTTCATATGGATCGGAGGATACAGCGGCCTTATCCGCTACGACGGGCGGCTGTTTGAGCCCTTCGGGAGCGGCACTTTCTCCCGGATATCGGATCTTTTGGGGGCCGCGGACGGAAATCTCTGGATAGCGGCTTCCGCCCAGGGCATTTACTGCTATGACAATGATACCTTTATCCCGGTTCCCAGGGAGGAGTCCTCACTTCCACAGGAAGCGGAGTGCCTGGGCGAGACGCCGTCCGGGACCATCTATTTCGGCAACGAGGGGGGCTTTGGGCTGGTAACGGCGGAAGGGAAGGCCCGCCTTCTTGACATTCCGGAGCTGAACGGCGAGTATATCACGCACATTTACTGTCCCTTTGATGACCGGATCTTCTGCATTACCCGGAAGGGCGAGCTCTACGAATACACGCCATCCTCCTGCCGGGCCGTGGACCTCTCATCGGACAGCCAGAACGTGAGGAGCCTTTTCTACAATGACGAGGAAGAGCTTTTCTATATCGGCACCGGCGGCCACTCTGTCCTTGTGTATGATACGGACCTTCAGCCGGTCCGCACGATCGATACGGGCAGCCTGGAGATGATCAACGACCTTTATATATCCGGTGAGGATGTCCTATGGCTGTGCGCGGACAACGGCATCGGCCTTTACCGGGAGGGGAAGGTGCAGCTGATGCGCCTTAAGATGAACAACTCCGTGGACCGCATGCTTCTCGACGCCCAGGGCAGCTACTGGTTCGCCTCTTCCCGCCAGGGCGTCCTGCTGGTGTCCGACAGCCGGTTCTTTAACGTCTCCCAGCACAGCGGGCTGCCCTCCATGGTGGTGAACGCGGTCCAGGCCGCGGACGGGCGGATATACATCGGGCACGACGACGGGCTTATGATCCTGGACGAGGATACCTACGAGATCATTGAAGACCCGGACTTTGACGTGCTCGCCAATGTGCGCATCCGCTCCATCTACCGGGACGAGGACGGGAGCCTTTGGTTTGCCACCCGGAAGAAGGGCCTTCTCCGCTATAAGCCGGACCATACCTGGGACATTTTTGATTCCGCTTCCTATCCGGTGATCCGCTCGGACAACTTCCGGCGGGTCATACGGATGCCGCAGGGGATCATCGGCGGGACGGATGCCGGCGCCTACTGGATCGATGACGACGGCGTGTCCGATATCATGGACGATCCGGAAGATCTTTCCTGTCGGGTCCTCTCCATGGCCGAGAAGGACGGCACCCTTTACATGGGTACGGACGGGTACGGCCTGTATCTGGTGAGGGATGGGAAGGTGAGCGCGCATTATGGCATCCTGGACGGGCTGAGCTCCAACGTGGTCATGGGCATCGTCCGAAGCCGCTATGCCGACGGCGTTTACCTGGTCACCGGCCATAACCTGTGCTTCCTTGACGGGGATGGGAACCTTAAGGCGCTCACGAATTTCCCCTCGACGAACAATCTGGACCTTCTCATCATGGACAATGGTGAGGTCTATGTCCTGACGGGCAGCGGCATTTACCTGACAAGGGAGGAATCGCTCCTGTCCGGAAAGCCGGTGGTCTACACCCGCATTTCCCGTGTGGACGGCATGCCCTACGAGATCACCGCCAACGCCTCCCAGTGCGTGCGGCCGGAGCAGATCTATATCTGCGGCTCGGGCGGGCTCATGAGCCTGGCCAGGCAGAGCAGCCACAGCGCCGGTGCGCCCTATCAGCTCATCATTGACCGGGTGAGGACGGAAGAGGGGGAGATCTATGTCGAGGACACGGGCGAAGCGCATCTGGGCAAGGATGTGCAGAGGATCGAGATCGGCGCCCATGTGCTGAACTATAAATCGGACAACCCCTTTGTGTTTTATTATCTGGAAGGGCTCGACAACCAGCCCTTTATCCAGCCCCTAAGTACCTTCGGCTCGGTCGTCTATACCAATCTTTCCGGCGGCAGCTATATTTTCCATTTCGGGACCCTGAACGGCAAGACGCGGGAAACCGAGATGGAGGTGCGCCTCTCCATCCGCAAGGATTACCGCTGGTATGAAAGAACATCCATGCGGGTGCTGATCACGCTTGCCCTCCTTTCCCTGGCGGGCCTTGTGGCCTACCTGGCGGCCCATGCGAGGGCCAGGTGGCATGACCGGATGCTGCGGCGGGAGTACGAGGCCAAGGAGAAGGAGCACCTGGAGGCCATGGCCTTCCGGGACTACCTGACAGGCCTTTACAACCGGAATTACCTGGAGCGCTGGCTGGACCGCCAGATGCAGCCCCAGGCCGCCTGGCCGGTGACCTTCATCTCCCTGGACGTAAACGACCTCAAAAAGCTTAATGACGAGTACGGCCACAAAGCCGGCGACAGCCTCCTGGTCACCCTGTCCGACCTCCTCAAACGGCATTTCGGGCAGAAGGGCTGCTCCATTATAAGAAACGGGGGCGATGAGTTCCTGGTGCTGTGCAGCGGCATGGACAAGGATACGGCTTACCGCATGGTGGAAGGGTTAAGGGCCGAAGCCCGCACCCGCCATATCGAAAATGTCCCGGTCACTTTCGGGACGGGCTTCTGCACGATGGACAAAGAAAATTTCGACTTCGAAGAGGGGCTGCGCCAGTCCGACCTAAACATGTTCGCCGACAAAGCAAACTATCACGCCCGGAAATGAGCCCCGGCGTCCCCAACTCGCTTTTTCTATGATAAAACTCCCACAGGTGGCCCCCTGTACACGCTGCAGAGAGGGGCGCCTGCGGGAGCTTTTTATTTAATGTTAACCTGGCGGGGGGCTATGGGTGGTCTTGGATGTTACTCTTACCTGGCGGTAGGCTGGGGGCGATATGTTTCTTTATTGCTCTTATATGTTACTCTTACCTGGCGGTAGGCTGGGGGATAATATGTTCCTTTATTGCTCTTATATGTTACTCTTACCTGGCGGTAGGCTGGGGGGCGATATGTTTCTTTATTGCTCTTATATGTTACTCTTACCTGGCGGTAGGCTGGGGGGCGATATGTTTCTTTATTGCTCTTATATGTTACTCTTACCTGGCGGTAGGC
>CAMNNO010000151.1 GCA_946545475.1 uncultured Blautia sp.
CCGTCACCGTCAGGTGACAAATTTCTTATGGGCGGCCCTGCCATAATAAAAAAGCGCCTCCGGCATACGCACAGATATGCCGGAGGCGCTTTTTTAAATTATCTCAGAGGGATACTTATTCAAATTCGACAGCCCAGAGATCTTCATTGTTATAGTATTCATCCAGCCTGGCGCTGAACCAGCGGCCGTTCATGCTCTGGGAGATGATGGCCATTTTCTGGTCTTCGGGGATGGTGTCGTCGGCATCCATCTGGGCGAGAACGTCCATATAATCGATGCGGCGGTTGGCCATCTCAACGGAGGCGTGCTCCCCGGCGAGAGGATCGAGGAAAATGGTGTTGGGCTTTTCCGGGTCGGATGACCAGGCTTCCCAGACGGGAAGGCCTTCGCCGTTGGGATCGCCGGTCCTCATGAAGTTATACAGGTACTTGGGGTAGATGTCCACCAGCTCGCGCTGCTGGTCGGAAGAGTTTTCGCTGACAGCCAGGACGCTGTTCTGGTTGGTGTGGCCGGCGCCGTTCAGGGTGAGCAGGTAGATCGGCGCGCTGTAGGCGTCGCTCATCCTCTGAGCGGATTCCTCGGCGTTGAACAGCTCATAGAGCATGCCGCCGTATTTGTTGACGAAATCGACCTGGGGCTGGTAGCCGGCATCCTCGCGGTTAAGGTCGCCAAAGTAGTTGCTGGTGGCGAACATGGCAAACTCGTTGGTGCCGGTGAACATGATGATCGGGACGGAGGTGTAGGCCGTTGTGTCAAAGCCTTCCTTCGGCAGCGTCACGCCGTCGGCGAACAGGTGCGGGAAGTGGGCCATGCGGATGCTGGCGCTGGGCGTGGCATTGATGATCCTTTCGGTGGACAGGCTGTACAGGTACTCGCGGACATCATCGCCATCGGTGAGGAGCCATTCGTAAGCCGCCTTAAGATCGTCGGCTTTTCCATCCTCAACGGCTAAGGGAGCCAGGAAGGAGGCGTCCAGCTTTGCGGAGGCTTCCGGGTCGGCAACCGTCATGCCGCCGCTGTAGGAGACGGCCTGCTTAAACTTGCCGGCGAAGATCGGGGAAATGAGCAGGGCCATGACATCGCGGCCGCCGGCGGAGGAGCCGGCTACGGTGATGTTTTCGCCATCGCCGCCAAAGGCGCCGATGTTGTCGCGCACCCAGTCAAGGGCCATGGCGAGGTCAAGGAGCGTATAGTTGCCGGAGTTTTCAAGCTCCGTGCCGGTCTTGAGGGCCGGAAGGGCATTGAAGCCCATCAGGCCGAGACGGTAGTTTACGGAAACATAGATGCAGTTGGCCGCGATGGTGAACACGGGGTTATCGCCCCTGGCCGCGTTGCCGGTCTGGTTGTTGCCGCCGTGGATGTAGACCATGACGGGAAGGCCGGTCTCGTCGGTGGCCGGGCGGTAGATCTCAAGGTTCAGGCAGTCCTCGGAGCCCACGTAGCCTGTCCAGGCCGAGGTCTGGGCGGCGACATTGCTGTCGACGGTGGCATCAAAAATGCCTTCCCAGGGAGCCTTGGGGACAGGGGCTTTCCAGCGGAGCTCATCGACCGGCGCCTCGGCATAGGGGACGTTTTTCCAGATGTAGAGGCCGCGCTCGGCATCCTCAAGACCCTGGATGGCACCAAGAGAGGTCTCGACAAGGGTGGGGTCGCTCTCGGAGGCGAAAGCGGAAATGGCGGCGCCCATGCCGAGCAGAAGTGTGCAGGCCGCGATGGGGAGGATTTTACCAAAAATACCTTTCATAATGAAGATTCCTTTCTAAATGGAGATTCCTTTCTAAATATGCCACGGATTTTCGGCGGAATAGTGTCGCTGACGCTATTATTCGGCGGGGGCTTCCGGGGCTTCGATGACGTGCACGATGACCTGGGCGTAGCGGGTCAGCTGCGGGACAGCGTTGTCGGAGGCTTCGAGGATGATGTTGATGTAGTCGCCGGGGACAGCGTCCTGGGGAACGGTGAACTCTGTGGTCAGGCGCTCGGGATACCACACGCGGAGGTCGCTTTCAATGGCTCCGGAATAGACAGAGCCTTCGCGGTAAACGCGCCAGTTGGTGATGAGGTCGTCCCCATCCGGGTCGGAGGCGATGCCTTCCAGGGTCACGACCGCTCCGGGAGCCGCCTCGATATCCAGGGCAGCGGCGCTCACGATGGGCTGATGGTTGCAGTCCTCATATGCAGAGACGCACCAGTCGGCGCGGGCGGCGAAGTCGTTCTGGTAGGCGACCATGTAGCGGTTGAAGCTGCCGACGTTTCCGCTGATGTAGTTGTATTCGGACAGGTCGCGGTCGCCGTTGACGGCAATGCGGCCGGCGATGGTGCCGTAGTTGTAGTCCTCAAGGCCGCGAAGGCCGAAGGGGATGAGGCCCATATAGGTGCTGCTGTCGCCTTCGCCGAGGAAGTCGTACTGATCGAAATAGAAGGGCTCAAGGCCAGGGATCAGGGCGCTCCAGTCAATGACCGGGTTGAGGCCGAACTGGCTGCTCTCCACCTCGCCCTCAAGATAGGTGCCATCGCCCATCAGGATGTAGGCGTTCATCAGGCGGCCGTGGTCAAACTCGATGTTTTCCTTCATCCAGTCTGCCTTGAACATGTCGATATAGTTGGCGGGGCTGTTCTTGGCGGCGAAGAAGGCGGCATAGCCGGAGCCGAAGGACAGGCACTTGAGGTCCGGATACAGGTCTTTGATGTGGTCTTCGTAGGTATTGTCCTGGCCGTGGGCGATGATGGCGACCTTGTCGCAGACCTTCTGGTAGATGGCTTCCCACTCGTCCGTATCCTTGTACTCCTCAGCGATGGACATAAGGGCCCTGGCCGTGGTGTTAAAGCCGCCCCAGGCCTGGATGTAGAGCGTTCTCTCGTCGTCGTCCAGGATGCAGGCCTTGATGAAATCGGAGCCTTCCGTGTCAAAGCGGACATCGCCCTCAAATTCGACATTGCCGATCTTGATGAGGCCAAGGATCTCTTCGGGCGTCTGGTAGTTGGGGTCATTCTGGACCAGGAACTCGTAGGCTTCGGCGTACTCATCCGACACCAGCTCCTCGATCCAGCCGATGGGCTGCGGGCGGTATTCGGTGAGGGAAGCCGGGTCGGCGACTTCATAGTTGGCGATGCTCGGGTTAGCCTCGCCCTGCGTCGTTCCCTGCCCGTCGCCGACAAAGTGGAACTGCGAGGAGGTGTACACGATGCCGGCCACGTCCAGCTCATTCATGTAAAGAAGAAGATGGATCATGGAGTTCATGTCATCGCATTCCAGGTCTGTGGTAACGATCGTCCGCGTCATCTGGCTCCTGTCCTTAAGAGCCGGAGCTTCCTGTGCAAAAGCACAGGCGGGAGATGCACTGGCAACAACAGCAGCTGTCAAAAGTCCGATAAGCCTTGCAGTAATTTTTCTCATGAGCGTTCTCCTTTCACATGCCCGTCATAAAAATGCCATCAGCATCTGCTCCTTGCAGACGCATCAGACATTTTGACTAAAGATTGCGAAACAAAGGTATCATATGATGACAAATATGTCAATAATGGAGGAGGCATTATCCAAAGTAAATGCACAGCTTTCTAAATTAAAGTTTAGAAAAACGTGCGTTTAGCCTGAAACCAGAAAAGAATAAGATTGAAGCCCCAGCTCCATTATGATAAATTGTGAGGTGAAGTACCACAACGTCGGCTTACCTGTTTTCAAACATTTTGGAGGTACATAAAATGAAAAAAGCCCTTTTTGTTGGCGGCAGCGGGACGATCAGTGCCGCAGTGGTTCGAAGGCTCGTGAATGAGATGAACTGGGAGGTGTGGCTTTTAAACCGCGGGAACCGTCCCTTCGTGCCATCGGAGAGGCTCCACCAGATCACGGCAGATATCAACGATGAGGCGGACGTTTTAAAAAAACTTGAAGGCCTCTCCTTCGACGCCGTGTGCGAGTTCATCGGTTTTACGACGGAACATGTCGAGAGGGATTACCGGCTCTTTAAGGGCAGGACCCGGCAGTACATCTACACAAGTTCAGCCTCCGCCTATCATAAGCCCTCTGCCGACTATTGCATTACGGAGGGAACAACCCTTTCCAACCCCTACTGGCAGTACTCCAGGGATAAGATCGCCTGCGAAGAATTCCTTATGCAGAAGTACCGCGAGGAGGGCTTCCCCGTGACGATCGTCCGCCCGAGCCATACCTATGACGAGAGGCGCATCCCCCTGGGCGTGCATGGGAAGAAGGGCTCCTGGCAGGTGGTCCGGCGCATGCTGGAGGGGAAGCCGGTCATCATCCAGGGCGACGGAACCTCCCTGTGGACGCTGACCTTCAATGCGGATTTTGCCATCGGCTACACGGGCCTTATGGGCAACCGCCATGCCATCGGCGAGGCTTTCCACATCACGGGGGATGAGACGCTTTCCTGGAACCAGATCTACGCCACCATCGCCGATGCCCTGGGAGTCACGCTCCATCCCTACTATGTGTCGTCGGATTTTCTCGCCGCCGCGGGAGACAAGTACGGCTACGATTTTACCGGCAGCCTTACGGGGGACAAGTCCGTCTCCGTAGTTTTCGACAACAGCAAGATCAAAAGGCTTGCGCCGGATATGGGAACGCACATCCCGTTCCACAGAGGCGTCATGACCGCCCTCGACTATATCCTGTCCCATCCGGAAGAATGCCAGGAGGAGGATCCGGAATTTGACGCCTGGTGCGACAGGGTGATAGAAACCCTTGAAAACGCCAAAAAAGGAATCTGACCGGCGGGAATCCTGGTCAACAGGCCGGGAGATGCCGCCGAAGATCAAGAGACAGAATCGAGCAGGGGGTGCCTGTCATCTGGCGGTGACAGGCGCCCCGAGGGGGATAGAGGGAGAATACATCTCTCCCTACTATTATGATAAGGCTTCTACGGTCTTTGTAGCGATGACATCGCTGCCGAGCCCCAGAACATCCGGGATGAGGACATCCCCGGCCTTTACGGGAGCCGAGAGGGAGAGGGCGCGGATCTCGTTCATAACATCAAAAATACGCGCTTTGGGGATGGGGCGGTTTATGCGGACGCTGACCAGGGGGAGCGTTCCGCCCGAGACAAGGACGGAGGTAGCAATGGTGCGGGTGGGGGAGATGAGCTCCTGGCGGGCGTAGGCTTCCCCCTTGGGGCAGAGGTTGCCGGATACGGAATTTACCGTGATGCCGCCCTGGTTTTCGTAATCAATGGCGAGCTCGCACCCATTGGGACAGACGATACAGGTTAAAGTTGTTTGCATGGCAGATACTCCTTTCAGTTCGCTTCGGTCATGGAAAGGGTGATCTCTTTCCCGGGGGTGAGAAGGGAGGCCTTGACGGGCAGCTGGATCATCTCGGCGGGGATGGCCCGGCGGAATTTCTTCTTCAAAACCTCTTTTCCCTCGCATGTCAGGGAAAGGACGGCGTTCTTCATGGGGCGGGTGACGCGGAAGGAGAGGTTAAAGTCGCCGGCCGCCGATACATGCTGGGGAATGGTATGCCCGATGTTGGCTCCGCAGACGATGGGCGAGGCGGCCGCGGGGAGGCTGCCCTCCTTTAAATAGCGAAGGGCGCCCCTGGCCAGGCTCTCGGCCTCCAGGGAGACAAAGTCCACAAGGTCGTGGACATGGAGGACATTGCCGGCGGCGAAAACGCCGGGGATCGTGGTCTGGCAGAACTCATCCACCACAGCCCCCTTGGTGTGGCCGTCCAGCACGGCGCCGGCAGCGCTGGTGAGCTCGTTTTCGGGGATCAGGCCGACGGAGAGGATGAGCGTATCGCACTCATAGTCCCGCTCCGTTCCGGGGATGGGAGCGAAGCGCTCGTCGCACTGGGCCACCGTGATGCCGGTAAGACGCCCCTCTCCCCGGATATCGGTGATGGTATGGCTGAGGTAGAGGGGAATGTTGTAATCGTTAAGGCACTGCTGGATATTGCGGGGAAGGCCGCTGGCGTAGGGCAGGACCTCAAAAACCGCCTGGACATGGGCGCCCTCCAGCGTTAAGCGCCGGGCCATAATCATGCCGATATCGCCGGAGCCGAGGATGACGATCTCCTTGCCGATGGCGCGGTTTTTCAGGTTGACGTAGGCCTGGGCAACGCCGGCGGTCATAATGCCGGCGGGCCTGGTGCCGGGGGTCGAGATGGCGCCACGGGTGCGCTCGCGGCAGCCCATGGCCAGGATAACGGCGCGGGCGCGGACCTTTATGAGCCCGGAGGTGTGGGCGGCGGAAACGATCTTGTACTCTGCCGAGTCATCTTCGGGTGTGATGTCGATAACGGTAGTGTCTGTAATATAAGGAATCTTCCTGGCTTCCACTTCGTCGATAAAGCGCGACGCATACTCCGGGCCCGATAAGGTTTCGCCAAAGCGCGTCAGGCCGAAGCCGTCGTGAATACACTGTTTCAAAATGCCGCCAAGGCTGCTCTCGCGCTCTAAAATCAGGCAATCGGTAACGCCGCCGTCATAAAGCGCCAGGGCGGCCGCCAACCCCGCAGGGCCTCCGCCAATAATGACTGCGTCAGCAGTTCTCATAATACTCCTCCTTTTATGGTCTAACTTTTCCGGTAAAGATATATCCGTCAGCCTTCTGGTAGCGGATGTCTTCGGGCGTGATCCCCTCTTCTTCCAGAAGCTCCGTGATCCGGGTCATGCAGTACCCGCCCTGGCAGCGGCCCATCTGGGCGCGGGTGCGGTTTTTAATACCGGTCAGGGTATGAACATTCAAGGGATTGCGGATAGCCGCCAGGATCTCCGCTTTGGTCACGTTCTCGCAGCGGCAGACGATCTGGCCGTAATCCGGGTCCTTCCGGATGGCCTCCTCCTTCTCCTCAAGGGTCATCTCATAGAAGCGCTTCGGCCTTTCCCGGCAGGGATTAAAGCTCTTATTTTCAGGAACCTCCCGCCCGGAGGCTTCCTCGCCCTTGACAAAGAGGCTGACAGCCCTGCGGGCCAGGGGAAGGGCGCAGGTGATGCCCGGAGATTCAATGCCCACAAGGTTCACCGTGCAGGGGTGGCTATCGCTGGCTTCCAGGATGAAATCCTTCACCTCGCCGGTTTCGGGATCGCAGTTTTTCCAGCGGATGCCGGCAAAGTTGCGGATGAAGTATTCCCGGCGCATGTCCTTGAACATCTTGCTGCCGTCGGCGAAAAGGCCGTTCATGTGGGCGAGGGTGTTGGCATAGTCCTCGCGCCCTTCGGTGATATAGGAATCGGGGCCGACCAGCACGTTGCCGTCAACGGTGGGCGTGGCGTGGGTGGAGAAGCCGCCCTTGTCGTTGGGCGCGGGATAGACCGGGATGGAGAGCGAGAGGCCGGCCTTTTTATCCAGAACATAGTATTCTCCCTTGAAGCCCCTCTGGTAATATTTGGGATAGCCCAGCATCTCGGAGATCTCCGGCGCGTACATGCCGGCACAGTTGATGACCCAGCGGGCCTCATAGTCCCCCGAGGAAGTGGTCAGGCGATAGAAGCTCTGCCCTTCCTCGTCCGTTACCCGGCTGATGGCCGTGACGAGGCTTCCGAAAACGAAGGAGACGCCGTTCATGGCCGCGTTTTCGGCCAGGGCGATGGTATACTGCATGGGGTCGAGAATGCCGGAGGAGGGGACATACATGGCAAATTCGCCGCCGGCGTTTTTGTCGATGGCGGCGATCTCTTCCTTATCGATCATGCGAAGGCCCTTGACCCCGTTCTTCTCACCGATCTCTTTATATTTCAGGATATTTTCCCGGTCCTTGTCCGTAAAACCGACGACAAGCTTGCCGGTGCGCTTAAAGGGAACGCACAGCTCCCGGGCTACCTGGTCAAACTCCTGGTTGCCCTCGACCGCGCACTCGGCCTTCAGGGTCCCGGGCTTATAGGTAAAGCCGGCGTGAAGCATACCTGTATTGCGGGAGGAGTTTCCCGTAGCGACATCGAGCTCCTTTTCCAAAACCAAGACCCTCACCCTGAAACGTGAGAGCTCCCTGGCCACCGCGCATCCCACGACGCCGGCGCCGATAACTGCCACATCTATGAAATCTGCCATAAAAACTCCTTTCTCCAAAGTCCTGCCCATGAAGGTTATACACTCTTAAAGATAGCATTTTTTTTTGAAAAAAACAATAATTATGTGGAGACCCCATTGCCCCCTTGTAGAGCATTCTGGGGTATGTTCAGCTGCTGGTAGGGGCTGGGGGGGGGGCGATATGTTTCTTTTTGCATTTTCTATTTTACTCTTACCTGCCGGTAGGTGCCA
>CAMNNO010000152.1 GCA_946545475.1 uncultured Blautia sp.
GTGACGGGCGGCCCGCCGGGGGTAGAGGCGAGGCAAGCCTCCCTCTACCCTATTTCACCTCTTGGCCTGCCCGGAGATCGCCAGGCGGCTTAAGAGGGACATGATGGCCGGATACAGGGCTATGCAGAAGAAAACAAAAATGCAGGAATAGGTAAAGTGCCCCCAGTGGCTCCCCAGGAGGGTGTCCAGGGGGTTTTTCATATAGAGGATCATAAGGCAGGCGGGGATGAGGCCGATAAGGCCGAGGAACAGCCGCAGGAGCTTGGATGCGGGAAGCTCATATTTTACCCACCTGCGCTCCACAAAACGGGCAGCCGGGAAAGCGATCAGGAGGGCGATGTCGCCATAGCCGTCGTTCATCATCTTCTGGGGATCCACAAGAAGGCGCCCGCCTATGTATGTCATGGGATAGGGCTTAAAAGTGATATAAATGATAGCCAGCCATCCGAAAATGAAACTGATGAGGAGGAAGAGGTTTTCCTTTTCCGGGTTCTTTTCCAGATAGCGGAAGATCCTGTGGACAGCGACAAGGGCGAGGACCGATTCCGCCAGGCCGACAAGGACATCCTGGGGCGTGTGCACGCCCAGATAATTGCGGGAAAACCCGGTGAGCAGCGCCATGATGACGCAGAGGGCGGCAATGAGGCGGCTGCGCCTGCGGGCCGTGACGGCCAGGCCGCCGTAGATGGGGCCGGCCGTGGAGGAATGGCCGCTGGGGAAAGAATAGCCGGTAGCTGTGGTGATGGCATCCCCGGCGGGGAGCACCCGGGCATCCCGGATCCACGGGCGGTAGATGCAGGCCGTGAGCTTGACGACAGCGTTGATGCCGCAGCAAAGATAATAGGAAACCAGGGTATACAGTCCCTTCTTTTTGTCGATCACCCAGTAGACGAACACCGGGATCAGGATAAGATAAGTGACCGCAAAGTGGGAGATGGCTTCCATGAACGGCGTCAGGGCATTGTGGAGGATGCCCTCTCTGAAATTTTGAAGAAAAAGTAGGTAACTGATATCCATATATTGACTCCTCCTTTTTTAATAAAACGCTTGCGTTTTCATTTGTTCCCTGCGCCGAGTTTTCGCCGCCTTAGCGGCATTATTCCGCTGGAAATTCGTGCGCATACCGCATACTATAATAATGCCTCCGGCGGATCAGCTCTCTGTCGTGATCACCTGTCCGTCCTGGTGCCAGGCTGAAAAGATGCCGTCCTCTGCCAGGGCGCGGGCCGCTTCCTCATCCCAGACATCGCTGATATAAACCGGAGCGGTCCGAAGGAGCAGGCCGGAAACCGACAGGTCAGGCGAATACACCGCCCAGGAGGCAAGGGCTTCCTTTGAAAGGCCGTCTTCGGGGCTGATATAGCCGGTGCATATACGGCCGTCCTCATAGACATAATAATAATCGTCAAAAGCTTTGGCGTCGGCCGGGAAGGCGCGGTAGGTGATGAGGGAAAGGGGACCCTGGTAATCCAGAAGGCCGTCGTCCGGCGGGGCAGCTGAGGCGTTTTCCTCTTCGGGAAGAGCCAGGGTGTAGAGGGTGCCGCGCGTATCGAGGCAGAGGCCGAAGCCCTCGTCCGTCGTGATAAACCCATCCGTCAGGCCGGCTTCCCTTAGCCGGCTGCCGACAAGATCCAGGATAAAGGCGTTTGTCATCCACGAAAGATCAAGGAAGGCAGTCTGGCCGTTTGAGGAGGCGTAGGCCTGATACTCGGGCGAGACATAGAGAGAAGCCGCCTCCTTTTCCTCGTCGAAGATCAGATGGATATGGTCGGGGTCACCGACAAAGGAGAGAACCTCCCGGATGGAAGAGGAAAGCTCCGGATTAAGGTGCGGGTCGTAATTCCTGGCCTCAAAATCCTCCGTGCAGTGAAACAGGGTATTGTACTGCTCATAGACCGGGGCAAGATAGAGGGAGCGGTTCCCGGCCTCCTCCATGTCTTTAAGAGCCTGGTAAAGCGCGTGTGGGAGCACGAGCGGCCCGGATGAAGGAGAGGCGGAGAGCGAAGCCAGGTTGAAGACATCGTCGGCCGTATGATCTTTATCGAACCATACGGAAGCCTCCTCCATGGTATCTGTATACAGCCCTGTCAGGGCACGGTAGGTATCCTGGGCACCCTGGGAGGGAAGATCATAAAAAAAGTGGAATTTCCCTGCCGGGGTGGGAAGGCTTGTCTGGACGGTGATCTCTCTCCAGCCCGAGGGAATGGAAAGCCGCCTTGTCAGGCTGTAGCCGAGGGCAGTCAGGCTGATAGCCATAAGCGCCAGAAAAATAGCCAGCCTCCGCCCGAAGCTCAGACGTATGCTGCGGGAAGACGGAGGCTTTTTGGCGGGGAAATTATTATTTGAGTTCATATTACCTTCCTTTACGATATGTGTTTGACGTACTTTATAGTATGCGCACGAATTTTCAGCGGAATCATGCCGCTAAAGCGGCGAAAATTCGGCGCAGGAAACGAATGAAAACGCCAGCGTTTTATTCGTTTCCTATAAAATATAGCATTTTAGAAAATGGAAATCAAGGTGACGCGGAAATCTTCCCTTGTCTGCCGGCAGGCAAGCGTAAAATAAAAGTCGACAAGGGCCGATGCGCGAGCATTTATGCCCGTATATAGTTGCAAAAAATAATTTTTTGTGTATAGTAAATCTGTAAAAAGGAGGAAATCGAATGAACATGTGGAGATTACTATTTATGGGAACCGCAGCGGGAGCGCTCCTCGGCCTCATTTATCTGGTCAGCCGCGTTGCGAAATTTTCCCTCGTCAGGGGGATGTCAAAGGATAAACTCAGTTCACGGCTGTTTGTGGCACTTGCCCTGACGGCCGGAGGCATCCTGGCTTTGTATCTGGGACTTGGGGTCATCAATACGGTGATCGTTATCCTGCATCTTGTGGTCATCTGGCTTTTATCGGACATCATCTTTGCCATTATCTACAAGGTTTCCGGAAAGAAGCCATCCTTCTATCTGGCCGGAGTTTTCGCCCTGCTTTTTGCAGGGCTCTATCTTTCCTGCGGCTGGTATCTGGCTCATCATGTGGTGGCGACAACGTATCAGGTTTCTACGGATAAAGATCTGGGAAGCGGACCCCTTCGGGTGATCATGCTGGCAGACTCCCATATTGGCGCGACGTTCAGCGGCGAAGAGTTTGCCCGGTACACGGAAGAGATGGAAAGCCTCTCCCCGGATATTGTGGCGGTCGTTGGGGATTTTATTGACGATGACACCTCAAAAGAAGACATGATCGCCGCCTGCAGGGCCCTGGGAGAGCTTGAAACGAGATATGGTGTGTATTATGTTTATGGCAACCACGACAGGGGATATTACAGCGCCGAGGCCAGGGGATACAGCGAAAGCGACATGATCTCGGAGCTTGTCCGGAACCATGTGACAATCCTCCGGGATGAGACCCGCCTGATAGACGGCCGCTTTTATCTCATCGGACGGGAGGACGCCAGCCGCCGGAACCGACGGAGCATGGAGGATCTGTTAAGAGGCGCGGATACCGGTAAATACATGATCGTTCTCGACCACCAGCCCCACGACTACGCCTCCCAGGAAAAAAGCGGGGTGGATCTGGTATTGTCCGGGCACACGCATGGCGGATGGCTCTTCCCCTTTAACCGCCTGGGCGAGATAAACGGAACAGATGATAAAACCTATGGCAGAGAGAAACGTTCCAACACAGAATTTATCGTAACCTCCGGCATCTCGGACTGGGCGCTCGGCTTTAAGACAGGGACCATCGCGGAGTATGTCGTGGTCGATATTTCCGGGAAGCGGAAATAATTTCTTTTCAGGATAATAAGATAAGTTTAGCGGGGAAGAAATGGGGACGGTTCTTTTGTCTTACAAATCACAAGAAAAAAGAACCGTCCCCATTTCTTCCGGTTGAAAAAACGAGCGCATTGTGATAAAATCAAGATCATAAAAGGCTATCTATCCTATGGAAAATATCGGGAGGATGCGGATGAAGATTCGCGTTCTGAATAAAAGAAAGCTGGCGGAAGATATTGGTGAAAATTCGCGTTCTGAATAGAAGAAAGCTGGCGGAAGATATTGGTGAAAATTCGCGTTCTGAATAAAAGAAAGCTGGCGGAAGATATTGTTGAAAATTCGCGTTCTGAATAAAAGCGGGCTGGCGGAAGAAGCTGTAAAGAGAGAAGTTCTTGAGAATTGTCTCCGGGAAAACATGCACAGGCTGATCGATGACGCCGAGCGCAGTATTGCCGGCTTTTCGGAAAAGAAACAGTTTTTCCTTGGCATGGCCAGGCTGGCCGGGCGGATGAAAGAACCTGATGCCGCCATGGCCCTGTGGGAAAAGCTGGAAGAGCTGGAAACCGTGGGGCGAGGAGACGGGGAGCTCCTGACCAGGCCGGAAGGGAAGCCCATCCGGGATGATGGCATATCTTCCCATAGCAGAGAGGCCCGGACAGAAATCATCCGGGATTCCTGGAGAGAGGTCATAGCGAATATTAAAAACGGCTCTTACCGCACGCGCTACAAAGTCGGCGACAGGTTCCTCCTGGCCTTGCCGGACGAAAAGGACGGCTTTATCGAGATGCAGATCGCGGGCTTCGGCATAGATATCTGTTCCGGCATCTCTTCCAGGCAGGGGAGCAAAAGCGCGGTGACACTGGTGTCTGTGGACTGCCTTTCCAGGGCCAGGGCCATGGGAAGCTACAAAGGCTGGCAGGACAGTGACCTTCGCCGTTGGCTTATGCGGGAGCTGTGGCCGGCGCTTCCGGAAGAACTGAGGGAAGGCATTAAGCCGGTCGTCAAAAAAACCTATCCGGAAAATATGCGGATCCCTCATATTGAGACTACCGAAGACAGGCTGTGGCTGCTGTCCGCGGACGAGCTGATGCCCGGCGGCCAGTGCTATCCGCTGTTTAAGGACGGGAAAAACCGCCTGAAAGGCAAAAAAGGAGAGCCGCCCATGAGCTGGTGGCTCCGCTCCTATACGAATTTTGGATTCTGCGCGATAGGGAGCAACGGTGAGGAGCAGTGCTACCGCTCACCGGCCCTGAACCGCTGTGGCGTCGTTTTTGGCTTTTGCCTGTAGAGCACGATCCCTGAAAAAGGCTAGACAAAAAAGGAGGCCGGGATCTCCCGTTAAGAGAGCCCCGGCGAAAATGAAAAAGAAAAAGGTATGTGTTAACAGGTCTTGCTGCCCTGTTGGGCTATAATATATATGGCAAATGTGAAAAAACTATGTCAATAGTATGAATAAAATGTGAATTTTCCACTCTGCTTTGTCAAAGTGGCTGCCAATCACGTCTTGAGCTGAAAGGGGGGCTTTTTATGGTCTATTCTCATGACGGAAGAATGTATCATATCCAGGTGGCGAAAGGAGAGGTCGGGCGCTATGTGATCCTGCCCGGAGACCCTAAGCGCTGTGCTCTGATCGCCAGGTATTTTGACGATGCCCGCCAGGTGGCGGACAGCCGGGAATTTGTGACGTACACGGGTTATCTTGACGGAGAGATGGTCAGTGTCACGAGCACGGGCATCGGCGGGCCTTCGGCCTCCATTGCCATGGAGGAGCTTGTGGAGGCCGGGGCGGATACCTTTGTCCGTGTCGGCACATGCGGCGGCATGCAGCTTGATGTGGTCGGAGGAGATATCGTGGTGGCCACCGGCGCTGTGCGCATGGAAGGCACCAGCAAGGAGTATGCGCCCATTGAATTTCCGGCCGTGGCTAACCTTGAGGTCGTCAATGCCCTGGCACAGTCCGCAAAGGATCTGGGCCTTGCCTGCCATACCGGGATCGTTCAGTGCAAGGATGCCTTCTATGGCCAGCACCGTCCCGAGAGCATGCCGGTAAGCTATGAGCTCCTGAACAAGTGGAATGCTTACCTGAAATTGGGCTGCCTGGCCTCCGAGATGGAGTCCGCCGCCCTCTTTACGGTAGCCAGTTTCCTTCATGTCCGCTGCGGCTCCGCCTTCCTTGTGGTCGCCAACCAGGAGCGCCAGAAGGCCGGGCTCAACAACCCGGAGGTCCACGATACGGACGCGGCCATCCGCGTGGGCGTAGGAGCCTTAAGAAAGCTGATCGCGGCGGATCAGAAATCATAAAGGATTTCTGATAATAAAAACTCTAATAATAAAAGGAGGTAATTTTGTTATGAGTATCCCTACCCCTCACAATACGGCAAAAAAGGAAGACATAGCCAAAAAGGTCCTTATGCCCGGCGATCCTCTCCGCGCAAAATATATTGCGGAGACTTACCTGGAGAATCCTGTCTGCTTTAATACCGTCCGCAACATGTTCGGCTATACCGGCACCTATAAAGGCAAACCGGTTTCCGTTATGGGCGGCGGCATGGGCATGCCCTCCATCGGCATTTACAGCTATGAGCTTTTTAACTTCTACGACATCGACGAGATCATCCGTATAGGCTCCGCCGGCGCTCTCCAGGATTATGTCAACGTCATGGACGTGGTCATCGCCATGGGCGCCTGCACGGATTCGAACTACGCCAGCCAGTATCGCCTTCCCGGAACCTTCGCCCCGGTGGCCAGCTACGAGCTTCTTGGGCGCGCGGTGGAAGCGGCCTCCGAGCGGGGCGTGCCGGTACATGTGGGCAACGTGGTTTCCTCGGATATCTTCTACAATGACAATCCCGATGTCGCCGATGCCTGGAGAAAAATGGGCGTTCTGTGCTGCGAGATGGAATGCGCCGCCCTTTATATGAACGCGGCCCGGGCCGGCAAAAAGGCTCTCGGCATTCTGACGATCTCCGACCATCTGTACCGGGACGAGGCTCTGGACGCCGCCGCCCGGCAGACGACCTTTAATAAGATGATGGAGATCGCCCTGGAGATTTGAGCAGACAAATGGATATTGCTAAACTATACGGTTCTCTGGTCAGGCGCTGCCTTGACGGCCATCCCGCCCTTGCGGGGCGCCTGATCCGGACGGGCCTTCACCTGGAACACTTCCGGTGCGGCCATCTGGCGGATAAACGCCTTCCGGAAGGCTATAAATACTTAAATGAGCGGACGGTCTACCGGGTCGTCAGGGCCCTTGATCATCCGGAAAACATGGCTTACACAAATATCTTCGCCCCGGTGGAGATCCTCCAGGGCTTTGGCCTTGCCAGCGTCAGCATGGAAGCTCTGTCGTCGTTTCTGGCGGGGTTCTATCTGGAGGATGTCTTTATTGATGCGGCCGACGGCCTGGGACTGTCGTCGACCCTCTGCTCCTACCACAAAAACTTTCTGGGAGCCCTGGAAAAGGGCGTGCTTCCCCGGGCGAAGATAGCCGTGACGACATCGACAGCCTGCGATGGAAACGTTGGAACCTTCCGGCGGATCGAGGAGGCGTGCGGCATTCCCACCTATATTATAGATGTTCCCCATGAGGACACCCCTGAGGCGGAGGACTATGTGGCGTACCAGCTGTCCGAGCTTATCCGTCTGCTTGAGGATGTGATGGGAAAGCCCTTCCGGGAGGATGAGCTCAAAAAAACTCTGGACCGGGAGAACGAATCCAAAGCTCACTATCTGTCTTTTATGAAAAAGAGAAGAGCTCACAGCTATCCCGGAACACTCAGCCTTCTTGTCTATCTCCTTTTTGCCACCCATCTGGATATCGGGATGCCCTGGGTGCTGGAGCTTTTTAAGCGCATGGACAGCGAGATCGAAAGCTTCCCGCAGGAAGAGGCGAAACGCCTGTTCTGGATACATATTGCGCCCTATGCGCAGGAGACTCTGCGCCGGTATCTGAACTTTGGCGAAAGCGTAGTGATCTGCGGGGATGATTTTAATCTGGACTATACCGAGGTTCTGGACAGCCGTTATCCTCTTAAGGCTCTGTCCCGGAAGCTGATCCGGAATATGTTTAATGGAAACTTTGAAAGAAAAACAGAGATCATTGCCGGCTTTGTCCGGGACTATGAGCCGGACGGCGTGCTGGAATTTTGCCACTGGGGCTGCCGCCAGTCGGCGGGTGGCGCCCGTCTTTTGAAAGAGAGGATGAAAGAGATGGAGGTCCCCATGCTCATCCTGGACGGCGATGCCATAGACCGTCGCAACTGTCCCGACGGGCAGATCCGGACCCGGTTTGAAGCCTATCTGGAAGAGATAGGTATCTGACGGCAAAAATGCCGCTGACATATTGCGAATATGTCAGCGGCATTTTTATATTATGGCAGGGCCGCCCATAAGAAATTTGTCACCTGACGGTGACGGGCG
>CAMNNO010000153.1 GCA_946545475.1 uncultured Blautia sp.
CCTGGCACCTACCGGCAGGTAAGAGTAAAATAGAAAAGGTAAAAGGAAACATGCCGCACCCAGAACCTACCGTCAGGCGAGCATAACCCAGAATGCTCTACAGGGGGCGATTTTTTTATGCTTTTTTTTAGATTTCTTATTGGATTATCTTCCTGTTAAGACCTTTTAAGCCCTCCGCTTCTCTCCCCTTTCTGAATGAGTTGGCGTAAATCGGAAGGCGCTTGTGCGGCATTGAAAACGCTGCAAAACCGGGTAAAATAAAATCAGCTGATCTATTTTATGGAAAGGGGGGCATTTTTATGGTCTGAGGCAGTTTTTTAAACACTTTCCCTGTCAACCGCGGCGCGGCCGGGCGTTTCCGGCTGCCCTGGCATTTTCCGTTCACTTCTATGCCGGCATTTTATGACCGCCGGCAGCCCTAAAGAAAAGGAGGCCAATCATGAAGAGAAAATATAGGTTTTTGCTTCCCATGCTCATTTTGACCATGGTATTTTCCTCCATCAACGTCTTCGCCCTGAATTACAGCGGCAACTTTGGGAATGAAGCCACCTTTGAAACCATGGCCGAGGTCCGCGAGAACGCTCCTGGCGCATTGCAGCCCTTCTATTCGAGATATAATTATGTCCCGCATCCGGTCATGGAGAATTATCCTCTTGACAAGACTTTTGTCTACCGCAGCCCCGATATGTACGGTATCACGGCGGCTACGCGCATCAATACCAATATTGCGGTGTTTACGGATCAGTCCTTCGAGAGCAAGGATGATGCCTTCGCCTATCTGGAAGGCCTGGGCCTGATCGAAAAGATCAATGAGATCCGCGGCAGCATCATCCTGGTCACGCCCTCCAATCCTGAGACGGGCTTCACCGCTGCGGACCAGAAATACTACTATGCTCTTCAAACCGCCATTTTCGCGGTAAAT
The DNA here is from genome assembly GCA_946545475.1 of uncultured Blautia sp. Lineage (GTDB taxonomy): Bacteria > Bacillota > Clostridia > Lachnospirales > Lachnospiraceae > Blautia_A. The sequence continues at coordinate 923 of CAMNNO010000153.1, forward strand.
GCCTCCGGCACGAACGAAGCCGGCGAGACCGTCACCTATGTTGACGGCGCCTACTATGGCGGCTACAGCTACTACTATGTCATCGGCATCGACGGCGGCGCCACCTTCCTTAACAACTATGTGGTCGGGAACATCGACTACGCCAGCCGTATCGCCGGCCTGCTCCTTATCGGCGGCCATATGGACCGCATCCGCAAGGTCAGCGCCTTCCTTCCGGTCTATATTGTCAACGGCGACGAGGATGTCATTGCGAAGTACGAGGAGATCAACGGCACGGATTCCATCATCAAGGAAGGCGCCAAGGTCACCTATTACAACCAGGTTTATCCGCTCCGCAAGGTCGTGACCCTCTTCCCGGAGACGCTGGATACGGCAGCTGTCATCGATGATGCCTACTACAATCTTTTCCTTACCGCCCAGCGCGGCCAGGAAATGACCGGCGGCATCTACTCGGCCTCCACGCCGTACCAGGGCTATGGCGCTGACTGCGCGCCCTACTCCCTGTCGCCCCGCAATCCCGTCCTGAACGGCAAAACCCGCGAGGGCATCTGCTTCTTCACCTGTGTCGAGGATATCTTTGACGAGGTCAAGACCGAGGAGGGAGAGTATCTCCAGACCTGGTATGAGTATATTCCCGAGGAAGCTCTTGACGGTTCCGTAAAAGACGGCTCCATCCCGCTCATCCTCGCCTGCCACGGCGGCGGCGACGACCCGCGCCAGTTTGTTGAAGGGCAGGGCTTCCTTGACCTTGCCGGCAGGGAGCGCATCGCCATCGTCTCCCCCGAAAAGGCCAAGCTCCACACCACTGCCGCGGACGGCAGCGACTATCTGTCCTATGCCCTTCCCGCCCTTGTCCGCCATGTGCTGGAAAAATATCCGGCTCTGGATCCGTCCCGCGTCTATGTCACCGGCTACTCCATGGGCGCCCTGGCAACAGCCCGCGCCATGCTCGGCGCGCCGGAGCTCTTTGCGGCGGCCTATCCGCAGTGCGGCGGCTTCTCGCTGCTTGAGGGCGACGCAGAGCGCTTTGAAGGCATTGAGCTTCCCTTCGTGGTCTCCACGGCTGAGTATAACTTCGGATATAATCAGAACGTCGGCTTCTGCTACAACCTGGCCAGCATCGTGAGCGAGCTGAACCACATGGGTCCCTTCGATGAGCCCGATTTCGAAAAATATCCCATCGGCGGCTTCGATGCCGATCTCGCTACGGTCCGCAAGCAAAACGATGATTATACCGTCTACACCTTCCTCAAGGCCAACGACAAGGGCATCCCGATGGTCGGCGTCATGTACATCGACAGCATCGTTCACTGCCTGTATCCGCAGTATTCCAATATCCTGTGGGATTTCTTCAAGCACTACAGCAGGAACCAGGATACCCTGGAGATCGAATATAATCCTTATGCCTGACCGGTCTTATGATATAAGGCCAAACGGCTTCTGAAACAGCATAAGGTGGAAAATCTCCCCTCCTGCTTGCCCGCGAGGCGGCGTTCGCCGCAAGGCGATAATTTCCTTATGCCGCCTCTGCTATAATCGAGTAGGAGGGGAGAATCCCCTCCTGCTTGCCCGCGAGGCGGCGTTCGCCGCAAGGCGATAATTTCCTTATGCCGCCTCTGCGATAATAATAGGGGCAGCTCTCTTAATAGAGGGCTGCCCTTACTTATCATCGTAATGCCCAACGCATTGGATGATAAGTACCTTGTCTCTCATGCTCACTCCAGGCATCCGCCCGCCATAAAAGGTTCCGCATAGTTAAGCCTCAATAATGCTGTGTTCCGTTGTATTTCCCCTGTTCACGTCATCGATACGGCGCTTCAATTCAGTGGCCTCCTCCGGCGTAAAGCCCTCGTTGAGAAGTTCCTTTAACTTTTCAGGCAAAACATTCAGGATTTTCCTGCGATTTGTTTCCGACAGGTAAAATTCGGGCAGATGATTTTTCTTATAGTACAGATACTCGTTGCCTTTTGTCTTTTCCTGCAAAAAAGCTGTAAAAAACTGTTCCCAGCTAAAATAGTTCCTGCTCTCGATATAATTTTCCGGGGCCTTCATGACCTTTTCGATCTCACTGCTTTGAATGATACCAGATTCCAATATCAGCCATTCAAAGCTTTCTGGAAAGTAAAGTCCTGTATTTCCCCTCTTGCGGGCAACGGAGACAACACTTTCTACAAATGAGCCAAATGCCGCACCGTCTGCAATGACCAACACCGGCTCCTTGCCGGCTATCTGAAGAAGCCGCCTGTAAACATTGGAGTTTCCACCGGCGCTCTCGCAACTGACTTCGCACAAATGATCGCATACTTTGCTGAAAAACTGATATCCTGACCGGCCATCTTCCACCAGGAGAATTATCTTTTGAGGGATATTGAATGCCTCTTCCTGCTGATAAATGGGATAAAATTCATGAAACACCTGATAGGGGAAATGGTATTTTCCACTTGTTTTTATCCCGTAGATTTCCTGAATGCTATACGGCAGGTTTACAAGCGGCTTCCTGGCTATCAGCAGATAATAGTCCCCGGTATTTTTAATACACTCGGCAAACTCAACAGAATGAACAAACGAAAAGCCTTCATCCACAAAAATTATGCCGCCGCGGGCGGTAGCAAAAAAAGGCGTCCATTCGCGGCTGTCAGCTCCGCCTGTATAGACAAAACACGGAACATCTGAGGTCAGCGTTATCCCGGAACGGGCTCCCTGCCTGCCATACTGTGAGAGCAATTCGATGAGCGTCGTCTTGCCGGTTGCGCTATCGCCCTGTACCACCGTAATATTCCGCCTGACAGTAAAATCATATTTGACCCGGCCCGTTTCCAGCACGATCCGATGTTTTCCTTTCATAGCAAGCCTCCGCAGGATATGTCATCTTTTTGAAAAATTCTATAAATATAAAACCGCTGTAAACACATAATCCTTTTCATTTGTAACCATTTTATGTTCATTGGCTATCATAATCTCAAATGGCTCCTGCCCGTCAAAAGACATTAAATAATTCAGATTGACAGTAACATCTTTACGCTTTCCTATCTCCAGCAGCCATTTCGCACAATTTTCTCCACAGCTTGTAGCATCAAAAACCAGTTCAGGCTTTTCATATATCATAATAAGAGTCTGAACCCCGCCTGAAAGTCTCTCCGGAGGAATCGGGCCAAATACGGGGCTTTCGATGACAAGGCCGGCTATGTATCGCGATTTATCGACACCTTCGATCATCGCCTGAACAAAAGGATCTTCAAGCCATTCCGGCTCGTAATTATATTTAAACCAGGTCGGGCCATAGTTAGCCTGCTCCATATCTCCAAAATAAATCGTCAGCATATCCTCCTGTCTCTCCCTTCAAGAAAAACCTATTTGCTTTTTCTGCCCCGCGCGATCATCGTCACGAAAACTGACACATCCCCTCTATATATTCTATCAGGAAGATGTTTTTTACCTCCATCCGATTGGCTAACATAAATGCACGAAGGACAAACAGCTCTGGCATTTCGTCCAATGCGGCATCGACAGCAGCATCCACATCCATTTTCATGTCCTATACTAGAAGTACTTGAAAATTACCACCGGTAATTTTCTTAGTACTTCTGCATATACCGCGGCACAAAATTAAAAAGTGTTATTTTATTGTATTCGCGAGTATAAAATTGTCGACGTTTTTGATGAAAACCAGGAGGCTTCCGAAGAGGAGGTTTTCCTGTTCACGAAAGCGATGAATTTTCTCATTGAAGAGCAAGCTATGTCACATTCTGTCTTCATTAAATTCCAGCAAATCTTCCATTTTGCAGCACAGTATCCGGCTCAGATGCAGCAATGTTTCCGCGGCCGTTTTGTTGATATTGCGCTGGCGCTGCTCAAAAAGCTGGATCTGACGGAGCGGCACGCCCGACCTTTCCGCCAGCTGTGATTGGGAAAGGCCGCAGTTTTCGCGCCTCATGCGCAGCCTTGTCTGTGGATAGAACGTCTTCATTTCCTTCAGCATATGATCGGAAAACTGCATAATATCCATCTCATGATAAGGAGGATACATGGCAATGATCCTCCCCATAGGCACAGCGGTCAGGATTTCCATAAATGACCAGGCGCTGTACCACTGAAAAAATGCCAGTGCCCAGCCTGCCCAATACTCCGGCCCTTTATCCATATACATAACGTCTTCGGCATCCGTGAAGGAAATGCGCGTCTGTGTAAGCACCATCCGCGCCAGCTCACAGCCGTTCATTCCCGCCACGTAGCGGGGATTGCCGCTTCCAAATTGCCGGGAAACCTGGGATACGGCAAAAGACTCTCCAAAAGAGTCCGGACTAAGGCCAAGGGTCATGACGGCAAAATCGACCGCGTCGCCAAGAATGCGCTGTGCGCTGGCAACATAGTCTTCAGAGTAGGCGCGGATCACCATTTTCAATTCCCTCCCTCATAATGTCGATCATATATAATTCAGCCAGGCCATCAGAAGAACGCCGGACGCTGCGGTATGCCCGGCGGGCTTCTCTGTCGCGGATCGTTTTTCTTTCATAGTAAATATCCGCCGCGGCAGGCTCAGCTCCTATGAAACGGATATGGGCAAAAGCCGTTTGGCTTTTTAATACGATCTGTTCTCCAAGCTTACCAAGCCGCATGGCCTCCGACAGCTTTTTAAAGGAGATCGTGCCTGCTGCGAAATCCTGCGCAAAGCTAAAATAAGAATCGTCGGCGCGATATCCGATGACGATGTCATAAGGCGAGAGATCAACGAAAAAGTGCCGCTGCAGGTAATCCTTCGCTTCTTCCGCAATGCTTCCGTTCTGCCAATAGCTGCGGTATTTTGCCAGGATCGCCAGCCAGTTTAAGATGTTATACTCCGGCGAGGTGAGACGGAGGACGTTAAGATTATCCACATCCAGGTCATACGCATTGGCAAAGCCATCGCGCTGGTCACTGCAGGCCCATTCTTTAGCCAGTTCCAGGCTTTCCGTTGTGTAAAAACCATATCCATAATCGTCTGTCTTTTTACTGCCCTTATACACCGGTGTCTCAATGATATGATCAGAGCCATGATAAACAATCATAAAGGCTCAACCCCTTTCTGTGCTTTATTATATCGCTATAGAGATATAGCGTCAAGCCCTTTGTCAAGGCCCTAAAGGGAATACCATCGGGCCGGATTCCTTCATCGGCGCTCCGCATCAGTAGGGAAGTCTCTTAAACAGGGGTTCAGGCACTTTGTGAAACATATCACAAAGTGCCTGAACCCCTGTCTCAGTCCCTTTTACAGCACAGTATCCGGATCACATGGCTTCTTCAGCAAGCCAATCCTCTAAATTCAAATATCCATTGCCGCATAGTATCCCTGACTCACGGCTTTTGCGATGGTGCCGACTCCTCCAGCGTCACCGATCACCCGGACGAAGGGTGCCGAGTTGTAAAGGGCTTCAACGCTTTCCCCGTCGGGGCGCTGGCCAAGGGCGCAGATGACGGTTCTGCCGGGGATCAGGATGCGATTTCCGGCCTTATCCTGACACCAGACGCCTTCTTTTGTCACCTCCAGGCCTTTGAGGCCGGTGTGGACAACGGCATATTTTGAAAGCTTCTCAAGCAGAAGGGGCCGCTGGCGGGCAGGGGCGTCCAGGGCAATGTCATCGCGAAGCTCAATGACATGCACCTCTTTTCCCTCCATGCCAAGATAGATGGCGCACTCCGTTCCGGAAAGACCGCCGCCAAGGACAGCGACCTGCTCTTCCACGCGATGCCCGTTTTTGTGGAGGTCATTCACCAGGATTACATTCTCTCCCGTAAGTCCCGGGATGGGCGGCATGACCGGGAGAGACCCTGTGGCGATGATCAGGGCATCGGGCGACAGGTGCGAGACAAGCTCAGGGGTGACCTTTTCTCCGGTCACGATCCGGGCGCCGGCCTTCTCGGCAAGGCGGCGGTAGGTTTCGCCAAGCCGGAACATCTCCTGCTTAAAGGGAATGGTCTCCTCGCATCTTAAAAGTCCGCCCACCCTGTCCTCCTTTTCATAGAGGGTCACCTCGTGGCCCCGGCGGGCTGATGTGTAGGCGCTGTACAAGCCGGCAACGCCTCCACCGGCGATGAGCACACGTTTTTTTACGGGTGATCGCATGACCTCCATCCCCTCGTCTTCCCTCCCGATGACGGGATTTACCGCACACCGCCTGGTTCCTGTCGCTGTGCGTTCCGACATACAGACGAAACAGCGCATACAGGGTACGATTTCCTCTTCCCGGTTTTCCATGACCTTTTGCGGCAGGAAGGGGTCGGCCAGGAGCTGCCGGCCCATGTAGACGATATCCGCTTTTCCGTCAGAGAGAATCGCTTCCATCTGGCCGGGATCGGACAGGCCGCCTATGGCCGCCACAGGAATGTGGAGGTTTCTCTTATATTCCGCGGCAAGGTAAACATTTCGTCCATGTTCTTCGAACATGCTGGGATGCGTGATGCCAAAGGTCCGCTGGTAAGTCCCGGCTGAAACATGCAGGATGTCGATATAGGGCTCCAGAATTGTGGCGATCTTAATGCCCTCTTCGAGATCATAGCCCTCTGGGACAAATTCCGCTCCGCTTATGCGAAGCTCAATAGGAAAGCCCGGCCCCACCTCCCTGCGGATCGCGCAGAGGACCTCCCTCGCAAAGCGGCAGCGGTTCTCTGTGCTGCCGCCGTATTCATCGCTGCGGTGATTGAACATGGGCGACAGAAACTGATTCAAGAGCCAGCCGTGGCCCGCATGGACCATGATCATCTCAAATCCCGCCCGTTTGCAGAGCCTTGCGGCGCGGGCGTAGGCGGATGTGATCTCCCCGATCTTGTCTTTTGTCAAGGCCTTAAAGGGAATGCCATCGGGCCGGATCCCTTCATCGGCGCTCCACATCACTGGGGAAGCCCCTTTATCCGCATCGAGCATGTAAGTTCCCGAAAAGCGACCGGCATGGGAAAGCTCGATGCTCGGAACCGCGCCGTGGCGGCGGATAGCGTCCGCGGTGTAGGCTGCCTTAGCCAGAGTGTCCAGCACATTTTCACTGATATGGAACGCATGGCTGCCATCCGTCTCGGGATGCACCATAAGTTCGCTGACCGTCACAGCGGCTGCCCCGCCTTTTGCCCGGTATTCATAAAACGCACGGGATTTTCTTCCGATGCTCCCTCCGGCTTCAACATCCGTCCCGCTCATCGGAGCCGAAAACATACGGTTCCGAAACCATACATTTCCTATCGTCAAAGGCCTGCTCAGGAAAGAATATTTGCGTTCCAAATCTCTACCTCCTT
>CAMNNO010000154.1 GCA_946545475.1 uncultured Blautia sp.
CCCCGAGCGTGTCCTGTTCGCCTCCGGAGCTTTCCGGTTTCAGAGCCGCCTCAGGCACCCCCATAACCCCGAGCGTGTCCTGTTCGCCTCCGGAGCTTTCCGGTTTCAGAGCCGCCTCAGGTACCCCCATAACCCTGAGCGGGTCCTGTGCGCATCCGGAGCTTTTTGGTTTCAAAGCCGCCTCAGGTACCCCCATAACCCCTGGTGTGTTCTGTGCGCATCCGGCGTCCCAAGGTGCAGGAGCTTTTGCCCCCCACCTCGCGGCCAGGCATCGGGCCCCGCCGGTCATGCCGGCCAGGACATAACCATCAGAGCAGGGCATGGGATGGCCTGTCCCACCTCCGGCAGGGCTCTGGCTGCCGTCAGATGGCATGCCCCGGCCATAAAACAGAAGGGCTCCTATAAGAAGGCCGCCCCCCGCGCGGCGCGAAAGGTGACTGTCGATCTCTTTCAGGAGGCTTGCCATGACCCTTTCAAAAAGAGCGGCTTCTTTAAGGACAGACACGCACCCCTCCGTGGTAACCTCGGCCATGAGGGCTCGGCAGACATCCGGCCCGGCCCCGCACAGGGCGGCGTGTGCCATAAACAGCTCCCGCCGGCAGTCCGCCGTCCGGGAGTGGGTGTTCATGATGCCGCCGGCAAGCTTTAAGAGCTTTCCCATATGGCCGGCCAGCAGCACCTGCGTAAAGCCGCAAAGAACCGCGTGGTCAATGGCTTCCCCGATAAAGTTTGAGCAGATGACCCGGGGGATTTGGGCAAAGGCCGGGTAGCGGGCCTTTATAAAATCACTGCCCATATTTCCCGGCACCAGAATAAGCCTTTTGTGCCCGGCCTCGCTGGCCTGCCGGATCTCCAGGGCGATGGTATCCACAATGGCCCTCTCGCTCATGGGCTCCACGATCCCGCTTGTCCCCAGGATCGATATCCCGCCGGTGATGCCGAGGACAGGGTTATAGGTGCGCTTCGCCGCCTCTTCCCCTCCGGGGACAAAGATCGTGACCGAAAGGCCACCGGAATATTCCGCCTCTTCGCACACCCCTGCCACGGCGGAGGTGATCATCCGCCGCGGCACGCTGTTGATGGCCGCCGCCCCCACCGGCTGGTCAAGGCCGGCCTTCGTCACCCGTCCCACGCCCTCGCCCCCGTCTATGGAGATACCCTGCCGTGTTTTCCGGACGGAAGCATAAATAAGGAGCCCGCCCGTCACATCCGGGTCGTCGCCGGCATCCTTTTCCACCGCGCAGACCGCCTCCTCCCCGGACAGGCGGCAGGCCTTCGGGGTGACCTCCACGCGCCATCCCTTCGGCGTCAGGATAGAAAGCTTTTCCGGGACTATGCCAAAAAGCAGCAGCCTGGCCGCTCCCTCCGCCGCCAGGGCCGCGCATGTTCCGGTCGTATAGCCGCACCGGAGACGCTTTCCGCCGCTTACCATGTAAGGATCAAATGTCTCCATCGGTTTTCCTCTTTGCCATTTCCTGCAAAGCCGGAAGGCGCTGCAGCACCTTCCGGTAGTTTTCCCGGTGATGGGGAAAGCCGCAGCTTATGCAGCTCTTTACGCCATTCTCCCGGTAAACGAACCCTCCCCCGCACGCCTCCCCAAGGGCGTACAGCGGGCAGTAGCAGAACAGGCAGTTAAAATCCTCCTCCGGTATGCCCTTATGGCAGGGAAAATATTCGCACGCGGTATTCTGAAAAAATGCGTAGTGCTTCTCCATCTCGCGCTCTTTTTCCATACGTTCAGCCTTTTTGCAGGCCCACCTCCCCAGTTTATGTCCAGCCTCGTTTCCCCGGTTCCAGCATATCGGCAGCCGTGTAGATGAGGGCGTTCAGCGCCGCAGTAGCTATGGTGCTGCCGCCCTTCCGGCCCATGGCCGCGATGAGGGGGATGCCCCTCTCCTGGCAGACCGCCGCGATTTTTTCCTTGCTCTCGACCACATGGACAAACCCGACCGGGAACGCCAGGACAAGGGCCGGCACATAGCCCGCCTCGATATGCTCCGCCAGCCGCAGGAGGGCGGTCGGGGCGTTTCCCACCGCCAGCACCGCCCCCGGGTACTCCCGGCAGGCGTAGTCCATGGCTGCCGCGGCTCTTGTGGTCCCCTCCTCCCTGGCCCTCTCGGCGACGGCTTCATCGGCCATGAAGCAGAAGGCTCCGCACCCGAGCTTTTTAAGCCCCGCGCGGCTGATGCCGGCAAGGGACATGTTGGTATCGGTGATGATGGGCGTCCCCCTTTTAAGGGCCTCTGCCCCCAGGCGGCAGGCATCCGGCGTGAAGAAGAGGTTTCCGGCATAGTCAAAATCCGCGCTGGCGTGAATGCAGCGGAGGATGACCGCCCGGTTTTCCGGCGCCACCTCTATCCCCATCTCCGAAAGCTCTGCCTGAATGATCGCCATACTGGTCCGCTCGATATCACCAGGAAGCACAACCATAACAATTCCTCCTCCCGAAAAGCACTCCTGTGCTTTCAGATGCCCGGTTTTCCGGCGCCTTCCGCTACGCCGGCCTGTCTCCTCTCATCGCAGGGCCGCCATGATCGCCGCCATGTCGAGGGACTTCCTCACGGTATCCGCGAGGAGGTCATACTGCCTCTGCCGGTAAAGGGTCCTGGGCGTGATCGCAGATTTCTCAAGGCTTATGCCTTTTCGTCCGGCGAGATAGGCGATAAGCGCTTCCGCCGGCCTTCCGGCATCGAACAGCCCGTGAAGATAGGTGCCGAACACATGCCCCATCGCCGCTCCGTCCGTCCGCCCGTCCGCGAGGCGGCAGAACGGCGATGCGCCCCCGGCAGGCCGCGGGCTCTCAGAAGCGCCTTTCCCCGCCACGGGATTCTCAGGGATGCCTGGCCCGGACATAGGCTTTTGCAAAATGCCTGCCCCCGGCACAGGATTCTCTGGGATACCTGGCCCGGACATAGGCTTTCGCAAAATGCCTGCCCCCGGCACAAAGCTTGCGCTTTCTCCCGTCATATACGTCTCGCCCATATGGATCTCATAGCCTTCGATCGTTATCCCCTTAAAGGGCCCTGCCTCGCCTGTGGCCTTCGTGCGCCTTCTTATTTTTTCCCTGGCGAAGACCGTCTCGCAGGGCAGCAGGCCGAGGCCTTCCATGCTTCCCCCGTGTTCCACGCCAAACGGGTCGGACAGGCGCTCGCCCAGCATCTGGAAGCCGCCGCACACGCCAAGGACCGCGCTTTTTTCCGCAGCCAGGCGCTTTATGGCCTCAGAAAGGCCTGTCCTTTGGAGCCAGGCGAGGTCTTCCATGGTATTTTTGGTTCCCGGCAGGATGATAAGGTCCGGCTCCCCGAGCTCTGGCGCCCTGGTGATATAGCGGATGCCCACACTCGCCGCCTCCTCCAGGGGCGCAAAGTCCGTAAAATTGGAGATGTGGGGCAGCCGCACCACGGCGATGTCGATATCGCGCCCGGCCTCCTTTTTTTCCAGGCGAGGCGAGAGGCTGTCCTCGTCGTCGATGTCCACCTTCATGTAGGGCACCACGCCCAGCACGGGAACGCCGGTGAGTTCTTCCAGCTGCGAAAGCCCCGGGCGAAGGAGCGATACGTCCCCCCGGAACTTGTTGATCACCGTCCCGATCATCCTCTTTTTTTCATCATCGGGAAGCAGCGCGATGGTGCCGTAAAGCTGGGCAAACACGCCTCCCCGGTCAATGTCGCCGGCAAGGAGCACGGGGGCGTCCACAAGCTTTGCCAGGCCCATGTTGACAATATCATCCTGTTTCAGGTTGATCTCCGCCGGCGAACCGGCGCCCTCAATGACCACAATGTCATTCTCATCGGCCAGGCTCTGGTAGGCCGAGAGGATCTCGGGGATAAGGCTCCTTTTCATCTTAAAATAATCCGCCGCGCTGTAATGCCCCCGGACCCGGCCGTTGACAATGAGCTGGCTGCCCATGTCGCTGTCCGGCTTCAAAAGGATGGGGTTCATGCGCACATCGCAGGGAACGCCGGAGGCTTCCGCCTGGACAGCCTGGGCGCGGCCGATCTCCAGGCCGTCGGCCGTCACATAGCTGTTAAGGGCCATGTTCTGGCTCTTAAAGGGAACTGTCCGGTAGCCGTCCTGGGAAAAAATACGGCACAGGGCCGTCACCAGAAGGCTTTTCCCCGCCCCGGACATGGTGCCCTGGACCATAATACACTTAGCCATTTTTACATGCCTCCATCGCGTACCGCTCTCATAGCTTCAAGCAGCCGGTCGTTGTCTTCCCTGGTCCTCACCGCGGTCCGGTACCAGCCCTCGCACAGCCCCTCAAAGTTTTCGCAGGACCGTATGAGAATGCCCTCATCCCGCAGCTTCTCATCCAGATGCTTAACCGGGCTCTTAAATAAAATATAGGGCGCTTCCCCCGGTATGACCGTAAAGCCCAGATTCTCAAGCTCTCCGGCCAGCCTTGGGCGTTCGGCAGCGAGGAGGCGCATCAGCCGCTCTTTGTAATCCTTTTCCAGAAGAGCCGCCTCGCCTGCTGCCTGGGAAACGGCCGATACGCTCCAGGGCTGCCCGCAGAAAGAAAGCCGCCCGGCCATCTCATCGTCAGCGCACAGGGCGTAGCCGAGACGGAGCCCGGCCATGGCATAGGTTTTGGTAAAGGCCCGGAGGATGATAAGGCCCTGCCGCTTCAAAGGCTCACCAATCAGGGTGTGCGCTTCTCCCCCGGGCGTCATGGGCAGGAAGCACTCGTCCAGCACAAAAACCGTCCCGGTCCTGTCGCAGGCATCCAGGATCCTCATCAGAAGGTCATCCGGAATGCGCTTTCCGCTGGGGTTCATGGGATTTGCCAGGAACAGAAGATCGATCTCCGGTGTGATGCGCGCTGCGATCTCCTCGCCGAGGGCAAAGCCATCCTCCTCCCTAAGGACAAACCGTTCCGTCCGGCAGAGGACGGCATCGAGGGAGCGGCGGTATTCCGAAAAGCCGGGGACGGCGATCAGGGCCCTCCTGGGGCGAAGCGCCCACGCGATGCGGGTGATAAGATCCGCCGCGCCGTTTCCGCAGACGATCCGCCCAGGCTCTACGCCGTGGAAGGCCGAAAGCTTTTGGCGCAGGGAGCGGCAGAGGGGGTCCGGGTAGCGGTCGGCCTCCGCCAAAGCGCGCACCGCCGCCCTCTGCACCCCCTCCGGCAGGCCAAGCGGGCTTATGCTGGCGGAAAAATCCAGGGGAAGGCGGCCATATTCCTCTTTATAGGAAGCCCAGTCGCCACCGTGCGGCAGTTTTCCGTCTGAATATTCTTTATCGGCCATAAATCACCTTTCCAGTATCCTGTCTGATTTAAACTTTTCCAACCTAAACCTCCAAAATTCGCAAACCCGCGCTTACGCGCTCTACCGTCTGCTATCGCAGATTCTGTTTGCTCATTTTTTTGACAGACAATATTATTATCAAAAGCTGTGCTGCTTATTCCGAACATTCTCTGGAACTCACTTTTTGTCACATGTGGATTGTTTCTCATGTCACAAAAGCAATCCCCGAAGTGCTTTCATAATATCCTTATATTCGATTCCACCCGCATAGGTAAACCTTTGCTGATACTTTTTCCACATGTTCTGAAGATCATTGTTTTCAGATATTCTCTCGATTATCCTGGCGCGGTCTGCTATGCTTTCCGTGCTGCCCCGATGCTCAGCAGTGGCACTAAGAGCCTCTTCAAACAGCTGTCTGTCATATTCCTGTGTTGTACTGAGAATATAAGCATCATAATAGTCCCTTGGCCTTGTATTAAATATACCTCGGCTAAGAATGGTTTCCGCCTTTTCTGCCATCACAGTTTCAATATTGTATCCCCAAAGATTGATCCGCACACTCTCGTCGAAAATCCCGCCGAACTCATATAAGACAGCTCCCGGCGTGATGACATCTCCCGTAGAAACATCAATAGAGAGAGGCGTGACTATCGTATCGTAGATTGCATTGATCTTCACACAATAGCCGCCATAGATATCATCCTTTCGAATCGGGTCAATGGATATCGTTTCAAAGGACATGTCATCACCCAGATCGTTTTTGCTGATTGTGTTTACTGCATTAAGGATTTTTTCTTCTGTCAGTGGCAATCCTTTGAGCGTAGTATCCAGATCCATTGTGGACCGGGTGTCAAGACCTACAATTGCTGCAATCAACATGCCACCTTTGATAACAAACTTGTCTCTGTATTCCGAGCGTGACAAACGGGCCAGGAACCGCTCAAACATATAGTTTTGGAGAACCACCTGTGCTGCTATACGGTTGTCTTTAGCATAGTTTCTGATTTTGGCTTTCAAACTCATCGCCTTTGAGCTCATAACAGCACCTCCATATATTTTCTCAGTTCTCCGCCCACTTTGAACATTTCAGCATAGACGGAAAGTCGATTCAAATCCTTCTTGTCAGAAGCCGCATAATTCTTGATGGCAGAGATCACCATTTCCTCATCGCAGCGATTCCGAGTCCGCAGAAAATCGCAGATCGTGCGCTCAACATCGTAGCAGCGTACCAGATGTCCAAATGTGGTCGGCTTTTCCATTACACCGACCTTGTGCCACGCAGGTTTAATATAAAAGCAGATACACTCATCCTTTATCGAGCCTGGTACAGCCTTGTTGCTGGGCATAGTGATCGTATGCATGAACGGAGTCCGATCGGAAATACCATGTAGAAACAAAGCGCTTTCATGCGAAAAAACGATGCTCTCTGATCTGAGCATCAGCGTATACATATCGTCATGTACAGCATCAGGGATAATATAAACGCCCTGTCTGATTCTTTCCAGCAGTCCAGCTTTCACATAATTGTTCAGAGTTTGTTTGGAAAATCCCAGTTTCTGAACCTGCGAGGTGGTAACCATGTTATTGTTTTTCGACAGTGCTTCCATAATAATCGGATTGATATTGTTCATGGAACCACCTCCTTGTAGTTGACTTTCGTTTGGAATTGTATTACTTCTCCTTTCAAAAGTCAACCTCAATGAAACCTTCAATACAAAAATGGGCGCCCCTGAAGGAGCCTCTGAAACGTGTGCGTGATAGCTGTATTTACATCTGAATCTCGCTCTCCGCACTGGAGCCTGCAACGATAAATCATACTTACTATTGCATTTATCCTTTCCTTCCAGTGCTATCACTTGACACGCTATCTTTGCCGCCATATAATTTTCTAAAGAACTATGTCGCCCTGGCGGCCCAAATCCCGCGCTGAAAGCGCCATTAATCAATAAAAGGAAGGAAGTTTTATGGTTCATTTTGTCGGTGCCGGGCCCGGGGCTGTGGATCTGATCACACTCCGGGGGGAGCGCCTTCTTCGAACATGTGACACGGTCATCTACGCGGGAAGCCTGGTCAACCCCGGGCTCCTGCTTTACTGCCGGGAAGGCTGCCGGGTGTATAACAGCGCGGAGATGACCCTGGAACAGGTCATTTCCGTTATAAAAGATGCAGAGGCCGGCGGCGGCAGCACGGTGCGCCTCCACACGGGCGATCCGGCCATTTTCGGGGCGGTCCGGGAGCAGATGGATGCCCTTGACCGCCTTAACATCCCCTGGGATGTGACCCCCGGCGTATCCAGCTTTTCCGGCGCGGCCGCCTCCCTTGGCGCGGAATATACCCTGCCCGGCGTCAGCCAGACCGTCATCCTCTCCCGCATAGCCGGCCGCACCCCCGTTCCCGAAAACGAGAGCCTCTCTTCCCTGGCCTCCCACGGGGCCTCCTTGGTTTTGTTCCTCTCATCCGGGCAGCTTCCATCTGTCCAGGAAGAGCTCCTTCGCGGAGCCTACCTTGCCGATACCCCCGCCGCCATCGTCTACAAGGCCACCTGGCCCGAAGAGAAGATCATCCGCTGCACGGTCGGGACCCTTCGCGATGCCGGGGAAAAAAACGGGATCAAAAAGACGGCCCTCGTCCTGGTCGGGGATTTTCTTGGCGAAACCTATGAGCGGAGCCGCCTCTACGCCCCGGATTTTGCCACAGAGTACCGGAAGGCCGCCCCGGAATGAAAAAATGCTATTATACTCGCGAACGAATTTAGCTGCCGATTGTAATTTTATGCCGCGGTATATGCCGTTACACTAAAATAATTGCCTGCGGCAATTATTAAGTGTAACCAGTATAGCTACAGAAAGGAATTTTCAAAATTATGACCATTACCCTGGCAGGTGCC
>CAMNNO010000155.1 GCA_946545475.1 uncultured Blautia sp.
AGGTAAGAGAAAAATGGGTAAGGCAAAAAGAAACATAGCACCCCCAGAACCTACCACCAGGTAAGAGAAAAATGGGTAAGGCAAAAAGAAACATAGCACCCCCAGAACCTACCGGCAGTTAAAAGAAAAATGTGTAAGCCCAAAAGAGACATGGCGCCCCCAGAACCTACCGCCAGGTAAGAGCCTCCCCCTTCCCCTCCCCTGCCGGCAGGCAAATATATAATAGAAATTCAACAGGGGGGTCAAAGGGGGAGCTCCCCCTCGGTAAAAAAGTTGTCTAAAAATATAAAAGCACTTGAATTATTTGCTCTGATTTAGTAGAATATTAACATATAAGACATACAGGGAGGTATTTACAAAATGGATGTTTATAAAACCGAACAGATCAGAAACGTTGTCCTCATGGGGCATGGCAGCTGCGGAAAGACTACCCTGGCGGAAGCTATGGCTAATCTGTGCGGGCTGACCAGCCGTATGGGCCGGGTAGAGGATGGCAATACCGTCAGCGACTTCGACAAAGAAGAGCAGAAGAGGCATTTTTCCATCTCCACATC
The DNA here is from genome assembly GCA_946545475.1 of uncultured Blautia sp. Lineage (GTDB taxonomy): Bacteria > Bacillota > Clostridia > Lachnospirales > Lachnospiraceae > Blautia_A. The sequence goes on from CAMNNO010000155.1 coordinate 555, forward strand.
CCTTATCCCCGTTCCGTGGAACAAGGTGAAGATCAATGTTCTGGACACTCCCGGATATTTTGATTTTGTCGGTGAAGTAGAAGAAGCTGTCGGCGCAGCAGACGCAGCCATTATCGTGATATCCGGAAAGGCCGGCGTTCAGGTCGGTGCCCAGAAGGCATGGGCTCTTTGCGAAAAGTACAAACTGCCGCGCATGATCTTCATCACAGATATGGATCTCGAAGATGCCAACTATGAAGCCATTGTTGAAAACCTGCAGGAGCTTTACGGCAAAAAGGTAGCCCCGCTCCACTTCCCCATCCGGGACGGCGCCAAGCTTACCGGCTATGTGGACGTGGTCAAAAAGGCAGCCTTTACCTTTAAGGATAAGGGCGCAAAGGCAGAAGGCGCCGTACCGGCAGGCCACTGCTCCGACCTTCTTGAGACCTATCATGCCGAGCTGATGGAATCTGTGGCGGAGACCAGCGAGGAGTTCATGGAAAGATACTTCGGCGGCGAGGAGTTCACCGTTGAGGAAGTCAATGAAGCCCTGGCGGCCAATGTCCGCGATGCCAGCATCGTTCCCGTGAGCATGGGCTCTCCGGTAGGCCTTCTCGGCGTTTCCACTCTTCTGGACGACATTGTCGAGCTGTTCCCCAGCCCCAACATGAGGCCCTGCACCGGCACGGATCAGAAGTCCGGCGAAGCTTTCGAAGCCAACTATGATGATGCCAAGGCAAAATCCGCCTATGTGTGGAAGACCATTGCCGACCCGTTCCTGGGCAAGTATTCCTATATCAAGGTATGCTCCGGCGTCATCACCTCCGATGATACTCTGGTGAACGTGGAGAGCGGCGATGAAGAGCGCCTCGGCAAGCTCTATGTCATGGAAGGCCAGAAGCCCATCGAGGTTCCCGAGCTTCATGCCGGCGATATCGGCGCCGTTGCCAAGCTCAGCAGCGTAAAGACCGGCGACAGCCTGGCAACCAAGGCAGCCCCCGTGCTCTACGAGAAGACAAAGCTTTCTACCCCCTATACCTGCAAGCGCTACAAAGCCGTCAAGAAGGGTGAGGAGGATAAGATCGCCCAGGCTCTTGCCAAGCTGATGAGCGAGGACAATACCCTCAAGATCGTCAACGATGGCGCCAACCGCCAGACTCTTCTCTACGGCATCGGCGACCAGCAGCTGGATGTTATCGTCAGCAAGCTGAAAGAGCGCTATAAAGCCGAAGTCGAGCTGTCAAAGCCGAAGGTTCCCTTCCGCGAGACCATCCGCAAGAACTCCGATGTGGAAGGCAAGCACAAAAAGCAGTCCGGCGGCCATGGCCAGTATGGTCATGTCAAGATGCGCTTCGAGCCCTCCGGCGATATGGAAACGCCCTATGTCTTCGAGCAGGTCGTTGTCGGCGGCGCTGTTCCGAAGAACTACTTCCCGGCTGTCGAAAAGGGCATCCAGGAAAGCGTCCAGAAGGGACCGCTCGCGGCTTATCCCGTTGTCGGCGTAAAGGCTATCCTCTACGATGGCTCCTACCATCCCGTTGACTCCTCTGAAATGGCTTTCAAGACCGCCGCTATCCTGGCCTTCAAGAAGGGCTTTATGGATGCTTCCCCGGTACTTCTTGAGCCGATCGTCAGCATGAAGGTAACGGTTCCGGATAAGTTCACCGGCGATGTCATGGGCGATCTCAACAAGCGCCGCGGCCGCGTGCTCGGCATGAATCCGGACCACCAGGGCAATACCATCATCGAAGCCGATGTCCCGCAGCTCGAGATCTATGGCTACTCCACAGACCTTCGCTCTATGACCGGCGGCAGCGGCGACTTCGAGTATCAGTTCGCCCGCTATGAGCAGGCTCCCTCCGATATCCAGCAGAAGGAGATCGAAGCCAGGGCCAGCGCGCTTGAGAACGCGGAAGAATAATTTCCCGATATTTTTTATAGTAAGCGAGCAAAATGCTGGCATTTTGATTCGTTTGCTGCGCCGGATCTTCGCTGCGTAAGCCGCATTGTTCCGCAGAAAATCCGTGCGCATCCTCGCGGAGCGTTTATCTCAGCGGGAGCCGATCTCCCGCTGAGATAAAAATATAGCAGTATTCAAAAATGATAATAAAGCGAGGGTAAGCGTATCATTCGGAAGAAATGGGGATGGTTCTTTTTTCTTACGAATCACACCCATTTCTTCCCTTGAACATTGCTATAGTTTTCTACTCATCGAGCAGGAGGGGAAATCCCCTCCTGCTCGATTTTAGCAGCTTGCACAATTTTACTTGCTAAATTAAAAAAGTGGTGTTATAATTCGTCTAGTGTGTGGGAATTGCATACATATGTCTTTATGGTAAGAACATATTATATAATAAGAACATATTATAAGAACATATGAGGCTCCGGCTATGTCGGGGTTATGTCTTTTCCCGCAGGATGCAAGTGTCATGTGTTTTATATCTAGCTTTTTCAGGAGGTTTTAACAATGAAAAAAAGGATCTTCTCCGTAATGATGAGCGCAGCTCTTGCCATCGGCATGCTGGCATCCGCAACAACTATGGCAGCCACCGTAAAGATCGGTGTCTTTGAACCGGCTTCCGGCGATAACGGCGCCGGCGGAAAGCAGGAGACACTTGGCATCCAGTATGCCAACAGCATCGCTCCGACCGTCGAGATCGGCGGCGAAACCTATGACGTTGTTCTGGACATCGTAGATAACGAGTCCTCCAATGATAAGGGCCCCACCGCTGCCGCGCAGCTGGTCGGCGACGGCGTTTCCGTTGTCCTCGGTTCCTATGGCTCCGGTGTTTCCATCGCCGCGTCCGACATCTTCCGCGAGGCCGGCATTCCCGCTATCGGCGTTACCTGCACCAATCCCCAGGTTACTCTTGGCAACACCCATTACTTCCGCATCTGCTTCCTTGATCCGTTCCAGGGTTCCGTCCTGGCCAGCTTTGCCAGCGAGAACTTCGGCGCAAAGAAAGCCTATGTCCTGACCAAGCTCGGCGACGACTACTCCGCAGGCCTTGGCTTCTACTTCACAAAGGCATTCCAGGCTCTCGGCGGCGAAGTCGTTTCCGAAACCTTCCTGGAAGGCAACATGGACTTTGCTTCCTATATCACCACAGCCAAGAATGAAGGCTGCGAAGTCTTCTTTGCTCCCACCTCCACCGAGGCTGCTGCCCTGATCATCAACCAGGCTGACGCCCAGGGCCTTACCATCCCGCTGCTCGCCGGCGATACCTGGGATTCCAACGTTATCCTGAACGCCGCTGCCGGCAAGAACGTGCAGATCTATGTGACCACCTTCTATCAGGAAGGCGGCAACCCCGAATTTGACGAAGGCGTCAAGGAATTTATCAACAGCACATCGGTCAACCTGGCCAACAACGGCGGCGATGACACCGTAGCCGCTGTTACCGCCATGGGCTATGATGCCTACTTCACCGCCCTGGAAGCCCTTAAGGCAGCCGGCAGCACGGATGCGGCCGCTGTAAACGAAGCCCTCTGGGGAACCACATACGAAGGCGTCAGCGGCCATATCGAATTTGATCAGGAAAATGGCGACGCTGTCCGCGATGCCGCATTCGTCAAGATGGCAAACACCGAGACCGCAGCGTGGGATTTCGTTGCCCAGCAGACCACTGCCGATATCGACTAATGAAATTACTTTTGCCGGTTACTATAGTATAAAAGGCAAGGGGCTGCCGTCCTGCTTTCCTTTGAGAGGCATCGCGGCAGCCCCTGCGTTATCGCAGGCATGCCTGGAAAAGTTGCTTTGGCTGCCAGGTGTGCAGGCACCTGTCCTGTAAACGTTTGGAGGATTTTTATGACTTGGCTTAGCAGGAATCTCCCTTATCTTGTTGCAGGTATCTCTGTGGGAGGCCAGTATGCCCTGATCGCCATTGGCTACACCATGGTTTATGGCATCCTGCGCCTCATTAATTTTGCTCATGGCGACATTTTCATGGTGGCCGGCATTATCATGGTCTATGCCTCGGCTTCCATGCCCATCTATGTCTCCATACCGCTGGTCCTCATCCTTACCGTCCTGCTGGGCTTTACCGTTGAGAGAGTGGCCTATAAGCCGCTTCGCTCTGCCCCCCGTATGTCGGTTATGATCTCGGCCATCGGCGTGTCATACCTGCTGCAGAACTTGGTTTTTTACATCACCGGCGGCCTGACTAAACAGTATCCCGCCCTTCCCTGGCTTGGGGATTCGGTCACTGTCTTTGGCGTCACGACCAAGCGTGTGACCTTTGTGACCCCCATCCTGACCATCATTCTTGTCGTTCTCCTGGTCCTTCTGATCAAAAAGACAAAGATCGGCATGGCCATGAGGGCGGCGTCCAAAGACTTTGAAACCTCACAGCTTATGGGCATTAAGATCAATTCCGTCATCAGCACGACCTTTATCATCGGCTCGCTCCTGGCGGCGGTCGGAAGCCTTCTGTTCTTTACCAATTATACGGGCGTCAGCCCGACCTCCGGCGCCATGCCCGGCCTTAAGGCCTTTGTGGCGGCGGTCTTCGGCGGCATCGGCTCCATTCCGGGCGCCGTTCTGGGCGCTTTCCTGATCGGTATCAGCGAAAACCTGATCCGCGGGCTGGGCTGGACCACCTTCCAGGACGCGTTTACCTTTGCCCTGCTTATCATTGTGCTGATCTTTAAGCCTACCGGCCTGTTTGGCGAGAAGGCTACGGACAAGGTCTAAAGGAGAGGAGGTTTCCATGAAAAAGAAAACAGAAGTTTGCATAAGCCTGCTCCTTATCGGCCTTTTATTCCTGCTCTTGTTTATCCTGGAACAGCGCCTTCCCAGAACCCACATGCTGTTTACCGTTCTGAAAAAAGGAGCGATCTACGCTCTTGTGGGCGTTTCCATGAACCTGCTTAACGGCTTTACCGGGCTTTTTTCCCTGGGACAGGCGGGCTTTATGCTGCTGGGCGCCTATACCTATGGCATCCTGACCATCCCGGTGGCCCAGAGGGCCAATGTTTACCTTTACTATGACGGCGGCATCATCCAGTTTGCCATCCATCCCATCCTGGCCATGATCGCCGGCGGGATACTGGCGGCAATCTTCGCTTTTCTCATCGGCCTGCCGGTCCTGCGGCTAAAAAGCGACTATCTGGCCATTGCCACCCTTGGATTTGCGGAAATCATCAGGGCTATCTTCCAGTGGGATAAGCTGGGGCCGGTGACAAACGGCTCCAACGTGCTTAGAAGCTTCCCCATCTACCGGAGCGTCCTGTTTTATTTTGCGGTAGCGGTCATCTGCATAGGCATTATCGCCTTCATGATCAATTCCACCTATGGCCGGGCATTTAAGGCCATCCGCGACGACGAAATAGCCGCCGAGGCCATGGGCATAAACCTGGCCCACCATAAGCGGATCGCTTTTGTGGTCAGCTCTTTCTTCGCCGGCATTTCCGGCGCCCTCCTGGCTATGTACCAGACGAATATCCAGGCCAGCATGTTCAAATCCGCCATGACGTATGAGATCCTTCTCATGGTGGTCATCGGCGGCATCGGCTCGATCACCGGCAGCTGCATAAGCTCTTTCCTGTTTATCGCCTGCTCGGAGTGGTGGCTCAGGTTCCTGGACAAGGACACCTTCATCGGGGATTTCCATGTGCCGCTTCTGCGCTCGGGCTTCCGCAAGGTCGTCTTTTCCGTTATCATCATGATCATTGTGCTGTTCTTCCGCCAGGGCATCATGGGGACGAAGGAATTTTCCGTGCGCGGCATTTATAGATGGCTGACGCGCCGCAAGGCAAATAAACAGAAGGGAGGGGAGACGGTTGGCTGATACTGTTCTTAAGATCGAAAATGTGACCATGCAGTTTGGCGGCGTTATCGCCGTGGACAATATGAACGCCGAAGTCAAAAAAGGCGAGATCGTCTCCCTGATCGGCCCGAACGGGGCGGGAAAAACAACGGTGTTTAATGTCATTACCGGCGTCTATGCGCCCACGAACGGGGCTGTCTATTATAACGAGCAGCGGATCATTGAGAACCACCCTTCCGGAAAGATGAAAAAGCTTTACCGCGGCGAGAACAACGGGGTTTATAAAAACAGTATCGCCCCGACGCCGGACAGGATCACAGGCCTTGGCATTGCCCGGACATTCCAGAACATCCGGCTGTTTAAAAGCCAGACGGCTTTTGAAAACCTTATGATCGCCCAGCACCTGCGCCGCACGAGCAACCTGTTTACGGCCACCCTGCACCTGAACGGGGCGGAGGAGCGTGCCCAGGAAGCCTATGCGGATGAGCTGCTGAAGATCGTTGAGCTGTCCGATGAGAGAGATGAGATAGCGACCTCGCTGCCCTACGGCAAGCAGCGCCGCCTGGAGATCGCCAGGGCCCTGGCGACCCGCCCGAAGCTCCTTCTGCTGGATGAGCCCGCGGCGGGCATGAATCCCCAGGAAACGGAAGAACTGTCTGAATTTATCGCCAGGATACGCAAGGATTTCGACCTGACCATTTTTGTCATTGAACATCATATGGACCTGGTCATGGGGATCTCGGACCGGATCTATGTGCTGGATTTCGGCAAGAACATAGCGGAAGGCATTCCCTCTGAGATTCAGAACAATCCCAGGGTTATCGAGGCATATCTGGGAGGTGCGGCGGATGAGTAATATTCTGGAAGTGAGAAATCTTTCCGTGTCCTACGGCGGCATTAAGGCTGTCAAGGATATCAGCTTTGACGTTCCCAAGGGCGAGATCGTCACGCTTATCGGCGCCAACGGTGCCGGCAAAAGCTCAACACTCCGCTCCATCGTCGGCCTGGTCAAGCCCTCATCCGGCAGCATCCGGCTTAATGGGGTCGAAATGGCCCAGAAGACGCCGGAGCAGATCGTCCGGGGCGGCATCACCATGGTCCCCGAGGGCCGGCGCGTGTTTGCGGACCTTACCGTCCTGGAGAACCTTAAGGTTGGCGCTTATCTTCGGAACGACAGCCTGGACGACGATATCAACTGGTGCTATGACCTTTTCCCCCGTCTAAAAGAGCGCTCCTGGCAGCTGGCGGGAACCCTCTCCGGCGGCGAGCAGCAGATGCTGGCCATCGCCAGGGCTCTTATGAGCCGCCCGGACCTTATCATGATGGATGAGCCCTCTCTGGGACTTGCGCCCATCGTTGTCAAGGGCGTGTTTGATATCATCTATGAGATCAACCGCCAGGGAAAGACCATCCTGCTGGTGGAACAGAACGCCAACATGGCCCTTAAGGCCGCCCATCACGGGTATGTCATGGAAGTCGGTGAGATCACCCTCTCCGGAACCGGCAAAGAGCTGGCTAATAATGAATCGGTCAAGGCGGCTTACCTAGGAAAAAGTAAGAGCTGACGCGCAGACAGGGCCAGGCCCCCCCACGGGGAGACTGGCCCTGTTACCCTCTCTGGCGTATGATGATCTGGCGGTAGGATTCGGGTGAGGCATGTTTTTTTATTGCGTTTTCCATTTTACGCTTACCTGCCGGTAGGTGCAGGGGAGGGGGGGCCGCTCAGAGTTGCGGGGCCCGC
>CAMNNO010000156.1 GCA_946545475.1 uncultured Blautia sp.
TCTCATGACGGCTCCTCCTTCTTCAAAAGCTTTTTCAGCTTCTTCTGCCTGCCCTCCGGCAGCTTGTGGAAGGCCGAGCGGAGGGTGCGCTTCACGGCCGAGACCGCATTGTGGATCATGCGGCGCAGGGCCGCGCCCAGGGCGCTTATGCCCTTCCCGGCCTTATAGGCGCTGCTGTTCCTGGCCTTTTTCACATAAGGATCCTCGGCGATCAGGCTCTCATGGTAGACCGCGTCCACATCCTTAAGAAGGAGCTGCACCTGCTCCCAGGAGGGCGCGTCGAAGTCCTCCTCCCGAAGATGCCCCAGCTCCCTGGCCGTTTCGTACTCCCTGCGGATGTGGAGAAGATATTCTTTTTTAAAGCCGTCCCCTATGGTCGGCAGGAGGGCCATATCGCCGGCCGCCTTGTCGACCCAGTAGGAAAACTTTTTCTCCTTAAAGACATCCGGGTTATCCATGAGGAAATCCAGAAGCTCCAGCTGCTCCCTGTCCGCATGAAAGACCGATGTCTCGTCCTGCAGCAGGGGAATGGGGGCTTTCTCCTCCTCCCCCTCCTCGCCCCTGCTGCCTGAAACCTTCCGGACGCGGCTGGGCACCGCGGTCAGGATGCGCCCCACCTGGTAGCCCACCGTATGGCGGATCTTCTCCTGGCCCAGGGTCCCGCTGTGGGACAGCTTATAGGAAAAGCCCTCCGGGTCGCGGATGAGGAGCAGCACCAGGTTCCAGGCATCGTCCTCAAAGGCCTCGCGGCTGAGTTCTCCCAGGCTTAAGGCCCTGCCGAACTCCGCCGATATCCAGGAGACATAGTCCTTCCGGAAGCCCTCGGCAATGCGGTACCAGGTGGCGATATAATTTGAAAATTTCTTCCGCCAGTAAACATATTTAAACCGCTCCCAGACATCGGGCGTGCCCTTAAGGATACGACGGATATAGTCGTACTCCTGGTTCATGCAGTACACCTTCTCCCGTGAGAGCACGGACGATGCGGGGTTGTCCCGCCGGTTCATGTAATACGGCTTGTCGAGCAGCATGGCCCGCCTGGCGTAGGCAAAGGTCTGGAAATAAAAACCGTTATCCTGGAAGGAGGCCCCCGGCGTTTCCTGATGGCGGATCTGCCATTTTTCCAGGAAACCCCGGCGGTAGATGCCGCTCCAGGTGTTCATGGTAAAGAGCACCGTCTCCGGCCGGGAGGAGGGGTCAAAGACCACGTTATAGTCCTCCGGGTTTTCCGAAAGGCGCACCAGCGTCCGGTCGATCTGGCCGCCGGGCTTGCCGACAAAGCGGTAAAAATCCGCCTTGACAAAGTCCAGCTCGTAGTTCTCCGCCACATGGAAAAGATCCTCGTACATGTTCGGAGGCACCAGGTCGTCCGGCTCAAAAATCGCCACATATTCTCCAAGGGCCGCGTTAAGCCCCACATTCACCGCGCTGCCGTAGCCCCTGTTTTTCTGGCTCTTGACCTGGATGCGCTTGTCGGAGGATGCGTGCTGCTGCAAAATGTCCAGCGACCTGTCCGTGGACCCGTCGTTAATGCAGATGATCTCCATATCCCGGAGCGTCTGCTCCTCCAGGCATTCCAGGGCCTCGCCAAGATAGGGGGCCACATTGTAAACCGGTACGATGATCGATACTTTCGCCATCCTATTGTTCCTCTTGCGATATGTTTTCCGTGCCGGGAGCAGGCAGCTCCTCCCCGCCGTTACCTGTTTCTTGAGAAGTTTCCCTGAGAGCGTCCTCTCCCGCGTCGTTTTCGGGAAGAACCGTCTCCGGGCTCATCTCCCCGGCGCTGTCCGGATAGCCGGCTTCATTAAGCTCCGGCTGAGCCTCATGACCGTCTTTGCTAAACTCCGGCTCCCCCTCATCGCCGGCCGCATGGCCCGGTTCCTCATATGGCGTTTTCTCATATGACGGTTCCTCATATGACGGTTCCTCGTATGGCGGTTCCTCATATGAGGCTTCCCCATATCCGTTCCTGGCGGGGCCCGCGAAGTTATAGGCATCCATCGTGACAGCGCCGTTTTTCGCCCTGTCCATCACTCCGGTCTCATCGACCAGCTTCATGATGCGCTTTTTCAGCTTCCATTTGCCGTCGCAGTAGCGGTCGAACCAGTCCATATCCACCTCGGCGAGCAGGAACCTCGCCAGGTCCTCCTTAAAGCGGGCGAACTTCGGCGCGTTCGCGCGCACCTCCTGGTTGTGAAGGAACCGCAGCGACTCCTCCACCTGGTCCTCAAGCTTTCCTTCCTTCGGGGTGTTCTGGGCGGCCACCTTGTCGTACCAGCCGAAAATATCCCGAAGCTCCGCGTCCAGGATCTCGTACCTTAAAAGGCTGCTGACGCCCTCCCGGTCGCAGATGTCCTTCATCAGGCGGTAGGAGGCGAACTGGCAGTCAAAATGCTCCATGCGCTTGCCCACCAGCGAGCCGGCGTTGTTCATGCGGTGGCGCACCAGGGGGAAGCGCCGGGTGACCATCACCCGCTCCGCCTTAAGGCACACCTCCACATAGAAGGAGCGGTCGTTGACGCAGTACAGGTCGTTAAAGCGGATATCCCGCTCCTGCAGGAATTTCCGCCGGTATATGCCGTTCCAGGGCACCACCGACATGTCCATCAGGAACTTGCGCGGATGGCGCTGGAAGGAGAGGAGCGTCTCGTCGAAGATCGGGTTCATGGATGTCATGCTGTAGCGCCGGTTGGGAATGGGCGCCCCGGTCTCGTCGTCGAACCCCTCGCCGGTGGTCTTGATAAAATCCAGGTCATGGCAGACCGCCAGGGTATAAAGAGACGCATACGCGCCCGGAAGCACATAGTCGTCCGCGTCCAGGAAGGCCACATAGCGCCCTCTGGCGACGGAAAGCCCCCGGTTCCGGGAACGCCCGGCGTACAGGTTTTCTTCGTTTTTCAGCACGCGGATGCAGGCATGGCGGTCCGAATAATAGGTCAGGATATCCCTTGTCGCGTCCGTCGAGCAGTCGTCCACGCAGATGATCTCAAGGCCCGGCGGGTCGCCGCCCTCCTCCTTCTCATCCCGGGAGAGGGCCCCTCCCGCCGTCCTGGCCATGCCCGTGGGAAGGCCGCCGCAGGAGAGGAGGCTGTCCAGGCACTCGCCGATATAGCGCTCGGCATTGTGCACGGGAATGATCACCGACAGCTTTTTATTAAATTCCTGGAACGGCACCTCCATGATCTCGCGGTATTCCAGGTATTCCTCACGGTTTTCAAAAAACTCGGCCTCCTGGCTCGCAATGCCCATCTCGTAGAACCACTGGCTTTGAAGCTTTTCGTAAAGCTCCCGAAAGCTCCGGCCGGTTAAGGTGTTCAGGTTCCACAATGAAAAGTGGAGGCAGTAGTTGATAAAGTCCCTTTCCAGCTCCTCGTACAGCCCATGCTCCGCAAGGAAGAGCTGCAGAGCCTTAAGGGCGTCGAAAAAGCATCCCCAGGACTTTTCCCGGGTATGGGACAGCGACTTTTTATTGCCCACCCTCTGATGCACAAGGACATCCGGGATGACCCCGATGCGCCCGGCCATCACAAGGGCGCCAAACACAAAGTAAAGGTCGTTGCTGGTCCGGATCTCCTGGAAGGAGAGGCCGCATCTCAGGACAAAATCCCGCCGGAACAGCTTATCCCAGGGCCAGCCGACAAAGGTCTTGAACACGTTTCCGGCCAGGGAGCGCATGTCGAAGGGCTCATAGGGCGGGATAAAGGCCTTTTTCATGGCATGGGCCACCCGCTCGTACTCCCCGGTCTCCTGGTTATAGCGGTCGCTCCCGTACACCACCATGTCCGCCCCAAGGGCCTCGGCCTTCATAAAGGCTTGCCGGAGCATGTCCTTATCAAAAAAGTCGTCCGCGTCCAGGAAGGACAGGTACTTGCCCCGGGCCGCCGAAAGCCCCCGGTTCCTGGCCGCCCCGGCCCCGGCATTGGGCTGGTGGAGCAGGAAGATCCGCGGGTCCCTGGCTTCATATTCCTTCAGGATGGCCCAGGTGCCGTCCGTGGAACCGTCGTCTATGCACAGGATCTCAATGTGGCCGAGCGTCTGCGCGATCAGGCTGTCCAGACATGCCCGGATCGTATCCTCGGCATTGTAAATGGGTATGATAACAGAAATCGAAGGATCCTTCAATCGAGCGCCTCCTGTCTATACTTATCCATGTTCTATCCATTGTATATGATATATACGAGAGAAGCACGCATGGCTCCGCGCTTTTGCCATGCTCATTTTTTCCGCCCGGCCACCGCCTTTTTCAGCTTCTTGAAGCGGGCGTATACCTTATATACCAGGCTTTTGTCAAGCTTGTTCGAGCGCTTGCGAAGATAAGCCAGCTCGGCCTCCTTCTTTTTGGCCTGGCCGCTCTGGGCGTTCAGCTTGGCGTGAAGCTCCTCGTATTTCACGATCTGGTCCTCAAAATCGGCGGCCTCCCGGGCGGGCAGGATCTGCCAGAAGCCTTTCTGCCGGGCCGGGAGGCGTGAATAGGCCAGCCGGGCCTTCTCAAGGTAAAAGCTTTTCAGGCGGATGAAGGCATAGAGAAGCTCCGCCTCGTCGCCGCCGGAGGACGCCATCCCGTCGGGCTTTGGCGTTTCGAGCGGTTTTTGCGCCTCTCCCGCCTTTAGCGTCTGTCCGGCCGGGAGCCCTTCTCCGGGCCGGGGCTCTTCCTTCTCCTTGGCCGCACGGCGGGCGAGGGCTTCCTCACGCAGCAGCTCGTCAGCCTTAGCGTTTGCCTGGGACTGGCCGTACACGGAGGCCTGCTTCATATCCATGGCCGTCCGGACTGCCGCCCCGCGCTCCTTTTCCTCCAGAGCCGCCCTCTCTTCCTTCTGCTTTTCCCCGTAGCGCGCCTCCAGGTCCATGAGCACGCCGTTCGCAAACGCGATCGCCCGGTAAAAGCCGTAGGCCTCCTCAAACTCCGGAACGCGGCTGTCCTGGGGCCAGGGGCACACCTCCCGGTGAAAATACATATCCTTTATAAATATGGCCTTATGGGCCGCCCCCAAAGCGCAGACCGCAAATGTCCGGTCCTCGGAAAGGACGTTTCGGTCAAACATAAGGGTCCCTTCCGCGAAAAGGCTCCTGTGCAAAAGCATGAGGGAGGGCGAAAAGCGCATCTCATCCTCCGCCATCAGGCGGACCAAAAGCTCTGTCCCCGAAAAGACGCCGGAATAGTCGCCAATGCGCTCCAGGTAATACTCCCCGTTTTCAAACCGCTTGGCCAGGGACGCCTCCGGGCAGGCCGTTGTGCCGTTAAAGCAGCCAAGATCCGCGCCCTCGGCCTCCATCCTCTCCGTCAGGGAAGAGAGGGCCTCGCTTGACAGCGTATTGCCGCTCTCTATGAAATAGAAGAAACGGCTCCCGCCGCCAATCGCCTCCCTAAGGCCCCTTGTCCGGGCCTCGCTGAGGCCGCAGGCCTTGGTCCGCAGCACCAGCACGCGGGGGTCCTTCTGCCGGTATTCCTGGAGGCAGTCCGACACGGCGCTTTCCTGGGAATTGTCCACGCAGATGACCTCCAATTTCTCCATGGTCTGGCCGAGCAGGGAATCCAGCGTCCGGCGCACCTTCCCCTCGTCCTCGTCCTCCGCCTCGCAGCCGCTGCTGGTGACGAGTATCACGGAAACAGCCGCGTTCTGGCGGATATATGCCGTCCTCTCATCCTGCACCAGGGCCCTGCCCAGGCTCTCCCGCAGCAGGCGCCGGCGGGAGGGGGCATACCTTGCGGCGGCCCACAGGCTCATAACGGTCTGGTAATCGGTTTTATTAAAGATCATCTCCTCCGGCTTTTCCGGGAGACGGATCTCGTCCTCGAGAAAATCCTGCATGGCGGACATGATGGCTATCTTTTCGCCGTAAGTGCCGGCCGTGTTCAGATGATAGGCCGTGCGCCGCAGGAGGAAGTTCAGGAAGCTTTTTTCCAGGTCCTTATAGAGCCCGCGCCTTCTGATCTCCCGGTAAACGGCCTCGTAGGCCTCCACAAAGCACAGCGGGTTCCCCGCCTTGGCGCTTTGCAGGTTGTTCCCGTGCCCCCGGCGGCAAAAGGCCAGGTCCTCGTCCACATAGGAAACCCTCTCCGCCAGGAGGACGCCCATCACCACAAAATACACATCGTTGCTGTTGTGGAGGGGCTGGAAGCGTATCCCTTCTTTTTCAATAAAGCTGCGGCGGAAGGCCTTGGTCCAGGGGACCGCCGTCGTCATATTTAAGGGGTCCGCGCCCTCTGTACGGCTGTTAAAGACCGTTTTTCCGGAGGGCAGGCGGTCCCGCCGCAGGTATTCCTTAACCTCCTTCAAGGCGCGGATGCGCTCGTCGTAGGTCCGGGCCCCGTAAAGGATCACATCCGCATCTTCTTCCTTGGCCTTGTTATAGGCCTTTTCGCAGGCCTCCGGTGCGTAATAGTCGTCGGCGTCCAGGAACATCAGATATTCGCCCTCGGCTTTCTCCATCCCCCGGTTGCGGGCCACGCCGGCATACTGGTTCTGCTGATGGATAATACGGAAGCGCCCGTCCTTCCCCCTGAACTCTTCCAGGATAAGGGGCGACGCGTCCGTCGAACCATCGTCCACACAGATAAACTCCACATCCTTAAGTGTCTGTTCCTGCAGGCTGCTAAGGCACTGCCTCAGGTATTTTTCCGCATTATATACGGGAACAATCACCGATACTTTCATAGCCACACCACACATTCCCTTCCACGATCCGGCCCTTGCCGGAGTATACAACCGTGATCCCGAACTGCCTTAAAGACATTATGTTCGATTATAACACAAGTCGTAACAATATTGGAAGGGAAATCTAAATATTTTAGGGCGGGCTGTCAAATAAATGTAAAGTTTGCCGGAGGGGGAAGAAATGGGGACGTTCTTTTTTCTTGTAATCCGTAAGAAAAAAGAACGTCCCCATTTCTTCCGGCATGCACCATTAAGAAAATCTCGCGTTTACCTTGCTTTCTTCAGCTGCGGCTATTGACATATCACAGAGGAATGGGTAAAATTATGAGGTTAATGTTAGTTTAATGTCCGCTGTGTTTGTAAACGCCATGGCTGTTCGCTGTTTTATTGTCTGCTTTTCCCGGAACCGGCCGTGTGATTTAAAGTGAGTATTGTAATCATGAACAAAAAGATCTATCGCAATGCCGCCTTTTCCCTGGCGGTTTTTTCTCTGATTTTTGCCGGTTCCTGCGGCAGGAGCAGCCAGCCGGATGTCGTCCGGCAGGGGATCGCCTACATTCAGCAGCTGGAAAGCCAGAACCCCGAGGATGTGGAAACGGTCCTGGCCCAGCAGCGGCAGGAGCGCATGCAGCAGGAGCGCGAGGAGCGCATGGAGCAGATGCTGAGCGGGGAGATCGATGTCTGGTCCCTTTTCACGGACTTTGTCCTGATGGGGGACTCCCGCGCCGTGGGCTTCTCCTATTATGACTATATGTCCGAAAACCGGGTCATCGCCGGGGGCGGCTGGACCATCCGGGATATCATCACCAACCTGCCCACGGTCCAGGCCATCAACCCCACCTCCATCTTCCTCTGCTTCGGGCTTAACGATACCTCCATCGGCTACTGGGATACGGGCGAGGAATATGCCGCGGAATATCTGGATGTCCTGAACACCCTGCAGAGCACGTTCCCCAACGCCAATATATATGTCAACTCCATCCTGCCGGCCAGGGACCCGGCCTTCGAGCTGTCCTCCAAGTGGTATGAGATTCCGGATTACAGCGCCGCGGTGGAGCGGATGTGCGAGGCAAACGGGTATGCTTTCGTCAACAATGATGCCATTGCTGAGGAATATGCTTATATGTATGACCCGGATGGCATACATCTGCAGAGGGAGTTTTATCCTTATTGGGCGGCGAATATGATGTTGACCGTCTATGGGGAGAGTTGAGGGGGAGACCCCTTTGCCCCCTGTGGAACATTCTGGTTTATGTTTGACTAGCGTTGAGTTTCTGGGTGCGGCATGATTCTTTTTAGCTTTTCTATTTTTCGCTTACCTGCCGGTAGGCGCAGGGGAGGGGGGGCCGCTCAGAGTTGCGAAGCCC
>CAMNNO010000157.1 GCA_946545475.1 uncultured Blautia sp.
CCCCTGCACCCCTCCCCCCAGGGGCACGCCAATTGGTTGTGAGGGTGGGGGAGTTATCGTTGAAAATTTATGTTGTGGTGACTGTTATTTTAAGGACTTCTCTATAGGGGTTTTAGTGTGCAGGAGAATGTGATGATTCCTTCTTTCCAGGATGCCCGGAGTGAGGAGTGGTATTTTTCGGCGATGCTTCCGGCTATGGAGAGGCCTATTCCGTAGCCTCCCTGGTCGGTGTTGTGGGATGTGTCCTGGCGGTAGAAGCGTTCGAAAAAGCGCTGGTAATCTACGTTCTTCCCTTCCGCGTAGGTATTTGATACGGAAAGGAAGGCATTTTTTCCTTTTTGAGAAAGCAGGACACGGATCTGGCCGTTAGCGTCGCAGTATTTTATGGCGTTGTCGACGAGGAGGGAGGTCAGCTGGCGTATCTCGCTGTCAACGGCCATAAGCCGCACCGGGCCTTTTTCTTCCAGCTCCAGGCTTTTTCCGGCCTGCCTGGACACGGCCTCGAAGGTCTTTACGGTCTCTGATACGGGAGGTAGCAAGTCTATAGCTGTGACATCCTTTTTCTCTTCCCTTTCCTGGGCGCGGGTGATCATCACCAGGTTCTGGATAAGGCCGGTCAGGCGGTCGACCTGCCGAAGTGTCGAGGCCGTCCACTCCGACTCGCCGCCCAGGATCTCCTGCATCTCCGTATTGGCCTTGATGACGGCCAGGGGCGTTTTGAGCTCATGACTGGCATTGGTGATAAATTGTTTTTGAAGCTCGACATTCCGGATCTCCGGCTGTATGGCTCTGTCTGAAAAAAACAGGACCACCAGAAACGCAATGATGAAGCCGAAGCCGATCAGGATCATGGCGGAGTACAAAAGACGCCGGCTCACGGCGAACTGGTAGCTGCTGTCCAGATAGACGACAATGGCCGAGCCATCCTCCCGGTGCTTCACCTGATAAAAATAATTGTCGCTTTTTCCGAAGCGGTACCATTTTGCCATAGCCTCATCGCCATAAGCGGCCGCTTCCTCCTCCGTGAGGGACTCGACGCCGCTTGTGATCACCTCCGAGACCTGCCCCGCGGCATCGTAAATGACAGCGAAATAGCTGGACCGAAGGTAGAACTCCGGGTTTTCTATCCCGTTTGTGTTAAAAATCTCTGAGAGGAAGCGTACCACATTATAATCGGAGGAAGCGCTTTCATGACGGCCATCATCCTTCTGTACGGTCTGAGCGCCCGGAAGATTCCCTTCATGCTCAATGATATAGTCCAGGATGCCCCGGATATTGTTCCGGGTAGCTGTATAATTAAAAAAATAGATAAGCCCCGCCATCAGGATCATGACTGAAAGCAGGGCTCCCATAGCCACCAGGATAAATTTTCTTTTCAGCCTTCGGATGCTTTTTTCCGTCATGCCTGCCATGCGCCTCCGTTTTCCAGCCAGTAGCTTCCGCCCTTTTCTCCGAGGATAGTCACCTGCGAGGCGACCGCTTCGAGCTTTCCGCGAAGATAGGAGACGTAAAGCCATACCGTGTCGTCCATGGCTCCGGGGACATTCTGCCAGACATGTTCCAGAAGATAGGATGTCGTCAGAGGCTTCCCCGCCTGGAGAATGAAGGCCTGCAGGAGCTCGAACTCTTTTACGGAAAGCCGGATGGAATTTTTGCCGACAAGCTCAAAGCTATCCGCATGAAGAGTGATATCGCCGAAGGCAAGGTCATTCGCGCTGTATTCCCTGCGCCGCCGCGTCATGGCCCTGGCCCTGGCCAGGAGCTCTTTCATGGCGAAAGGCTTTGTCAGGTAGTCGTCGGCTCCCGCGTCCAGGCCGGCTACCCGGTCATCGACTTCCGATTTCGCGGTCAGGAGCAGGACCGGCGAAATATTGTTCAGCCTCCGCATTTCTCTGAGAACCTCTATGCCGTCCTTTTTCGGCATCATAATATCGAGGATGAGAAGATCGTAGCCGTTTTTTTCCAGCAAAGAGAGGGCTTCCTCTCCGTCGAAGGCACTGTCGACTTCAAAGCCTTCATGCACGAGTGCCGCTGTCAGCACCCGGTTCAGATCCGTGGTATCCTCGGCCAGCAGAATCTTCATAACCGATCACGTCCTTTCCTGGTCCAGGATCATATCTCTTAAGGTCTGCATAGAAATATCGGTGGAAGCCAGCTCATCGGCGCAGCGCTTAAGCTCCTCCTGGATGAGGGCTGTATTGCCCGATATGGCCTTTTTGTATTTCATATGATGCTCCAGGGCAGCCCAGGTATCCTGGGAAATGGTCCGGATCTGGACTTCGGCATAGACGGTGCCGTGACATTTCAGGATGACATGATAGCTCCTGTATCCGTTTGGCTTAGCCTTTTTGATATAATCCTTCTCTTCTATCACTTCGACAGAGGGAAGCGAAACCAGCATATCGCGGACTGCGTAAACATCCCGCAAAAAAGAAGTCACGACACGCAGCCCTACGGCATCGTGTATGATCTCGAGGGCAGAATGCTCATCCTCCGGGATGCCCTTGCGGCGGCACTTTTCCCGCATGCTATCCTCGGATTTGATGCGGGAAAGGCAGTGCTCAACCGGGTCCATGCCATTTTCTTCCGCCATTTTCCGCCGGAGGAGCATAACCGCTTCCGTCAGCTCCTCCCTGACATTCTCCAGCTTTTTTAGATGGCTGCCATAAATACTTTCACTCATCAGAAACCCCTTCTATACCCGCGAGCACAGAAAAGCGTTTTCCATGCCTCGGCATTGACGGAAGCACCGTTTCCCGGCAGCCGGCAGCGGCTGCCCTCAGATGTCGCTTTTTCATTTTCCATGGCGGATATAGTATTGCCTCATCCGCTCACGGTCCTCTTCCACAAGGCTCCCCTTTCCGAAGAGGCCGGCGCGTGTTTCCAGGTGGTGAAGAAATTCGTGCCGCAGAGTCTCGCGGATCTTCTTGCGGATGGCTTCCTCCGGGGCATTCCCCATGGTGGCCGCAAAGGAGCCGTAATACAGGACGATCTGCCTGCCCATGCGGCTGTCCCAGGAATAGGTTCCCAATATGTACAGGTCGTCTGTCACCCTTCCCGGGTGAAGGTAAGCCTGGTCGTCCACCAGGACGCCTCCGTTGAGCTCATCATAGCAGTAATCCGGCAGGAGGTTCATCTCGTCATCCACAATATCAGCAAAATCATCATAACTCATCATAGCTGGCGCTTCTTATTATTTATGCAAAATAGAACGCTTGCGTTTTCATTCATTTCCCGCGCCGAATTTTCGCCGCTGCAAGCAGACACATTTCCGTTGAAAATTCGTGCGCATACTATATTTACAGCCGCCGCATCACGCCGAGCATAGCCATCAGGAACATAATGAGCAGGTAAACGAAAATGACCAGCATACTCTTTGATCCTTTCGCCTTTTGCCGGTTTCCGGCGCCGTAGCTCTGCGTCCCCTTACTTTGGGCTGTCTCGCCAAAGGCCCGCACATTCCCCGCCGCCGCTTTGCGGTCGCCCATGGGGACCTCGCTCTGCCTCATCTGCTGCCGGGTACTTTCCGATACATGGGCATAGTGGTCCCGGCGGTTTTCGTTCAGGTGGTACATCTCTTCATCGTTCCGGTAGGGCATGCCGCAGACTTCGCATCTGTCGTTCACGATGCGTCCTCCGCAGAGCTGACACTGTTTTAAAATTGCCATGATATTACCTCCTATACGGCCCGCGGCGAAATTTTTTCTACCTGTGCGGTTGCCACGAGATATCTTCATTTCGCTCGATTTATCGAAGCAAAATGAAGATATCTCATGAGCAACCGCACAGGTGGAAATTTTTTGCGCCGGCAGGTGATCCCAATCGGATGTTTTTTGATTCCTGATTGCATTAGCCTGTAATTCCTGCTATAATAGGCAATTGTTTCAAGAATCCAGTGCAGTGAAAAATATATTTGTTTGGTCCGGCCTCGCTCTTTATGATCGGACGAACCCCAGGAGGCACAGACACTATGGAAAGCATCAAAATCCCAAAAGATTACACCCCTGACCTGACCCTTCACGACACCCAGGTGGCTATCAAGACGGTCAAAGACTTCTTCCAGCAGACTCTCGCCAAGCAGCTTAACCTGCTGCGCGTTTCAGCTCCCGTCTTTGTCGATCCGGCATCCGGCCTTAATGACAACCTGAACGGGGTCGAGCGCCCTGTCAGCTTTGACATCAAGGACTTCGACGGCACGGCCGAGATCGTTCATTCTCTGGCCAAGTGGAAGCGCTACGCCCTTAAAAAGTACGGCTTCCAGCACGGCGAAGGCCTTTATACCGATATGATCGCCATTCGCCGGGATGAAGATGTTGACAATATCCACTCCATCTACGTGGACCAGTGGGACTGGGAAAAGATCATCAGCAAGGAAGAACGCAACATGGATACGCTGATCTACACGGTCCGTGCCATTTACAACGTTCTCCGCAAAACCGAGAAATATATGGCCGTCCAGTATGACTATAT
This sequence comes from uncultured Blautia sp., assembly GCA_946545475.1. Classification (GTDB taxonomy): domain Bacteria; phylum Bacillota; class Clostridia; order Lachnospirales; family Lachnospiraceae; genus Blautia_A. Next base: position 4,471 of record CAMNNO010000157.1, read on the forward strand.
TGAAGAGATCCTGCCCAGGGAGATCTCTTTTGTCACCACCGAAGAGCTGGTGGATATGTATCCCGAGCTTACGCCGAAGGAACGCGAATACAAGATCGTCAAGGAAAAGGGCGCCGTCTTCCTTATGCAGGTCGGCAAGCTCCTGTCGAACGGTGAGCGCCACGACGGGCGTGCGCCGGACTATGACGACTGGGAGCTGAACGGCGACATCCTGGTCTATTATCCGGTTCTCGACATTGCCCTGGAGCTTTCTTCCATGGGTATCCGTGTGGACGAAGAGTCCCTTGACCGGCAGCTTTCGGAAGCCGGATGCGACGACCGGCGGGAGCTTCCCTTCCAGCAGGCCATTTTTAAGAAGGAGCTTCCCTATACCATCGGAGGCGGTATCGGGCAGTCCCGTATCTGCATGTTCTTCCTCCGGAAGGCTCATATCGGCGAGGTCCATGCTTCCCTCTGGCCGCCGAGAACAGTCGCGGAAGCAGAGAAACACGGGATCCCGCTTCTCTGACAGGTTATACTAAGAAAGATTGAACAAAGAGGGCCAGATTCTTTATGGGGATCTGGTCCCCTTCATGTTTGCCGCAAGGCGGGCCTGCTCTGTTCTAGGGCTGGTCTGCCTGGGTCTCCTCACTGGGCGGCTCCTTCATCCAGCGGTCTCTCTGGCCATAGGCGGCGGCTCCCGCCATGAGGGCGAGGATCAGCAGGAGCACGATGAAAAAGCTGCCGACGCCTTTGACTTCCTGCGTTTTCTCCTCTTTTGCCTCTTTCTGTGCCGGTTCTTCGCGCGGCTCCTGTTCCGGGGCGCGGCTTGCCGGCCGGCCATGCTCCGCTTCTTCGCTTGCGTCTTTTTCCGACAGCGGTCCGTCTTTTATCAGACGGCCGGCTTTCCGCTCATCTGTTATCAGGCCCTCTTTTTTCAGATCCTCTTTTTTCAGGCTGCCGACTTTCAGGTTTATGCCCTCTGTTCCGGCGGCGGGCTCCTGGCTGTCCGGCCTTATGGCTTCTTCCGCCAGCTTTCGCGGGTAGAGCCCTTCTTCCACCATCTGCTGCCGGAAGGCGTTAAGGTTCTGAAAGCCCCTCTCTCCCGGCAGCGGCGTTTCGGCAGCAGCCGACGGGCTGGCTACCTCCCGGTCCTTGTCGCGCATAAAAAGGATAACGGTAGGCTCCTCATCGTCTTCCCAGGGGTTTTCTCCCTCGATGATCCGCTTCTCATCCTCTGTTATCTTATCTTGCATAATCCTCCTCGCATCCGATTTCAGGCTGTCGGATCTTCAGACTATATCTGCGGCGGCCTGCTCCTCGTAAAACCTGGTGCTTTTTGCCACGTCATAATCAAATTTCTCATCCGCTATCCTGAGACTTCCTTTTCTGAGCATGGGGGTCCAGGCTTCGCTTGTCACGCGGCGGCCGTCAAGGAAGGTATAGTTGGCGGATCTAAGGTCCCGGATCTCGAAGCCGTCCCGGGTCCGGCGCACTTCGCAGTGCTCGCGGCTGATGGCCGGATTATCCGAAATGGTGACGCCCGAGGTCTGCGCCCGCCGGCCTATAATGGCCTCATCCTGCCGGATCTCGATCCATTCCCCCGTCCTCTCCCGTCTAAGGCGCAGGCGGTACGGAACATCCTCCGCGCCGCTCTTTTCCTGTGCGGGCATGTCCTGGACCTTCTTTTTAAGCGTCAGGGGCTTTTCTGTCTTGCCGCTCTGTGCCTTGGCGGTCCCGTCAGCAGCCGTCTTTTCGTCGCTGTCCGGTTTCTCCGTCTGCGTCTCATCCGTGTTTGACGTAAGCCTGTCCGGGCTGTGAGCCTCCGCCTTATCCGTGTTTGGCGTAAGCCTGTCCGGACCGTGAGCCTCCGCCTTATCCGTGTTTGGCGTAAGCCTGTCCGGGCCGTGAGCCTCCGCCTTATCCGTGTTTAGCGTAAACCTGTCCGGGCCGTGAGCCTCCGTCTTATCCGTGTTTGGCGTAAGCCTGTCCGGACCTTCCGCGTCAGATGGCGTACTGCCCGGCTTTCTCCCATCCCATTCCTCGGGTGCAAAGCCGGAGTCCGGCGCACTTTCCAGGACATCCGTTCCTGCAAATGGCACCGTTTTTTCTTCCGTCCGGCTTTTCATATAAGCCACGCGCCAGTCAAAGCTTTCTTTGAAGATCTCCATCCGTGACCCGGTATCGGCCAGGGGGAGGCCGATAAAGCGGACATTGCCCGTCCCCTCTTCGATATAAAAGGCGGACTCCCGAAGAAGGATCTCTTCCGCCGGGAAGCCTCTTTGGAGCACCAGATAAAGCACGGCGCGGATCTTTTCATTCATCCGGGAAAGGCTCTCCTCGTTTGCGTTGTCACGCCATGCCATAAAATTAACTGTTCCCGCAATGTCATAGCAAAAGAAGAAATCCTCTCCTTCTTTTTCCAGCGAAACCGGGAGGAAATGGCTGTTTTCCATTTGAAGCATGGAAAATGCGTTCCGGTCCGGAATGGCATCCCTGCCGATCTTATAGATGATGCGGGAACGTCCCTGTGAAAAATCATATTTAAATTCCATCTAACGCCGCCCTTTCTGGTTCCATACAGCCAATCTTTTGTGCAGTGCCGCTACATCGTTTCTTATAAATATATCATAGCACCTGTGCGGATGAATAGCAAACAAAATCCTTGTCTTGTGCTTTCGTTTTCGAAAAATTTAAGAATTCATCGCATTGACAGGGCCTTTTCTTCATAATATCATAGGGAACGGGAAAAATGCCCGCATGTTATACTCGCGATCGAATTTAACTGCCGATTATAATTTTGTGCCGCGGTATATGCAGTTACACTAAAATAATTGCCTGCGGCAATTATTAAGTGTAACTAGTATAACCTGGCATCTTCGCTTCCCGCACGGAATTTCCGCTGCATCGGCGGCGTATTTTTCCTGTAGATTTTATACTCGCGCAACCAAATAAGTGGAAAATCTGACAATTTGCCGCGCGGTATATGCAGAAATACTAAATTTATTTCTAGTATATCGTCGATAACAAAAGCTGCGAGGTAACCGCTGTGAATATTTTATTCTATCTGACACCCAAGAATGATGTTGCCTACCTGACCGAGGAGGATACTCTCCGCCAGGCCCTGGAAAAAATGGAGTACCACCGGTTTTCCTGCATCCCCCTGCTCGGGGCGGACGGGCACTATGCCGGGACTATTTCCGAGGGCGACCTGCTCTGGGGCCTTCGGCATCTGCACCCCGCCTCGGAAAAGGAGATGGAGGAGATCTCTATTCTTGCCATCCCCCGCAGGGCCTGCTACAAGCCGGTCCGGGCCAGCGCTAATATCGAGGACCTGATGGACTGCGCCATCAATCAGAATTTTGTACCTGTTGTGGACGACCGAAACAATTTTATTGGGCTGGTCACACGGAAAGCTATTCTCAAATATTGCTACAATGAACTGCAAAAAAAGTAAGGGACTGTGAACAGTAAAGAACTTTTCGAAAATAGCTTGTGCATAATGTACTTTGGTGACTTCTATTTTACGCTTACCTGCCGGTAGGCGCAGGGGAGGGGGGGC
>CAMNNO010000158.1 GCA_946545475.1 uncultured Blautia sp.
CTCTGAGCGGCCCCCCCTCCCCTGCGCCTACCGGCAGGGAAGCGTAAAATAGAAGAATTAAAGGAAGCATGGCGCACCCAGAACCTACCGCCAGGTAAGCATAATCCAAAATGAGCGACAAGGGGCCGATGGGGTCTCCCCATAAATATAAAACCTCTTCTAGCATTGCAAATGATTACATGCTATAATAGCAAAAGATACTTTTTGAAAAACATTCCGGGGTTTCTGCCATGAATCTGAATATTATTATATGTGAAGACGAGCCGGAGCACCTGATACAGGTGGTCGGCTTTTTAAAGCGGTTTGGACAGGAGAGCGGCCATACCATCCAGATCGTCACATTTTCCTCCGGGGAGGAGCTGCTTGCCGATTATCCGGACACGGCGGATATCCTCATCCTGGACATCCGCATGGGCGATGTGTCCGGCATGGACGCGGCCAGGGAGATCCGTCGGCGCGGCAAGAATGTGCCCATCATTTTCCTTACCAGCCTGGCCCAGTATGCCCTGGAAGGCTATGATGTCCAGGCGGTCAGCTTTCTTTTAAAGCCTGTCCCCTACGAGACCCTCCGCGAGAAGCTCACCCTTGTCGCCCAAAGGCTCGCGCGCGAGCGCGGGCACATTCTCAAGCTCAAAAATAATATGGGCATCTGCCTGATCCCGGTAAAGGATATCGATTACGTGGAGGCCCAGAAGCACCAGGTCATCGTCTGCCACGAGGGAAAAAAAGACGCCTTTCTGCTGCCGATCAGCCAGATGGAGGATGAGCTGGTATCGGATGGCTTTTTCCGCTGCCATAAGGGATACCTGATCAATATGAAGCGCATCCGCCGCATCGAGGCGGACGCGATCCTGATGGACGGCGGCCTCTCTGTCCCGCTTTCCCGTCACCGCAGGGCAGAGTTTCTAAAGGCCTTCGATGCCTTTATGGGGGAACAGATGTATGGCTAGCCTGCTGCAAAAACATATTTTTTCTTTTTTCCTGGAGCTCCCGGTCATCCTGTACTTTTTCAGCCGTGTACCGGCGGGTCGGCCGCTCTCCCTGCGGCGGCGCCTGGCCTCCTATGTTTTTTTGCTGTCGCTTTTTCTTCTATACGACTCCCGTTTTTTTACCAGCACGGGCGATGCCATGTTCCTGCGCTTTACCTACCGGCTTGTCATCTATTTTCTGTACGTTCTGCTGAACAAGGGTCAGCCTCTTGCGGATGCGCTCCACTTTGCCATTCTGGGCACCTTCTATTCCTCCATGGCCCAGTCCATCATGCGCTCGCCCACGGTCCTCTCTTTTATAAACAGGCTTCCCGCCAGGACCTCTGCCGAGAGAGATTTTATCTATGCCGTTCTGGAAACCCTGGTGCATATCCTGGTGGCCGTCATCATCGCCGAAGGCATCCCGCTCAGGAAGCTTCGGGGCTTTAGCCTTCCCCAGATCGTCACCATAAGCTCCTGCTTCCTGGCCAGCGTGTTTCTCCGGAACCTGACCGGCACCTACTTCAAGCACCCGGAGGAGCTGGCCATGGGCGGCCTCTTCACCCTCTATATCCTGCTCGACACCCTCTTTCTGCTTGCCTTTGTCGTGACATTCGAGCGCTATATCTGTGCCAGCCAGAACCACATGGAGGATCACCTGCAGCTCCAGGCCAACGAGTACGAGCTTCGGGCGCTCCGCCTCCAGCAGATACACGAGAACAGCGTGCGTGCGGTTTACCATGATACCAGGAACCACCTTCTGTCGCTGGATGCCATCCTCGCAAAGGGGGATGCCCCGCGTGCCAGGGAGTATGTCCAGGACCTGATCGCGGAAGTCACCTACGGGAAGATGGATGTCGAAACCGGGAATCTTGTTCTCAACAGCCTCATCAGCGAGAAAATGCAGATCGCGCGCCTTCGCCAGATCCGCTTCGACTGCGAGCTGGATTTTCGCAAGGGCAGCTTTCTGCGGGATGTGGATGTCTGCGCCATCTTCGGGAATGCCCTGTCGAACGCTCTCGAGGCCTGCGACAAGCTGAGCCCCGAGAGCGGCCGCTTTATACGGATACAGGGGCGCGAGGCCGGATCTCAGCTGATCTTTTCCGTCACCAATTCTTCCCCCGCCGTAGAGTCCCTGCAGGACGGCCTCCCCCTGACCTCCAAAGCCGACCGCGCCCTCCACGGCCACGGCCTCCGAAACATCCGCAAGACCCTGGAAAAATATAACGGGCGCCTTACCATCGACACAAAAAAAGAAGGTGAATTTCGCCTTCTCATGGCCATTCCCCTTCCTTAATTTTTATGATCATCAGTTTCAGATTTTGTAAGGAGGTGTCACATGATCAGCCCACAGGCATTTAAAGAAAAATTGAAGGCCTGCCGACAAGGCGCTCTTCCCCTATTAACTCTGGACGAATTTTTTATGGATAATGCCGATGAATATGCCATTGCTCCGAATCAATGGGAGTTCGGGCGACCGCATATCGCAGAAATGTATGAAGACTTTAAGGCTCTTGAACAACTCACCCATGTAGCCTGGGTCCGAGTTGCTTTGCACATGGATACAAGAATATACTGTCAAGATGGCAGAGACGTCTTGGAGCTTTTAGGAGAAAGCATAGTGATATGCACGACTGCCGGGCCTGAAGAAATAGAATCTATAGTCAATTATGAATGGCTGCATTCTGATGGCGTAATTAAAACAAAATCTTCTCACTTAAACAAAATTTTTTCTGAGGTGCCAGAAGTTCCTGCGGGATATTCATGTATGGAAATTGTTTGGGACTGATGTGAAATGGGGATGGTTCTTTTTTCTCAAGAAAAAGAACCATCCCCATTTCTTATACGATCCTTGCACCAAATGGTGCCAGTGATAATTTTACTATCTTGAAAAACTGGCATCAACTCAAACGCGATGAATGCAAGTTTTTGAAAGGCATCTTTCATTTTCTGCAATGAAATTCTGTTTTTCAGCCTGTTCTTTCTTGTTTTTCATCCGGCTATCCGTTGACATCCAGGCCGTTATGGCTGTAAACTTTATTTATCTGATCTTTACCCGCAATTTTACACATGAGACTTAAAAAGGAGGCTTACCATGAAACGGACACTATCCCTTGCTCTCACGCTTGTCCTGTGTACGGCTCTCGCATCGCCTGCCCTGGCAGCGACCGAAGCTCAGACTCTTCCGGTTACCGGCGATATGTACGGCATGCTGGATCTCAACGACCCCTACAAAACCACCATCAGTGGGCTGTTTGAGCAGCCCGTCACCGTCGGCGAGGATACGCGCACCTCTTATGTCTACATTGGCGCTGAAAACAGGCAGAGCGAGCCCTTTGTCATGCTCCTGCCCGACAGTTCTGTCGATGATATCAATGCCTGGCTCTCCGAAACCGGCTGGCAGGCCCTGGCCGATGAGCAGGGGCTTATCGTCTCCGTTGCCCAGACAGCCGATGGCTGGAGCGAGGACGAAATCGCCTACCTTGACAGCCTTTACACCGTGACCCACGCCCGCGGCCACTACAATGCCCAGAAGGGCAATAACTACATGGCCGCCTATGGCGACGCCGTGACCACTGCCCAGAAGTGGCTCATGAAGAACCCCCAGAACTTTGCCTCAGCCGCGACCTACGGCGCCATCGGCGAGATCGATGCCTCCTACATGGAAGAATGCGCTTCCCAGGACACCAAGCTTGCCAATGTCAAAATGGGCGAGCTGCCCATGCCTGTCTGGTTCTTTGTGGACGAGATGGATGAAAATGCCGAAACTGTCCTTGCCTACTGGAATAAGGCCAACAATGTCGGCGAAGAGAAGTTCTCCACCGACCTTGCCACCGGCATTTACATGGCTAAAAATGACACCATTGATTCCCTGATCGATGAGCAGAACTTCCTTGCCCAGACCCGCTACACCGTTACTGAGAACGCTTCCGCACCCTCCGCCGATGTGACCCGCGCCGTGTGGGACTTCCAGTCCTCCGTCATCCGCCCTGTCGGCTTTGCCAACAATTCTCTCCGCTCCGCCCGCAGCGTGGAGGAGTGGGGCGCCGTCCGCCGCGAAAAGGTCATCGCCGGCGTCAACCGTTACTGGGTTGAATTTGTTCCCGAGAAGCTTTCTCCCACCACCGAAGACGGCAAAGTTCCGCTGGTCGTCTACAGCCACGGCAACAACAACACCGCAGAATCCATGCTTGCCCGCAGTGAGTTCATCAAGGTCGCCAACGAACGCGGCTTCATCGCCATCCTGATGACCGGCTGCCTGTACCGCACGGACAGGAACTTCCCGAATCCCCGCTGGAACCTGGAGCAGGATCCGAACCTCTTTGACGACTATGCCTACATCCGCGAAGCGGTTGCCGACACCGTCGAGCGCCTTCCTATCGACACCACCCGCATCTACGCTATGGGCCAGTCCTACGGTGGCGCCGCTACCTTCACCTGGATGATGCGCATGAACGATATCTTCGCCGCCGGCGCGGCCACCGGTGCTGTCGGTGCGTCTCTTCCGAGCGATGCGGTCAGCCCCTATGAGCAGACAGACCTCAATATGGAAGGCAACCTGACTCCCGTCTGCGCCCTCCAGGGCCAGGCCGAGGGCGGCTCCTTCGACAACGCCAGCATGCGCGAGCAGTTCCCCTACTGGCTGGGTCGAAACGGCCTTGATACGGATGTGGACGCTGCCCTGACCGGTTCCTACAAGTCCGGCCGCTTCAACGTCTACGACTTTGCCAATGCCCAGGGTGCCCCGCTTGTCCAGTACATCTACGTCGACGAGCGCATCCACACGATCGTCGCCTCCGACCTCTTCTTCCAGTATGACACCTGGCTTTCCAAGTGGAGCCGTGAAGCTGACGGTTCCCTCTATTATGAAGGCAGGCTCGTCGAGTAATAAGCCATAAATCGGATAGGGGAGCGCCTTTCTTCCCTATCCTTGTGCGAGCCGCCGGTCACTGTCAGGTGACATCTTCCTTGCGGCGGTTCTGTGCATAAAAAGATCCCGTGATTCCGATTCTCTTGGAATTACGGGATCTTTTTAATAAATCAAAATGTCTTTTTCAAGTTCCTCCTGCTCGCCCACAGAGCGGCGTTCGGCGTAAACCGAAATATCTCCTTGCGCTGCCCCCGCGATAACACAAAATAAGGTAACTATTTGTACTTGTGTGATTCAAAAATTAGTCGTATCATAATACCAGTTTAAAAAATAGCCAAGGAGGAAAACATCATGTCACATGTATCAAAAGTCAACGAATTCCTGGATAATGCCAAGACCTTCTACTTTCTGACCACCGATGGTGATCAGCCCAAGGGCCGTCCCTTCGGTTTCCATCTGCTGGATGGAGACAAGCTCTATTTCGGCTGCGGAACCTTTAAGAATGTCTTCAAGCAGCTGACCGCCAATCCCAAAGTCGAAATCCTTGCCGTAAATGGCGGTGAGTTCCTGCGCTATGATGGCATAGCCAAAATCGTCAAGGATGAAGCTCTGCTGGAAAAGGTACGTGCCGCCATGCCCCAGATCATGGAGCTCTATGATAAGAACGGCTGGGAGATGGGCCTGTTCTACCTGGAGAACGGTCATGCCGAGATCCGGGGCATGTTGGATCTAAAAGAAGAGTTTGACGTTTAATGAACAGGTAGACTTCTCTTAAAGAGTGTTTCGGGAAATGTCCCTGCGCCACTGCGCAAAGCCTGATTTCCGGCAAATGGGGACGATTCTTTTTTCTCAAGAAAAAAGAATCGTCCCCATTCCTTATATTATATTGTGTTTAAATTTACATTCTAATTTCCGGCCATGAGCTCACCTTATTTTCTAATATGAATGCTTTTTCGGATATAATTGGATTTTATTCTATTATTTTCATATTTAAATCCACTTATAAAATATTTATTGCATATATTTGGACTTCTGTTATAATTGAATTATAATTCCCAAGCACAGAGGAGGATATACCGATATGAGAGTCATCGGAAGAAAAGCTGAGACAGAAGAGCTGCTCCGTTGCGAACGCTCCGGCAAATCGGAGCTTGTATGCGTCTATGGCCGGCGACGTGTGGGAAAGACATTCCTTATCGAGCAAACATTTTCTAATTGCTTTGCTTTTCGGGCAACCGGTGTCGAAAGCGGCAACATGAAAATCCAGCTGAAATCTTTTAATCAGAGATTGCTGGAATATGGAGCTGCGGAAAAAGCGACCCCCACCGACTGGTTTGAGGCCTTTTCGCGTCTTTATAAGCTTCTAACCAGGGAAGAGACCCTCCGCTCTCCCCACGGAAAGCGCATAGTATTTTTTGATGAATTTCCCTGGTTTGCCACAGCAAGATCCGATTTTCTGATGGCCTTCGGCGAATTCTGGAACCGATGCGGGACCATAGACGGGGATTTTCTGTTTATTATCTGCGGTTCTGCCACTTCCTGGATCATTGGCAATATACTGGAAAATACGGGAAGCCTTTACAATCGTGTTACCTGTCAGATCTTCCTCTCCCCTTTCACGTTATGGGAATCGGAGCAGTTTTTCCGTGACCGGGAGTTCGGCTGGTCACGAAACCAGATCGCCGAGTGTCAGATGGTTTTCGGCGGACTTCCCTATTTTCTGGATCTTTTAAGCCCTCATGAGAGCCTGTCCTGGAACATCGATTACCTGTGCTTTCAGCCCCACGCCCTGCTCCGGAACGAATCTATGAAGCTGCTCGAAGCCACGCTGCGAAAGTCTCCGGTATATGACCAGATTCTCCGGCTCCTTTCCAGCAAAAGGTATGGCATGAGAAAAGTAGAATGCTTTGAACAGCTTAGCATACCCAAAGGAACCTTTTCCCGCGCTGTCGACGATCTCCAAAAGTGCGGCTATATCGAAGAACACAAGGAGCCACACGGCAAAAATCATCCTCTTTGGCTTTACCTGTCCGACCCCTTTTTGCTGTTTCATTATACCTTTTTGTCGGCAGACGCTCCTAAAGATATTGAGCATTTTCATGATTTTCGTCACGATAACGGCAGCTATGCCAACTGGCGCGGCCACGCCTTTGAAATGCTCTGCCTGTATCACATCCGTCTGATCAAGGCTTCCCTTGGCATAGCCGGCGTCAGGACCGTCCATTTTCCGTGGGTTGGCCGGGATGCCGAAGGCGGAGCCCAAATCGATCTTGTCATAGAGAGAGACGACGGGATCACTGACATCTGTGAAATTAAATATACCGACCAGCCATTCGCCATCTCAGCGGATTACGAGCAGAAGCTTCTTAAAAAAATCCGGCTCTTTCAGTCAGAAACCGGGACCAGACAAAGCCTTAAGCTCGTGTTTATCAGTGCTATGGGGCTTAAAGGAACCACTCACACCGAATACGTATCCCGCGTATTAACGCTGGATGATCTTTTTGATGGATTTTATCGGTGAGCAGATTTATGAGTCACAAAGTCACCACCCCCCCACTTCAAGTGGGGGGGGAAGCCCTATAAGGGCGATTACTTGCACGCCCAAAGGGCAGGTATCGCAAGCACTGTTACCGGCTACCGCTTAAAGCAATTTAGTCTTCTTCTTTCTCAGATTCTTCAAATTGTTCCTGAATATACTTTTTGATGGTCTCTTCGATAATATTGCCTACTGTTGCAACATAATACTCATGCGCCCCAAAAGCCTTGTTCCATTTGCTTTGAAGATCCGGATGCTTATCATAAATCCTTAAGGCACTTTTCCCCTTAAGATATCCCATAAAATTCGACACGCTCATCTTCGGTGGAATTGCTACACAAAGGTAAACGTGGTCTATACAGACTGCACCTTCTATTATCTCTACGTCTTTGTACTTGCATAAAGTCTTTATGATATCTCGTACATCGGCACGTGCCGCCCCATACAGTTTCTTTTTCTTATATTGGAATAAAAACGATATGGTGCTGGCACTTCCACAAAGTATGTGATAAACTTTGTTTATCCATTGTTTACGTTTCTTATCTTATAGCAGTATTCAAAAAAATGATAAAGTGTGTACCTCTTGACAAAAGTGATAACATGAAGATAGAGGTGAGG
>CAMNNO010000159.1 GCA_946545475.1 uncultured Blautia sp.
GGATGATCTGAGAGTGATCCTTATGAGTACTGCTACAGTATAAATCTGAATACTGTTACGGTCTAAAACTGCTGCGGTATAAATTGGAATACTGCTACAGTATAAATTGGAATACTGCTACAGTCTAAAACTGTTGCGGTATAAATTGGAATACTGCTACAGTCTAAAATAGAAAGGAGGGTTTTCGTATTTATGCCTGCTTTTTTCAAATCGCTTGAAAAAATCAAGCCAGTCTATGACTGGACGTATAAGGTACTGATGTTCGTGTGTAAGCTTCTTCTGATCGGCGATATCGCGATCACCACATGGGCTGTCGCCGGCCGGTATCTTCCCTTTATCACCGACCCCTACTGGAGCGAGGAAGTCGTCCTGACCCTTATGGTCTACATGGCGGTCCTGTCCGCTACCCTGGCTATCCGCAAGGGCGCACATATCCGCATGACGGCCTTTGACCAGTATCTGTCGCCGAAGCTCCTTAAAATTTCGGATATCATTGCGGATGTGGCCGTGCTGATCCTTGGGATCGTGCTCCTGGTTTCCGGCATTAAATTCTGCACCTCGCCTCTTACGGAGCTGGGAAAATATGCCTCTATCCCCACACTCAGCAAGTTCTGGCAGTACCTGTCCATTCCGGTGGCAGGTGCCGGCATGATCATATTCGAACTGGAACAGGTCTTCCAGCATCTGGAAGCCTTACTTATGGAAAAAAACGTAAAGGAGGCAGCATAAATGGATCCTGAAACCTTATCAACCATAATTCTTTTGGGCAGTTTCCTTGTTATGATCCTGCTGCGTTTCCCCATCGCCTACGCGGTGGGCATATCTACGGTACTTTGCCTTCTTTCCATGGGTCAGAACCTGGTTTCCCTTCCCCAGCAGATGGTCAAGGGCACCTGGTCCTTCTCCCTGATGGCGGTTCCCTTCTTCATCACGATGGGTGTCCTGATGGGCTCGGGAGGTATTTCGGATAAACTGATAGCGCTGGCCAACTCCCTGGTTGGCTGGATGCGGGGCGGCCTGGCCATGGTCAACATCGTGGCCTCCTACTTCTTCGGCGGCATTTCCGGTTCCGCTTCCGCCGATACCGCATCTTTAGGCTCCATCCTTATCCCCATGATGGTCGACCAGGGATATGACGCGGACTTCTCCACCGCCGTCACCATCACCTCCTCCTGCGAGGGCCTTCTGGTCCCGCCCAGCCATAACATGGTCATTTATGCCACTACGGCAGGCGGCATCTCGGTAGGCGCCCTGTTCATGGCCGGATACCTTCCCGGCGCCATCCTGGCTATCGCCCTGATGGTAGGCTCCTACATCCTCTCGGTTAAGCACAATTACCCGAAGGGTGAGCCCTTCTCCATCAAAACCTTCTTCCAGCAGCTCGGAAAGTCCATCTGGGCGCTCCTGGCGGTCCTGGTTGTTGTTGTCGGCGTTGTCGGCGGTATCTTCACGGCTACCGAATCCGCCGCTATCGCGGTCATCTACTCTCTGATCGTATCCGTTTTTGTCTATAAGGGACTTACCTGGAAGCAGGTATGGCAGAGCCTGGAAAGCTGCATTGAAACGCTTTCCATCGTTCTCATCCTGATCGCCATGAGCGCGGCCTTCGGTACGTGCCTGACTCTGCTCCATGTGCCGGCCAAGGCAGCCAACTTTATCACCAGCATATCCAGCAACCGGGTGGTGGTCATCCTTCTTCTCAACCTGATTATCCTGGTCCTGGGCATGATCATGGATATGGCGCCCATCATCCTGATCGCCACGCCTATCCTTCTTCCTGTGGCTGTCAGCGTGGGCATCCATCCCATCCAGTTCGGTATCATGATGGTCCTGAACTGCGGCATCGGCCTCCTTACGCCTCCGGTAGGCGCCGTCCTCTTTATCGGCTCCGCCGTAGCCAAGCGCCCCATGGAAAAGGTCGTCAAGGCGACCCTTCCCTTCTATGTCTGCATGCTCGTCGCCCTGCTGCTGATCTCCTTCGTTCCTGAGATCAGCCTGTGGCTGCCGAAGCTGACCGGAGCGCTCTAAAGGACCCTAAATAGAGGAGAGGGGCGCGCCCCCTCTCCCCCTGCCATAATAGAAAAGCCCTCGTTCCCCGCGGAAAGAGGGCTTTTTTCTCGGAAGAAATGGGGATGGTTCTTTTTTCTTACGGATCACAAGAAAAAAGAACCGTCCCCATTTCTTCCCCACTTCCGGCCTGCATCACCAAACTTATATTTAAGCTTGGAAAAACGTGCGCTTACTCTGAAAAAGCAGCTGTTATAAGTTGCGGCTTTTGAGAGTTTATGATAGAATGAATCCTATTAAACCACTGGTTTATACCTGACGGCAGAAATTTTTGCATGGGATTTTAAACAGTTATAATAAATATATATAAAATTTAATAAAAATGTAAATATCTATTGATTATGTAACATGATTATGCTATACTTATTATATCATTCGATTCTAAGGAAGTATGGCTATGGAATTGATAAGCATAGGTAAATTTGCAAAAATTGTCGGTGTTACACCGACAACTCTCAGACGGATGCAGGAAACCGGAGAACTGATACCATGTCATATCAGCCAGGGCGGCACACGATATTATTCCACAGATCAGCTTAAGCGCTTTTTAGGCGGGAAGGAGGCTAACAAAAAGGTCATCGGGTATTGCAGGGTATCAACTCCTGCACAAAAGGATGATCTGAAAAAGCAGGTGGACAATGTAAGATCCTATATGTATGCTAAAGGTTATCAGTTTGAGATCATTGAGGATATTGGCTCTGGGATCAACTATAAGAAAAGTGGGCTGAAAGAACTACTTTTAAAAATAAGTAGAAAAGAAATTTCAAAAATAGTAATTCTCTACAAAGACAGACTGGTCGGGTTTGGGTACGAGATGATCGAATACCTTTGCCAGATCAACGATGTTGAGATTGAAGTTATCGACCAGACAGAATACAGCCGGGAGCAGGAACTGACCGATGACCTGATCCAGATCATTACTGTCTTTGCCAACAGGCTGTACGGGCAAAGGTCGAAAAAAACAAAGAAACTGATCGATGAGGTAAAGGCAAATGCTGCTGGCAAAGAAGATAAAGCTGTGCCCGACGCCTGAGCAGGAAGACCTGTTCAGAAGGAGCGCCGGCACCGCAAGGTGGGCATATAATTTTTTCCTCTCGGAAAATGAGCGCCTGTGGAAAGACTATCTGGCCAATGGTCGGACAGGGAAAAAGGGAGTATCGGAAAAGGAAGTCAGAAAATACATCAATAACATCCTGAAAAAACCACCCATACATGGCTTAAGGATGTTGGCAGCAATGTCATGAAACAGGGCGTTAAGGATGCCGATGCCGCCATGAAGAGATTCTTAAAGGGCCAGGCCGGAAAGCCGGACTATAAGTCAAAGAAAAGATCAAAGCCGGCATTCTATGTGAATTATGAAAGTCTTTCCCGGCGGGAAGGGGGCTTCCACGGAGAAAAGATGGGCTTCGTCCGGACATCGGAGCCCCTGCCCGTCCTGCCGGAAGGAATGGGGTATTCCAATATGAAGTATTCCAATCCCCGGATCTCTTTTGACGGGAAATACTGGTATCTGGCTGTCGCATATGAAGAACCCTGCATTCCCGTTCCGCTTACCGGAGAGAGCATCGGGATCGACCTGGGCGTCAAAAAACTGGCGGTATGCTCGGATGGGAGCGTTTATGAGAACATCAATCGTAGCGGAATTTATGCCGCGGTATATGCAGAGGGACTAAGAATTTGCTGCGCAAATTTTAAGGACCTCTAGTGTACGTATGGAGGTATGTTATGGAAATTCATGAATCTGCTGAGGATTATCTTGAGGCTATCCTGCGCTTATCAGAAAAGGAAAAAGAAGTCCGCTCGGTGGATATCGCGTCCATGCTTGGTGTTTCAAAGCCCAGCGTCAGCCATGCCATGAAGCTTCTGCGGGAGGATGGCTACATTGCCATGGACCGATATGGCACGATCATGCTGGAGGAAAAAGGAGCGGTGATCGCCAGGCGGATCTATGAACGGCACAGAATACTGGCAAGCTTTCTGGAAAGCCTGGGCGTCCCCGAAGAAGTCGCCCTTCAGGACGCCTGCAAGATGGAACACGATATCAGCGAGGAAAGCTTCGCAAAGTTAAAAGAGCACTACTATGCGGAACACGCCCAGAGAGTGCCCTCTCCGGTGCCCCTGGAAAAATAAAGCGGGCTGCGCCGGCGCCGATAAAAGGCTGAAGCTGCCTTGAAAGTACAGGGAGAACGCCAGGCCAGACTTCGCTCCAGGAGGTCTGGCCTCTTTTTATCGCAGGGGCGGAGATTCCCCTCCTACTCGATTTATCGCAGGGGCGGCGCAGGCAGGTAAAAGGGGGATTATATAATAAGGGGGAAACCATATGGCAAGAGAAGATTTTTACGATTATGACGACGAAATGAGGGCCGAGGACCGGCACGCCAGGCGGAAGGCAGTTGTGGCGGCGGTGCTGATCTTTATCCTCTTCCTGGTCAGCGGAGGACTATTTTACCTGAAACAGCTGCAAAGCAGCCCGAAGTTCTTTGACAAGACCAGCATCAATGGGCAGAGCGTGGCTGGAAAGACCCGGGAAGAGGTCCTCTCCTCCATCAAAAAGGACTTTGCCTCTTCATCCGTAACTGTGACGGAAGGCGGTACGGCGATCCTCTCAGCCTCTCTTCAGGATATGGGCGGCAGCCTGGATGAGGAGAAGCTTTCCCGCCTCATCGATATGGCTTATGTCGCCCAGAGGGACGGCTTCAAAAATCTGCTGGAAGGCCTCTTTGCCGGAAACAGCTTCACCATCGACATTCCTCTTTTGTTTGACGAGGCAAAAACGCGTCAGGCTATTGAGGGCAGCGGCATATTAAACGGCCGCACCAGAAGCCAGGACGCCTATCTGACGCAAAATGCCTCTACGCGCCTGTACGAGATCGTCCCCGAGGTCAGAGGAAACGAGGTGGACCCCTCCCGCCTGGCCGCCAGGGCTTTTGCGGAGCTCTCTGGGCGCAGCTCGGACGCCCTTCTGGGGCAGAATGTTGCGGTGGCTCTGACAGACGACCTCTACCTGCCCCCGGCGGTTACGCAGGACGACGAGACGCTGAACTATGAAAAGGACCTCTACAACCGCTACTGCCTGGCCGAGATCCATTATACCTTCGGCAGCGAAACGAAAACCCTGGGCTGGGATACCATACAGGGCTGGCTGGATACCGGCAGCGGAACGCTCCTTGAGGAGCCCATCCGGAACTACATTTACGAGATGGCCTATACCTACAATACGCGCTATACGGACCGCATCTTCCGGACCACCAATGGCTACAACGTCACCATCCCGGCGAACCTTAACGAATACGGCTACCGCGTGGATCAGGACGGGGAATACGCCGAGCTCCTTCAGGATATCCGAAATAACCAGACGGTATCGCGCGAGCCCGTCTATTTCGAGACCAACGACTACGGGAATCCGGTTTACTACCGCCGGAACGGCGTCGACGACCTGTGCGGGACCTATGTGGAGGTGAGCCTCTCCTCCCAGCATCTCTGGTTTTACAAGAACGGCTACCTGATCGTGGAAAGCGATGTGGTGTCCGGCTCTGTAGCCCGGAACGCCACGACCCAGACCGGGGCTTTCCCCCTGGCCTATAAGGAGAGCCCTTCGGTCCTGGTCGGCGATGACGCGCAGGACGGCTACCGCACTGAGGTTCAGTTCTGGATGCCCTTCTACGAGGGCCAGGGCCTTCACGATGCCACCTGGCGGGGCGCCTTCGGCGGCGATATTTATGTCTCCGGCGGTTCCCACGGCTGCGTCAACCTGCCCTACAGTGCGGCAGAGGCGATCTACAACAACATCGAGGCCGGCGTGGCCATCATTATATATTGATTTATACTAGTTACACTTAATAATTGCCGCAGGCAATTATTTTAGTGTAACTGCATATACCGCGGCGTAAAACTGCAATTGGCAGTTAAATTCGTTCGCGAGTATACAAAAAGCATGACAGCTGTGTGAAAAAAATAATCATGCTCCCTCCATGGCTTTTAAGGCGTTTTTGCCAGAAAGGGAAAAGCGTCTGTTAGGGAAAACTAACGAGGGCGGGCGTCTGGGGCGGACAATATTTCGGAACGTTTTTCCGCCCCGGAAGCCTTGACATTCCGGCCTTCTGCATATAATATCTTCTTGAAAACAGGACAGAGGGAGGAGCGCCTCTTTTCTGTCCTGACAAGCAAATGCGCGAGGGGCTAATTATGGGACGAATGGGCAAAAAGACCGGCAAACAGGAACAGGTCATAAACAGATACGGCGAAGACAGTCAGTTTCTCTTTTTTCAGTGAAAAGGGGAAATTTGGCTGTTTTTTTGTTTTGCGATTCGTCTGGGAGTATAAGGAGGAGTGTCAGATGAGCAGCTGGAAAGAAAACTGGGATCGCGTTCAACTGGTATCGGAATTTTCAGAGCAGGATGCGGACGTTTACCGCCTGGAGGGTGGGGAATTTTTAAACGAATACTATGTCATTTCCGCGCCGCAGACGCGGAAACTCCTCAATACGCCGGAGATCGTCGGCTATGAGGTCTATCACTGTATGCTCCCCTCCACAACGCGGATGATGTCTTACCTGGAAGAGCAGGGCAAGATCACCAACGCCAACATCCTGTCCATTCTGCGGGGAGCGCTCAACTATCCCCTGGAGGAAAGCTGCTACCGGGACCACATCCGGGTCCACGACATCAGCTTCCTTTCCAGCGAAAAGGTTTTCGACCATGACGAGGTCGCCGGCCTGGAGATCAAATACAGCAAGCTTACCATGGTGAGCGGCGGCACGCTCCTCCTCGGCGACATCATCGCCTCCGGCGAGACGCTCCGGCGCTGCATGCGCTACGTGACCGACTTTTACCGCCAGAACGGCGGCAGCCTTCGCAACATTGTCATCTTTGCCATCGGCGGCACCAGGGGCATCGCCCTCCTTGAGACGCTGACGCAGGAGATCCGGGAATACTGGCCGGCCTTCGAAGGCTTTATCACGGTCTTCTATGAAGGCATTTTCAGTACCTGCGAGGACAAAGGGCTGTCAGGCCTCAACAGCCCGAATGTGGACTTCGGATGGAAGGGCGGCATCATCTCGCCAAAGTTCCGCCAGGCGACCTTCGCTGTGCGTGAGAGCCTGTTTGAAAAAAGTGTTATCTGCGGCGGCGGAAAACGCCGCTATGAGATCCAGGCGCATGTCCATGAGGTCCTTTCCTACTGGGAAGGGTTAGAGAAATGCGCGGATACCATCACTCTCATGTCTCTCCTGGAAGAGAAGCTCGGCTACCCCCTTCCTATCGCCTATGAGGACTGGCTTGGCATAAACCATTATAGAAGGCTGGGAAGCGAAGAGGCCATGTGGCTTTACAAGCAGGAAAAAGGATATGTTGAGAGCCTTGCGGATGTCTCGCTCGGGGAGATCGCAGCTTTCCGCAAAAAACAGTTTGAGGAGGCCGTGCGGCAATACATCCTGTAATAGGGGAGACCCCATCGCCCCCCCTTGTTGCCTGTTTAGTTTATATTTAGCTGGTGGTAGGGTGTTGGGGGCGCTATGTCTCTTGTTGCTTTTTCTATTTTAGGCTTTACCTGCCGGCAGGCTGAGGAGTGCGGCATGTCTCTTTGCTATCTTTCCTATTTTACGTTTACCTGGCGGTAGGCTGAGGAGTGCGGCATGTCTCTTTGCTATCTTTCCTATTTTACGTTTACCTGGCGGTAGGCTGAGGAGTGCGGCATGTCTCTTTGCTATCTTTCCTATTTTACGTTTACCTGGCGGTAGGCTGAGGAGTGCGGCATGTCTCTTTGCTATCTTTCCTATTTTACGTTTACCTGGCGGTAGGCTGAGGAGTGCGGCATGTCTCTTTGCTATCTTTCCTATTTTACGTTTACCTGGCGGTAGGCTGAGGAGTGCGGCATGTCTCTTTGCTATCTTTCCTATTTTACGTTTACCTGGCGGTAGGC
>CAMNNO010000160.1 GCA_946545475.1 uncultured Blautia sp.
TTATGCCTCTTTCAGGAAGGCCTTGTAGGCTTTTTTCGCTTCGTAGATATCCGCTTTGCTGGTGATCTCCCAGGGCGCGTGCATGGAGAGGACAGCCACGCCGCTGTCAATGACGTTCATGCCGTAAAGGGCCGCGATATAGGCGATGGTTCCGCCACCGCCCACATCGACCTTGCCAAGCTCCGCGGTCTGGAAGGAAACCTGGTGGCCGTCAAAGATCCGGCGGATGCGGGCCACATACTCGGCGTTGGCATCGTTGGAGCCGGACTTGCCGCGGGAACCGGTGAACTTGTTGAGCACAATGCCGCGGCCAAGATAAGCCGCGTTCTTCTTTTCAAAGGCCTCCTGGTAGGCCGGGTCAAAGCCGGCGCTGACATCGGAGGAGAGCATGCTGGAATTCTTAAGCGCATGGCGGAGGGCCTGCTCCGAGAAGCCGCCCAGGGCGTCCAGAAGGTCCGCCACCGTATTTTCAAAGAAGCGGGACTGCATGCCCGTGGCGCCCACGGAGCCGATCTCCTCCTTGTCTACCAGCAGGCAACAGCTGGTGCGCTCCGGCACCTCGTCCATTTCCAGCATGGCCGCCAGGGAGGTATAGGCGCAGACCCTGTCGTCCTGGCCGTAGGCGGCCACCATGCTGCGGTCCAGGCCGCATTCCCGGGCCCTGCCGGCGGGCACGATCTCAAGCTCGGCGGAGAGGAAGTCCTCCTCCGTTACGCCGTACATGTCTTCCAGGATGCGCAGGACATTTTCCTTGACCGCCTCTTTTTTCTTATCATCCGGCAGGTCCTTTAAGGGCCGGCTGCCGATCAGGATGTCCAGACTTTCCCCTTCGATCACCTCGGCGGCGGTTTTCTGGAGCTGCTTGGCGGAAAGGTGGATGAGAAGGTCCGTGATATAGACGATGGGGTCGTCCTCCTTCTCGCCGACCGTGACAGTCACAACGGTCCCGTCCTTTTTGACGATGACGCCGTGGATAGCCAGCGGCAGGGTCACCCACTGATATTTCTTCACGCCGCCATAGTAATGGGTATCCAGGTAGCAGAGGCTGGTATCCTCATAGAGGGGATTCTGCTTGATATCAAGGCGTGGGGAGTCAATATGGGCGCACAGGATGCTCATGCCGTCAGAAAGCGCTTTGGTGCCGATGTGGAACATCGCCACGATCTTTTTCATGCCCACGGCATAGACCTTATCCCCGGCCTTTAGGGTCTTTCCTTCTTTGAGTACAGCGTTCAGATCGGTATAGCCGGCCGCCTCCGCCTGGCGGACGATCTCTGTCACGCACTCCCGCTCGGTTTTGCCGTTGTCCAGGAAGTCCCGGTATCCCTTGGCGGTTGCCTCCAATTCTTTTTCATCAGCCTCTGTGTAAGAAAGCCACGCGTTTTTCCGTTCCATATGGATCAATCCTTTCTTATTTTACAAAATCATTATTTTTTTAGAAAATCATTATTTATACACACAAAATGCGCTGATCCAGGGCCTATCTCATGTTTTCCGGCCCAAAGCTCAGCGGCAGCAGCTCGTCCAGGGTCCTTTCGATATAGTCGTCCACCGTCCTGGCTATGAGCACGGTTATCTCCTTTGGGGAGCCAAATTCCCGCATCACCTGGCGGCAGATGCCGCAGGGATAGCCGTAGTCGCCGCTGTTATTGCCCCCGGCCCCGCCGGCGACCGCAACCGCGATCAGGCGGCGCTCCCCCCTGGCCACCGCGGAAAAGATGGCAGTCCTCTCGGCGCACATGCCGGCCGGATAGGAGGCGTTCTCCACGTTGGCGCCTGTATAGACCTTTCCCGAATCAAAAAGGGCCGCTGCCCCCACGTAGTAGCCGGAATAGGGCGCATAGGCATTCTTCTGGGCTTCGAGGGCAAGGGCAATGAGCGCTTTCCGGTCAAAATTTCCGGGATCAGCTGCGTTATGGCCGGCATCTGCCCTTTCGATATCTTTATTCTGTTCGATATCTTTATTCTCTTTCATGAATATTCTCCTCGCTCTTTCACTCTGGCGTGCATCGCCCTTCTTCCTGGAGATACGCGCCTTATCGAAAAATGCCGACGGCATTTTTCGGGTATTTCCAGTATAGCACAAAATGCGCTGCCGGGAAAGCCCTGGCTCCGGGGGGCAGAGACTATCCGGTTGATAAATTTTCCACAATAAATTCTGTGGATTTTCTCTTTTTTTAGCTATTTTTATGACATTTTATTGAAATGTTGTCAATGATATGATAAAATATTCTTATCTGTTATACCGGTATCCCAAATCTGTCAGGAGAAAAACATTCAGGTGAAAAAACATTCAGGAGAAAAAACATATGGAAGAAAATAAAAACAGCCCAAAGGTTTCCGGCAATACAGCCAGCCAGTCCCCCAAACCGGCAGCGAAGGAGCAAAAGCTTAAGCTCGCGAAAAAAGGAAAAAACTTTTTTTCCCGCAAGCTGGAAGCTTTCCGTGAAGCCACTGCTCCCAAAAATTTTCCCAAGGGCCGCCTGGCCACCGCTGCCCACCACTTAGAACACATCCTGGAGATCATGGAGATCGTTATGGCCATCCCGGTCATCATCGGCTTTATCTTAAGCTTCATCCCCATGATCAGGGAAATGCCGGCCCTGCTCTCTTTCAGCAACAACGCCACGGCCTACCGCTCTTTCCTGGAATATGCCTTCAATCTGGTCATCGGCATCGAGTTCGTCAAGATGTTGATCAAGCACACGCCCTCCAGTATGCTTGAGGTCCTCTCCTTCGCCCTGGCCAGGCACATGATCGTTGAGCACACCAGTTCCCTGGAGAGCCTCCTCATTGTCATATCCATCGGGATAATCTTTGCCATTCACAAGTTTATCTATCTTAAGAGCTTTGATGATTAAAAGTTTAATCGAGCAGGAGGGGAGCTTCCCCTCCTGCTCGCTCATTCACTCTTCTCTTTTCAGTTTTCTTTTTTCCGTTTTCTCTGGCTTACCGCCTTCGTCTCCTCTTCCTCCGCCTCGCTCTTTTCCTTCGGCAGAGCCGCCGGCGTGCAGGTAAAGATGGCTACGCTCTGCGGCGCCAGGTCAAGCTTCAAGCTGAAATCGCGCTCGTCGAAGGGCGTCCTGCGACAGAGCTTTCCCCGCGCCGGAAGCTTCACGCTCCCGCCGTAGGCCTCGTCCTGGCTGTTGAACACTTCCCGGTATCTCCCGTAGAAGGGCACGCCGACCGTATAGCCCTCATAGGGGATCGCCGCGAAATTGCACACCACAAGGAGGGTATCCTCGGGAACGCGCGTCTTTCTTAAAAATACCAGCACATTCTGCTCATTCTGCATAAGCTGTATCCACTCGAAGCCGTCATAGTCCTCATCCATCTCATGCAGAGCGCTCTTTTCGCGGTACAGCTTGTTAAGATCCCGGATAAAGGTGCGCATGCCTTCCGGAACATTCCTGTCCGGGGCCGTCATCTTGCAGCCCGGGTGCGCGAACATATAGGCGCAGGCCGCCCGAACGCCGGTCCAGCTGTCCTCTCCGTTTCCCCACACCAGGTCGCGGAAGGAGGAGGTGCTTCCCACATCGCGAAGGCCCAGCGTCAGGATAAAGTGCTCGCTGTAGCTGTACAGCATGGAAAGGGTCAGCGCGTCGTGATAGCCGGAGCGCATGATGGGGTCCTGGCGGAAGTATGTCACCAGGTCGTGGGTAAAGCCGCCGCTCCACTTATAGTCGAAGCCCAGCCCGTCTTCCTTTGTGCTCCCCGTCGTCTCCGGCCACAGGCCGTCCTCCTGGGCAATGGTCAAAAAGCCCGGAAATTCCTCGTGCATATAGTCGTTGAGACGGCGGATGAAGGATACGGCCTCCAGGTTGTCATTGCCGCCGTAAATGTTCCTGCGGGCCGGGCCGTCGCCCCGCCCGTAGTCCAGGTAGAGCATGGCGTCCACATCGTCCAGCCGAAGGCCGTCCACATGGTAGACCCTTGCCCAGAACTCGGCGTTCCCCAAAAGAAACTCCTGCACCATGGGGCTCTGGTAGTTGTAAAGATAGGTTCCCCACATCGGGTGGGTGGCAAAGGCCGGATCCTGCACCTCGTAAAGGGGCGTCCCGTCAAAGCTGCCAAGCCCGGCGGCATTCTTCGGGAACTGGGCCGGCGTCCAGTCGAGGATAACGCCGATATCCTGGCTGTGGAGAAGGTCCACCGTCTTCTGGAAATCCAGGGGAATGCCGTATCTCCTGGTCGGCGCAAAGTAAGCCGTGGTGGAGTAGCCGTCCGTCTCCTCCTCCAGGTATTCCATGACCGGGTGAAATTCCACATGGGTATATCCGGTATCCGCGAGGAAGGAGAGAAGCTCCTCGCCATTTTTCCATTCGGTCAGGCTGGTCTCAAAGATGGACATGGGCTTTCCGGGGCCGGCGGCGGCTTTGCGGCCGGAAAGGTAGCCCTCATCCGTCCAGGCAAAGTCCCTTAAATCGGCCACCTCTGAGGCATCCCCGGGCGCCTTCTCGGTCATGTTGGCGTAGGGGTCCGATTTTAAGGCAAGGACCTTTCCCTTCATCAGGATCTCGTATTTATAGAGCTGCCCCGCACCGACCCTGGGAACAAAGAGCTCGAAAATGCCGCTGGCCGGCATCCTGTGCATGGGAAGGCGGCGGCCGTCCCAGTGGTTAAAGTCGCCGACCACGCTGACCCTGAGCGCGTTGGGGGCCCATACGGCAAAGTATGTGCCCGGAACGCCGTTTCTTGTCATGGGATGGGCGCCCAGCTTTTCATAGGCCCGGACCCAGGTGCCGGAGAGAAAGGCTTTTTCCTCGTCGTCGGTTATCCCGCAGCCAAAGGCGTAGGCGTCCTCGTATTCTTCCTGCGTGCCGTCCGCAAAGGTTACCGTAAAGGTATAGGAAGGAAGCTTCCTAAGGGGCAGAAGAGCGGCAAAAAATCCCGCCTCGTCCTCTTTCTCCATGGCATAATCCTTGCGTCCGGCCTTTACGGTCACGCTCGCGGCATTGGGGAAAAATCCCTGGATCAGAACGCCGTCCGGTGTGATCCTGGGTGCCAGGGCATCACGGGGAGATGCTTCCTCGCCGTAGACGATGGCTTCTATCCGTCTCCAGTCCATATAATCGTACACTGTCTTCTCGCTCATCTCTTTTCCCTCCTTTGTCTTTGTTTCCTGTTTTGCGATCGAGCGGGAGGAGAAGCTTCCCCTCCTGCTCACCCCTGCCATAATAACAAGAGGGGGGCCAGGCCCTTCTGCGGGAGCCTGACCCCCTCTCAAGGATCTGACCGGTTATGATCGTCCTCTTATTTGATGACCCTTACCCTTGTCACGCCTTCAATGGCTGCCAGGGCGTCCAGGGCCTCGCGGGAGGCCGTGCTCTCCAGGTCGATCAGCGTATAGGCAAACTCGCCCTTGCCCTTGTTGGTCAGGTCGGCAATGTTGACGCCCTCACCGCCGAGGATCTGGGTGACCTGGCTGATCATGTTGGGGATATTCCTGTGCGTAACGGCGATGCGGCCCACGCTGATGCAGGTGCCCATATCGCAGTTGGGGAAGTTTACGGAGTTTTTGATGTTGCCGTTTTCCAGGAAGTCCCGGAGCTCCTTGGCGGCCATGACCGCGCAGTTCTCCTCGGATTCCTCGGTGGAGGCCCCGAGATGGGGCGTGACCAGGATGCCTTCCCGGCCGGCTACGGTGGGATTGGCAAAGTCCGTGACATATTTCTTCACCTTGCCGCTGGAGAGGGCCGAGATAAGGGCATCCTCGTCCACCAGAAGGTCGCGGGCAAAGTTCAGGAGGACAACGCCGTCCTTCATCTTGCCGAAGGCATCGGCATTGATCATCTTCTTGTTGTCGTCGGTCAGCGGCACATGGATGGTGATGTAGTCGCACTGGGTGTAGATCTCGTCCAGGGTCTTGCTGTGATGGATGGTGCGGGAAAGGTTCCAGGCCGCGTCGATGGACAGGAAGGGGTCATACCCGTAAACATCCATGCCAAGGGCGGAAGCCGCGTTGGCGACCAGGGCGCCGATAGCGCCAAGGCCGATGATGCCCAGCTTCTTTCCGGCGATCTCGCAGCCGGCGAATTTCTTCTTTTCCTTTTCGGCCAGCTTGTCGATATCCTCACGGTCCTTCTCCTTTTCGACCCACTCGATGCCGCCCACGATATCGCGGGAAGCCAGGAGCATGCCGGCGATGACCAGTTCCTTGACGCCGTTCGCGTTGGCGCCGGGAGTATTGAAGACAACGATGCCCTTTTCCGCGCATTCCTTAACGGGAATGTTGTTGACGCCGGCGCCGGCACGGGCGATCGCGCAGACGCTCGCCGGCAGCTCCATGTCGTGCATCTTGGCGCTGCGGACCAGGACGGCGTCGCACCCTTCCAGGGTATCGCTGAGTTTGTAGTCGCTTCCAAAAATATCCGTTCCCTTCTTGGCGATGGGGTTCAGGCAGGTGTACTGGAACATCAGGCGTTTTCCTCCTCAAACTTCTTCATAAAGGCAACCAGAGCTTCCACGCCGGCCTTGGGCATGGCGTTGTAGATGCTGGCCCTCATGCCGCCGACGGTGCGGTGGCCCTTAAGGTTGACAAGGCCGGCCGCGGCGGCTTCCTTGACGAATTTGGCATCCAGGTCGGTGTTGCCGGTGACGAAGGGAACGTTCATCAGGGAGCGGTCCTTCTTCTCCACGGTGCCCTTGAAGAGATTGCTGCTGTCCAGGAAATTGTACAGGATGGCTGCTTTTTCTTCGTTCATAGCCTTCATGGCTTCGAGGCCACCCAGGGATTTCAGCCACTTGAAGACCTTGCCGCAGACATAGATGCAGAAGCAGTTCGGCGTATTGTAAAGGGAGCCGGCATCCGCATGGGTCTTGTACTGGAGCATGGTGGGCGTTCCCGGAAGGACATCCTCCGTGATCAGGTCCTCGCGGACAATGGCGATGACCATGCCGGCCGGGCCGATGTTCTTCTGCACACCGCCGTAAACGATGCCGTATTTGGTGACATCCATGGGCTCGGACAGGAAGCAGGAGGAGACATCCGACACCAGGATCTTGCCCTTGGTGTTGGGAAGCTCTTTATACTTTGTCCCGTAAATGGTATTGTTCTCGCAGATGTAGACATAGTCCGCGTCCGGGCTGATGGGCAGGTCGGAGCAGTCCGGGATATAGGTAAAGGTGCGGTCCTCAGAGGAAGCGATCTTGTTGGCTTTGCCGAACTTCTGGGCTTCCTGGTAGGCCTTTTTGGCCCACTGGCCGGTAACGATGTAGTCCGCTACGCGGTTCTTCATCAGGTTGAGGGGAACCATGGCGAACTGCAGGTGGGCGCCGCCCTGAAGGAAAAGCACCTTATAGTTATCCGGAATGGACAGAAGGTCCCGTAAATCTTTTTCCGCTTCGTCGATGATGCCCTGGAAGGCGGAACTGCGGTGGCTCATTTCCATGACGGACATGCCGGTTCCATTGTAGTCCAGCATCTCGGCGGCGACTTCTTTAAGAACACTCTCCGGCAGAACAGCCGGGCCTGCGGAAAAGTTATATACTCTGCTCATTCTCTTCATATCCTCCTAGTCATTAATATCGTCCATATGTGCCTGTTGTTTTCTGTCAATCAAGGCAGGTCTTTGTACATGCACAGGCGTGCACATTGTTAACATAATAACTTACTTTTTCATAGATTTCAACCCATTAAAGTAACAAAAATGGGCTGTTTTATAGTATGACAGTGTGCAAAAATAATAGTGGGTTCTGGTTTATATTTACCTGACGGTAGGTTCTGGGGGCGCTATGTTTCTTTATATGTTCTAATTTTACTCTTACCTGACGGTAGGTTCTGGGGGTGCTATGTTTCTTTATATGTTCTAATTTACTCTTACCTGCCGGTAGGTGCCAGGGGAGGGGGGGCCGCTCAGAGTTGCGAAGCCCGCGTCCCCCTCCCCTGCACCCCTCCCCCCAGGGGCACGCCAATTGGTTGTGAGGGTAAGGTA
>CAMNNO010000161.1 GCA_946545475.1 uncultured Blautia sp.
AGGGGACGCCGTGTATCCACATGCCTGAGGGCATGTGGTTTTACGGCTGATATTTATAAAACTTCTCCTTGGGGAGACCCCAGCGCCCCCCCGATGACTTCTGCTGTATGTTTAACTAACGGTAGGTTGTGGTGCGCTATGGTTCTTTAGTGCTCTTTCTATTTTACTCTTACCTACCGGTAGGTAAGAGTAAAATGGAGAATACACTAAAGAAACATACCGCATCAGACCCACCGGCAGTTAGGAGTAAAATGGAGAATACACTAAAGAAACATACCGCATCAGGCCCCACCGGCAGCTAGGAACAAAATGGAGAACACACTAAAGAAACATACCGCATCAGACCCAACCGGCAACTAGAAATAAAATGAAGAATACACTAAACACACCACGCCACCCCCAACCAGCCACTAAGCATAAAATAAAGAACTCAAACAGAATCATATTTTCCCCCCCACACCCCCAAAGCAAAACAGGGGGTCCCAGGGGTCGCCCCTGCATTGACATTCTTTTTTATTCTTGGTATATTTTTTTTAGATTTAAAATAGAAAGGAGAAGTGAAAACCATGATTCACACAGATTGTTCCTACTGCGCGGAGGGCGCCCTCCTGGATGCCTTTGGCATCAAGATCGGGGAGCTGCCCATGTCAAAGGTCATCCTGTTTAAGGAGCAGAGCCATCCGGGGCGCATGATCGTCGCCTGCAAAAAGCATGTGGACGACATCACCGACCTGTCACAGGAGGAGCGCACCGCCTTCATGGAGGATGTCAACCACGTAGCCGAGATCATGCACGAGCTCTTCCAGCCGGAAAAGATCAATTTCGGCGCCTACGGGGACACCATGCATCACCTGCATTTCCACCTGGTCCCGAAGTACAGGGACGGCTTCGAGTGGGGCGGTGTTTTTGCCATGAATCCCCAGAAAACCTTTCTCACCGGCGAAGAATACGACGAGATGATAGCAAAGATCCGCAGCCGGCTTTAACGTTCCACAGAGTAAATTCCGCAAAAAAGCAAAACCGCAACAAGGCAGAAGAAAGCTCGCCTCTTCTGCCCCTTTCGCGAGTATAAAAGGAGTTTATTGATGAAAGATCATGGAAAGAAGGCATGGAACCGTTTCCGGGCTATCCTCTCCGCCGCGGCCCTGTCATCGGCCATGGTGCTGTCGGGAGTATCCGTCCGGGCAGAGGAGGAGCCCTCTGCGGCTCCGGAATGGGAATTTACCTATTTTGGCGTTTCGGTCAATGAATCCCGCAACCGCCTCGTTTCCGCCGAAGACGGCATAAACGGGGATGTCTCCCTCGCATCGGCCACCTTCAAGGCTGCGATGAAAACGGGACGCTCTCCTTCGGAGACGGTTCTGAAATGGAAGCCGGAAACGGCAATGGCTTCAAGATGGGAGGTTCCAATATGGCGGGAGGCCATATCCTGACCAATTCGATTTCTTATGACAATAAGGCCAAGGGCATTGACGCCAACTCCTGTCCGGATATCAAGGTATATGGCAGCACGTCCTATAATAACGGCAGCTACAACGTCGCCATGTATACCAACGGCAAGGACATTAAGACCGCCTATGCCGCCAACGGCATTTTAAGCTTCCGCGACGGCGGATCCGGCAGCCTCGGCGAGATGATCCGCCCCCAGAGCCAGAGCGAGACTGCCCTCTACGGCGAAAATAATTACTACTGGAACGAGGAGGCTGCCTCCAGCCAGAATGCCTCCGGCTCCGCCGTTTCGGCCGAATGGTTTGAAAGCCTTGACACCTCCGTATCGCCGTCCCGGAACCCGGACGGGGGCATCGACATGCACGGCCTTCTCCTTCTTAAGGATGAGGCCCGCTTCTCCGTGCTGGCCGGCGCCAGAGGCAAGGCATGGGGCCAGGAGGAAGCCACGATCTGGGCCGTCGGCGACTCCACGGTTTCCCGTTTCAGCGACAAGTATTACATCCCCCGTGTCGGCTACGGCGAAGAGCTCGGCCGCTATTTCAACGCAAAGGTCTACAACCTGGCGCGCTCCGGCGCCTCCAGCAAGGACTTTACCACCATGGCGGAATATAAGACCCTGATGGAGGGCACTCTGGATACCCCAGCCATGGGAAGCGTCGGCGGCGACCAGTTCCTCATCATCGGCTTCGGCCATAACGACGAAAAGACCGAGGAAGCCCGCTTTACAAGCCCCATCGGGGATTACAAGACGGAAGGCAGCTTTGCCAACAGCCTCTATGTCAACTATGTCAAGCCCGCCCTCGACGCCGGCGTCATTCCGGTGCTGGCTACGCCCATTGCCCGTCTGACGAACGAGAATACCCTTGAGAGCTATCAGAGCGCTTCCGGCCATATCACAGAGGACACCGTCATCGGCGATATCACCTATGCTGGCGGCGACTACGCGCAGGCGATCCGCACCCTGGCATCCGATCTCCAGGCGGAAGGCTTCCCCGTCATCCTGATCGACCTGACCGATGCCACGATCAAAGAGAACGTGGCCATGGGCGAGGACGCGAAGTGGCTCCATGCCTTTACCGGCGCGAAGCACGGCGAAAACGGCGAGGAGATCGCCACCGGCCTCGACCAGACGCATACCAACAGCTTCGGCGCAAAGATGCATGCCTGGCTCATTTCCGAGCTTTCCGCCTCCGCCGATACGCTCCTTGGCGCCTACAGCCTCGGAAAAGAAAAGCCCTCCTATGATAAGGACTTTGCCCCCTCTATCAATCCCGACTTCGAGATCATGGACTATAAGACGCCCACAGAGGAACAGATGAACAGCGTTTCCTGGCCCCAGTTTACCGATGCGGGCGGAACGCTCTGGCGCGGCACGGTGTTCGGCGATATCGGCGGCGAGGAAAAGATCACGGATGCCAACTTTACGGCCAAGGTCCTCGATGATAATTCCGGCATGCTCCTCGGTGTTGCCAACAACTGCGGCAAGATCGCCAGCGGCAGCGACGGCTTCCTCTTCTACTATGTCAAGCTCCCCGCGGGCACGCATTTCACGCTCAGCGCCAAAGCCACCATCCAGGACTTCTTTGCCAACAACCAGGTGTCCTTCGGCCTGATGGCGCGCGACGACCTGTACCTGGATTCCTACCTGGCCGTGACCCTTGGCGACTATGTGTCGGCAGGCGTCCGCAACCAGGGCAACATCATCAACTTCGGCCGCAAGAGCAGCGAGCTCATCGGCACCACAGCCGCCGCGACGGCGGACCTCTCCGCCGGCCACGAGGTCGACCTTAAGCTTTCCGGCACATCGGACGGCTTCACGCTGACCTTCGGCGACTCCACCGTTTCGGCCGGATACGACTATCCGCTGACCGGCGTGGATTCCGATTACATCTATGTCGGCTTCTACGCGACCCGCAACTGCAGCGTCATCTACCAGGATATCAAGCTCGATATCGAATGATGAATAGCGATGGCGGGGCGGCGTTCGCCGCTAGGCGATAATTTCCTTACGCCGCCCCTGCGATACAAAAGAGGCCAGGTTCTTTCATAGAGCCTGGCCTCTTTTGTATCGCAGGGACGCGGCGGGCAGGAGGAAAATTTTTCCCTCCTACTCGATCGCCGCGGGCGCTTCTTCATAGGATTTTTCCCAGATCTCCGAAAAGACAGCCAGCGGGCAGTCGGTGAGGAGACACATAAGGACAAAGCATTCATAAGGGTTGACGATATAAATGTCGGCCATTCCGCTCCGCGAGAGGATCCCCCTTATCTTCTCCAGAAAAGCGTGATAGCGGTTGAAGGGGTCCTCCTCCGCCATCTCCTGGGAGGTGATGAAAAACTGGAGGGTGATCAGGTCAAAGCGCTCCACCGGGAACTTATGGTTTAAGATATTGGTGATCCTCTGGCGGCTGAAACGCTTCTGGCTGAAATGCCTGGACAGGATGGAGGCCGACATTTTTTTCAGGTTCCCCATGTCATTGATGGGAATGCCGCTGCAGATGACCTTTTCCATGTCCGACGGGCTGATCTCCTCCGGCGTCCATACCTTGCCCCTGTGAAGCTCCTCCTCGTCCTGCTGGTACATCCGGCAGATGATCTCCTGGGCCTGGGCGTAGAGGCTCTTAAACTCCTGGAACGACTGGCTCTTTTCGGACAGCCTGTCCTCCCAGCCGCCCTTAAGCTTTTTCAGGTACTCCACAAGCTCCCCCTCCGTCTCCAGCTTCAGGTTAATGCCGGAGATGACCTGCCCCTTTTCGTGGGGGGCCGGCGAGAGGGCCTGGTAGAGGGATTTATACTCCTCCGCGTGGCTGTATCCCAGCTGATGGCGGTAACAGTACCAGTATATGACCTCGTCCGGGTCGTGGAAGTCAAAGTCCTGCTCTTTCAGCACCCGCGTCAGGAAGTCAGACACATCCTCCTGGGTCATGCGCAGCCCGAAGCCGATGAGAAAAACGGTCTCCCGCTTCACGGAAGCCTGGGTCAGCCAGTTGTTGACCAGTGAGGAGAGCTTCGTCGAGGTCTGGGTCATGGACTTTGGCGTAAAGGTCTCCTTAAAGGAATCCATGACGATCTCCCGGTAGACCTCCTGGGGAACCTCGTTAAAGGGCTCTGTGAGGCCGGCCCGCTCGTAAATATAGCGTCTCAGATAATCGCCAAAGGAAACCAGCTCCATTTCTTTATAAAGATAGTTAAAAATAACATCCGCATCTTCGTCTTCAAAGCTGTCCAGGCTGACGATCTGGCGGAATTTCTGGGCAGCCCTGCGGGTAAATTCATAATCCTTGACGGTATCAAAGGTCACCGTCTGTTCAAAATCAAGATCCTGCATACGATTGTTATTCATACGAGTGCTCCTCTGCCATTCACGCCCTGCAAAAATGGCCAAAACCGGAAATATGCCTCTTTGCCGGCATATTTCCGCTGAAAATCCGTGCGCATGCTATCAGATATCTATCAGCAGCAAAGTAATATTGTCCCGCCCTCCGTTCCGGAGGGCCTCCTGCCACAGCTTTTCTGCCGCTTTGGCGGTTTCCCCCTCGCTTTTCAGGATCTCCTGTATCCGCTCGTCCGGCACCATATCCGTAAGCCCGTCCGTACACAGGAGGATGCGGCGGCCGGGGTCCGCGCCAAGGCGGATAATGGCCGGCTCGAGAAATGAGTCCTCATCGTCGAAGCCCAGGTACTGGGTGATGGGAGGCTTTCCCAGCCGGTAGCCGCGGAGCACATGGTCCGTAGATACCTGCACAAGCTCATCCTTCATCAGCGTATAAATGCGGCTGTCCCCGAGGTTCGCGCACCACACCTCGCGGGGCAGGACAAAAGCCATGGCCGCCGTTGCCGCCATGGAGCGGATCCGGTAGCTTTTCTGGTAGTCAAGGACAGCCGTGTTCATGCCCTCGCATATGGCCTTTATGGCCGGCACAGGCTCATCCTTTTTCCACATATCTTCTGTTTTTGTCTGTTTCCCGAAGTTCTCGGCGGCAAGGAAGGCGGCGATCTCCCCGCAGCTCTCGCCTCCCATGCCGTCAAAAACGGCAAAGGCCTGCACCGGCGGACTTGGGAGGCGCCCGGTGTGAAGGCCTCCCGAGCCCTTATTTTCGGCGGCCAGGCATTCGCCCAGGCACCAGTAATTGTCCTCGTTATTTGCCCTTCGCCTGCCGGTATCCGAGACGCAGGCAACAGATATTTCCCTTTCCCGCAAGGGTTCCGGGTTTAAAAGCCCCTTCAGGGCAGATAGGAAACGGATTTTCGCCAATATTTATCTCCCCTGTCTGTAAATTCCTGATTGTCCTGTTCATCATCGTGGATAGTCCCCTTCTGGTCTATCCAGCGGAGAAGGATGCCGTCCCGGAAATAGTACATCTCTTCTGTCTTTTCATTTTTATACACATACGTGAAAAACATCGTGTCGTTCCAGTAGTAGTATTCTTCCGTCACATGGTCGTCGGAGGCGTCCGGATACACCTTCACCTTCCGAAGCTCGCCGTCGCCATTATAATATGTGACAACAGAGCCTTCTTCCCCCGTCTGCGTATAGGTCGACAGCTGGTTGGCAATGGTGGTCGCCCGCCCGCTGATCAGTTCTATGGAATAGTTAAAGTCCTGGGTATTGTCCTCGGCCGGGGCGACCCCTTTTTCGGACAGGGCGTTGACCAGCCTGTCCGTCTGTTCCTTGACGCTTTCTTCGACCAGATGCTTCATAAACCATCCGCCAACGCCCAGGACCAGGCAGATGCCCAGTATGCCGCCAAGGATGCGGACCATAACGGACGGCTCCATGACTTTCCCGAGAAGGAAGCCTCTCCCCGTCTTTTTCTGTCCGGCCGGCCCCGCTTTCCGGGCCCCGGAGGCGCCGGTTTCCTCGCGCTTTTTGGCCGGGCTCCCGCCCTGTGCCTCCTGCCTGCGGATGTGGGCCTTATGCTCTTCATCTCTTTGAAGGCTCAGGTATTTTTTTGCCTCCTCGTGGGTCAGGTAGCCTTCCGCGACGGCCTGTTCCAGGGTGAGCACGCCTTTGCGCAGCGCCTGGCCCAAGGTCATGCCGTTTTTGTCAGAAGGATCGCCCGGAATGGCGGAAGGATGGCTTTCCCTGCCCTCCGCGCGCGTGCCGTCCCCGTTTTCTCTGTCAAGGGCCCGGCCTGGCGCCTCTTTTTCCGCCAGGGAGCTCTTCTCTTCTCCCGCAGAGAGCTCTTCCGCGGCCTGGCGCTCCGGAGCTCTTTCCGGGGAGGCCTCCCGCTGAAAACGCTTCTTCCGGAAGTCCTTGCCTTCCCACGCCTCGTCTCTGGACAGGCGCCGGGCATCGGGACGGTACAGGAGCGTCCTCTCCTCCTCGTCTTCCAATGTGGCAGCCTCATTCCGGCGCTGCAGGCGCATAAGGGCCTCCCTGAGCTCCCGGGCTGTGGCATAGCGCTCCCTCGGGGCATAGGCGCAGGCTTTGACGATGACCTCGCCAAACGGCCTTGTCGCGTCGCAGGGCAGGGGAAGCTCCTCGCCGCTGATGCGGCGGGTCAGGGCATTTTCCTTATCACGGTAGGTAATCAGCTGCTTTTCCACACTCAGGAAGGGCAGCCGGTTGTGGTTCATCAGGCGGTAGAGGACCAGGCCCAGGGAACAGATGTCCACCCGTCCGTCGTACATATCGCCCCGGTACATTTCCGGAGCCATGTAGGCATAGGTCCCTTTTTTGGAGAAGCTGCTCATGGAGCGCTCCAGCTCCCGGGCTATGCCGAAATCCCCCAGCTTGTAGTCCCCGAAACGGGACACAAAAATATTTTCGGGCTTGATATCCCTGTGGATGATGTTCAGCTTTTCACAGTATTCCAGCGCCCGCGCAAGATCTATGCCGAGCTTCAGCACGTCTTCTTCGTCCAACGATTTGCCCTGGCAATAGCTGGCAAAGCTGGTGAGAAATTCCATGCGGATGTAGATATCCCATCCGATCTCATCCAGGTACTCGGTAACAAAAAAGTCCTCCACGGAAACGATATGGGAATTTCCCCGGAAATTTTCCATGGTGGCGATTTCTTTGATGCAGTCCTCCATGACATTTTCAAAATATTCCCGGGTCGACGATTCATCCTCAGTTTCCTGGCGGATAGTATTTAATTCTTCACTGCTGGATGGAATGGAAATGACCTTGATAGCCGAGTAAAACGTATAGCCATGCTCACTGCGCTCAGCCTTATAAACCCGCCCAAAAGATCCTTCTCCGACCTTTTCAATAATCTTCCACTCCGGCCAGGGTGAAATAGGTAAATCTCTTTCCAAAATATGTGCCTCCCCCCCTATATCGCATGATTCCGATTACTACATTATATCATAATATCCCAAAGTATTTGTATTATTTTTTATATCTATTTTATGCTTACAAGGCCTCTTTCTTAAACGCGCCTTCTCAACAAACCCCTTTCAACTATAAACCACCATACCCTCACAACCAATTGGCGTGCCCCTGGGGGGAGGGGTGCAGGGGAGGGGGAC
>CAMNNO010000162.1 GCA_946545475.1 uncultured Blautia sp.
ATTCGTGATTGATGCCATTCGTGATTGATGCCATTCGTGATTGATGCCATTCGTGTATTCCTGCCCCACATTCAGCGGCAGAACTATCACAGATAAATATACACGACTTTCGGCTATAATGCAAGCCCTTTATCGCAGGTCGTGGATAAAAAGCCCGCTCCGGAGCTTGGGCTCGAACCAGGTGGATTTCGGGGGCATAAGCTTTCCTTCGTCCGCGATGCGCATCAAGTCCTCCATGGCGGTCGCATACAGGGCAAAGGAGACGCCGCCGGTTTCATCGGCCAGGCGTTTCAGCTCCGAGAGAGGCTGGTTTCCGCCCACAAAGCGGATGCGGCTGTTGGTGCGGGGATCGGCTATGTCCAGGATGGGGGAAAGTATCCTCTCCTGCAGGATGGAGACATCCAGCTGGCCCACAACGTCGCAGGACTTGTACGTGTCCTCCCACGGCGTCAGGCGGTACCATTTTCCGTCAACATAGAGGCCGATCTCGTGCTTTTTAGAGGGCTTTGCGCCCTCCTCATCGGTCTCCTCAACCTGGCAGACAAAGGAAACGGCTTCCAGGAAGGCTTTCGCCGACAGGCCGTTTAAGTCGGCCACCACCCGGTTATAGGCCAGGATGGTCAGCTCGTCATAGGGGAAGACGACGGAAAGGAAGGCGTTGAACTCCTCTTTCCCGGTGTAATCCGGCTTCTCCTGCCTGCGCTTTTGCCCGACCTTGACGGCCGAAGCCGCCCGGTGGTGTCCGTCGGCGATATAGATATCCGATATGTTTTCGAAGGAAGAGCGGATAAAGGCGATGGCCGCATCGTCATCGATCACCCAGACCCGGTGGCTGATCCCGTCCTCACTGGTAAAATCGTAAACCGGCGCCTTGGCGCTCTTGCAGGAGGAGAGGCACTCCTTAAGGCTTTCCGGATAGCGCGCAGCCAGGAAGATGGGGCCGGTGTTGGCGTCGCACACATCCACATGGCGGATGCGGTCCTCCTCCTTATCGGCCCGGGTGAGCTCGTGCTTTTTGATCACGCCGTTTAAATAGTCGTCAATGGAGCTACAGCCGACAAGACCGGTCTGGGTTTTTCCGAGCCTTGTCTGTTCGTAGATATAGTAGCAGGGCTTTTCTTCTTTCAGGAAGGTGCCGTTCTCCTTCCACTCATCCAGGGTCTTCCTGGCCCTTTGATAGACGGCCGGGTCATAAAGATCCGTCTCAAGGGGAAGGTCCATCTCCGCCCGGTCAATATGGAGGAAGGAAAGCGGATTCTTCTCTCCTATCTTTCTGGCCTCCTCCCGGGAAACAACGTCGTAGGGAAGGGCGGCGACGCGCGATGCCGCATCCGGCACAGGGCGTACAGCCTGAAAACTTCTGAAATCGGCCATATTCTGTTTTTCCTTTCTGTATATTTCCCCGGGGATCTATTCCCTGCGGGAAAGCTCGTTCGTGACATCCTCCCAGCTTATCCCCTTCAAGGCCATGAGGACCATAAGGTGGTACATGAAATCCGAAATCTCGTATACGGTTTCCTGCGGGTCCGGATTCTTGGCGGCAATGACGATCTCCGTACACTCCTCTCCCACCTTTTTCAGGATCTTATCGATGCCCTTATCAAACAGATAATTGGTATAAGACCCTTCCCGCGGATTTTTCTGCCTGTCCATGATCACGTCATAGACCTGCTGGAAAACGGCCAGCGGGTTGGCGTCCTTCGTCTCCCTCTCGTAGAGCGGGGGCTGGAAAAAGCAGGTGCGGTTCCCGGTATGGCAGGCGGCCCCGACCTGGCTGACCTTTGCCAGCAGCGTATCATTGTCGCAGTCCAGGGTAAGTGACTTCACGTACTGATAATGTCCGGAGGTCTCCCCCTTGACCCACAGCGACTGGCGGCTCCGGCTAAAGTACGTCATCCGCCCGGTGCGTATCGTCGTCTGGAAGGCTTCCTCATTCATATAGGCCACCATAAGGACATCGCCCGTGCGGACATCCTGGGTGACGACGGGCAAAAGCCCATCCGCATTCTTTTTAATGTCCGCCCAGGGAACGGGGCTCTCATGCGTCTCTGCGCTGATGCCGTTCTCTTTCAGCGTTTCCTTGACCGCATAAAGGGACAGGGAAGGGTCGCTGACATAGCTGCCGGTCAGGCCATAGACATGGGGCTGACCAAGCAGGCGGACGATGTCGGAAAATTCCTTTTCTTCCGGCCAGAGGATCACCGGGATGTCCGAAAGCGCCCGGACAGCGCCCGTTATCCCTCCCCTGTCCAGGATAAGGCCGGCGCATTCGAGGATGGTCTCTTTATGGGAGGCAAAGACCTGCGCGTCAGAGCATCCGGCGATGAGGCTTTCCTTTCCGAAGCGCCTGGCGCCTTCCCGCAGAAGGTCGATGCCGCTATCATCCTTAACGGAAACAACCACCTTATGGCATCCGGCATAGAGGGCTTTTTTGATATCCTCAAACCTTCGGATATGTCCGGCGGCGTACACGGGAAGGCCTGTGTTCTCGCAGATCCCGCGGATAGCCGAAAGGGCCGCCTCGTGCCCGGCATCATCCTCCGATTCATCCAGGAGCAGCAGGGCATCCGCCCCGCTCTCCTGATAGGAGAGAGCCTGCTCCAGGGCCTCCTTTTCCTCTTCCGCTCTGCCATAGAGGCAGAAGCAGGGGATAAGATGTCTGTTCATCATGATATCTCCTTTCACAGGCTGCCCTTGGTGGAAAGGACATCCGTTATGCGCCCGTCAAAGCCGACCGCCATGTCCAGGGCTTTGGCAAAGCTCTTGAACATGGCCTCGGCCAGATGGTGGCTGTTGCCGTTTCGCAGCACCTGGAAATGCAGGTTCATGCCGGCCGAGTAGGAGACCGCGTAGAAAAATTCCCGGACCATCTCAGAGGACATGTCGCCGATCTTCTGGCTGGAAAACGCGGCATCGCTGACAAAGTACGGGCGGCCGCAGAGGTCCACGGCGCATAGCACCAGGACTTCATCCATGGGCAGGATGCAGCTGCCATACCGGCGGATGCCCTTTTTATCCCCTGCTGCCTCCTTTATGGCGCTTCCCAGGACGATACCGCAATCCTCTATGGTATGGTGGTCATCCACATGAAGGTCCCCGGATATGCGCACAAACAGGTCAAAGAGCCCATGGCGGGCAAAACCGTCCAGCATGTGGTCAAAAAAGCCGACCCCCGTATTAATGTCGGAGAGGCCGCTGCCGTCCAGCACAAGTTTCAGCTTGATCTCGGTCTCACGGGTATTCCTCTCGATAGAAGCGCTGCGCGTCATGGACGGTCACTCTCCTCCCCCTCATCCTCAAACCGGACGGCAATGGAATTCGCGTGGGCAGTCAGCTGCTCTGCACGGGCAAAGGCGATGATATCCTTGTGGACCTCCCGCAGGGCTTCCTTTGAGTAGTAGACGATACTGGATTTCTTGATAAAATCGTCCACGGAGAGGGCCGAGAAGAACCTGGCCGTCCCGTTGGTGGGGAGAACGTGGTTCGGCCCGGCGAAATAATCGCCCAGGGGCTCGGAGCTGTATTCCCCGATAAAGATAGCGCCCGCGTTCTTGATCTTTGTCATCACCTCGAAGGGATTTTTCGTCACGATCTCCAGATGCTCCGAGGCTATGGCATTGGCCGCCTCTATGGCATCGTCCATATTTTCGGCCAGCAGGATGTAGCCGAAGTTCTCAAGGGAAGCCTTTATGATATCCCTGCGTGACAGCGTGAGCAGGTAATTTTCGATCTCCTTTTCCACGGCGTCCGCAAGGGAAGGGCTGGTGGTAATGAGGATGGCGCTGGCCAGTTCATCGTGCTCGGCCTGGGACAGAAGGTCCGCCGCCACATAATGGGGATTAGCGCTCTCGTCCGCAAGAACCAGTATCTCGCTGGGACCGGCAATGGAATCGATGCTGACGTAGCCGTAGACCGCTTTTTTGGCCAGGGCCACGAAAATATTGCCGGGGCCTACGATCTTATCCGCCTTGGGGATGCTTTCCGTCCCAAAGGCCAGGGCGGCGATCGCCTGGGCGCCTCCGCACTTATAGATGGCATCCACCCCGGCTTCCCGGGCGGCTACAAGGGTGGTGGGGCTGATGAGCCCGTCCTTTCCGGGAGGGGTCGTCATGATGATGTTGGGAACGCCGGCCGTCTTGGCCGGCACGATGTTCATAAGGACAGAGGAAGGGTACACCGCCTTGCCGCCGGGGACATAAACGCCCACCGTCTCCAGGGGCGTTACCTTCTGTCCCAGGAGTGTGCCCTTGTCCGTAGTGGTAAACCAGCTGTTCTGCAGCTGCTTCTCATGGAAGGCGCGGATATTTTTCAGGGACTTCCGGATGACCGAAAGAAGCTCCTCCGGAACAGCGGCATAGGCTTCCCGAACCTCCTCCTCAGTAACCAGGACCGTATCTCTATCGATATCGGCCTTGTCGAACTCCCTGGTATAAGAAAAGAGGGCACTATCCCCCTTTTCGCGCACATTCTGGCAGATCTCGGCGACCGTCTTTTCATAGGAGCCGTACTGGCTGGGGCTCCTTTTCAGGAGATTTTCCAGGATCCCTTTGGTCGTCTCCTTTGTTAAAGTAACTCTGTGCATAGCAAAAATCCCCTCCTTGCAAACTCCTACATAACCTTTCTAAGCTTTTCGATCAGGTCCTGTATCCGGTCATAGGCCATCCGCATGCTCACCTGGTTGACGACCATGCGGGCAGACAGAGGGACGATCTCCTGCAAAACCGTCAGGCCGTTTTCCTTAAGCGTGCTGCCGGTCTCCACGATATCCACGATCACCTCGGACAATCCGACAATGGGCGCCAGCTCGATGGAGCCGTTCAGCTTGATGATCTCCACGGTCTGGTTGCGCTGGTTGAAAAAATAGTCCCGGGCAATGTTGGGATATTTTGTCGCCACGCGGATGCGCTCCCGCCCGGAGAGAAGCGCCCTCGCGCTTTCCGGGCCGCACACGCACATGCGGCAGGCGCCAAAGCCCAGGTCCATGACCTCGTAAAGCCGCCGGCCCTCTTCCAGGATGGTATCCTTTCCCACAATGCCGATATCCGCCGCGCCGTATTCCACATAGGTGGGCACATCGGGCCCTTTAGCCAGGAAAAAGCGCACCCCGGCCTCCTCATTGGCAAAGATCAGTTTTCGCGAGGACGGGTCCTTCATCTCCTCGCAGGTGATGCCGGCTTTTTCCAAAAGCGCCAGGGTTTTTGTCGCCAGCCGCCCCTTGGTCAGGGCAAAAGTCAGGTCTCGCATCCGTTCTCCCCCTGTCTGTCAAAAATCAGCCTTACTTTCTGTCCGCTTTTTCTCAGCGCCATGGCCTCTTTGATCATCTCTTCCCTGTTTTCCTTGCCGGCTTTCAGCTTTACGGGCTCCCCCGGCTCATCCATGGGACGTTTCTGGCTCATCAGGGCCAGATAAAGGCTGTCGACCATCAGGGCAAAGCCGATGGAAGGCGCATCCTTGCCAAAGTGGCGCAGAAGGTTATCGTACCGGCCGCCCTTGACGATGGGCTCGCCGGTGCCATAGGTGTAGGCCTGAAAGATGATCCCTGTGTAATACTGATATTTGCTCAGCATAGAAAGATCAAAGGAGATGTATTTCTCGTACCCGTATATCTTCAGGATCTCATAGATCTCCTCCAGCCGGCTGACCGCCGCCTGGGCGTCCGGATGGGAACACAGCTGGCGGGCCTTGGCAAGGACCGAGGTCTGCCCGAACATATGGGGAAGGGCGACGAAGGCCTCGCGGATGGCGCGGGGGACATCCTCTTCCTCCAGGATGGCCTCGACGCCAAAGGTGTTCTTTTCGGAGATCGCCGTGCGGAGCCGCTCTTCCGTTTCCGGGGAGAGGTTCACCTCATGGAGGAGCGATTTAAAGTAGTCCACCTGGCCGACGCTGACCTGGAAATCGGAAAGACCGCATCGGATGAGGCATTCGATCGTCATAGCCAGTATCTCGGCATCCGCCTCGCAGCTGTCGTCGCCGATGCGCTCAACGCCCATCTGGGTCGTCTCCTTAAGGCTCCCGGAAAAGCTGCGAAGATTGATAAAGGCGTTCCCGGAATAGCAGAAGCAGGCCGGCTCTTTGTCCGGCGCGAAGAAGGACGCGCACGCCCGGGACACGGACGGCGTAAAGTCCGGCCTCAGCACCAGGGTATTGCCTTCCCGGTCAAAAAATTTGTAAAGGTCTTTCGAGGGGATGGTTCCCACCTCATTGCTGAAAACTTCAAAATATTCCACGGAGGGCGTTTCGATGTCCTCATAGCCGTAGCTGTGCATGACCGTCCGGATCTTGTCCTTTAGAAGATCCTTTCTGGCACATTCCCTGCCATAGATATCCCGAAAACCCTCCGGTGTGTGAAAGATTCTTTGCATGGGTTTCCTTTCTATATGTTTTATATGTATCGCGATCCGATAGCCGGATCGTTTTCCTGTAAGATCAGATAAGATCAGAAGCATCAGGACCCAGGCTGCTCCTCGCGGCTTAGAAGGTCCTGCTGTATGCCGTCTAAGTAGGGCACAAAAAGGCTTCCGTGGGGCACGAGCCGGTAAGCGTCCACCAGCTCTTCCCGCCGGAAGCTCTTTCGCCCGCCTTCCTCCATCCGGCGGTAAAAGACCATGAGGCTCCGGAGCGGGAGGTAGTAAAGCTCATTCCTCCGGACAAAGAGCAGGATGAAAAAGGCTATCCCCTGCTGCCGCTCAAAAGCCTCCATGAAGCGGATCTGGTGAAGATGGATGTTCGCCAGGGGAAAAACATCCTCGCTGCATTCCTTGGCGTCAAAGCAGACCGGTATCCCCTGGCAGGCGCCTATATAATCCACGGTGCTCTTCTGGTCAAAATAAGCCAGCGTAATGTGCCTGGACTCGCTGTCCAGCTTTACCGGCGTGATCGGCGTCGGGATCTTCTGGACCAGCGCCAGATTCTTTTCGGCATAGATTTCGTTTGTCCGGTTGATAAGGTCTTCCAGGGTGGAGCCCCGAAGGCCTCGGCTGTTCCAGGTAGCCAAAGCGCTTACCTCTCTGATCCCGGGGCCGTATCAGGCGTTCCACAGGCCGCTGGGGGGTAAGGGCCAGTAGCGGAACATGGCCTTGCCGACAAGCTGGTCAAAGCGCACATAGGTATTGTTCCACATGCGGGAGTCCTTGGAATTGTTGCGGTTGTCGCCCATCATAAAGTAGCAGTCCTCGGGGACCACATATGGCCCCCATGAGCCCCTGGGCGTGCCGTTCACGTAGGGCTCGTCGAGAGGGGTCTGTGAGCCGTTGATGTAGACTTTGCCGTTTTTTATCTCCACCGTCTCGCCGGGCAGGCCGATGATGCGCTTGATGAACAGCTGGGACTCGTCGTCCGGATAGTGGAAGATGACAATATCCAGCCTTTCCGGGTCCTTCCATTTTTTGGAGATGTTCAGGCCGAAGTGGTTGAAATTGAAGCCGTAGGCCAGGCGAAGGCCGAAGATCCGGTCGCCGGTCATGATCGTCTGTTCCATGGAAGCCGAAGGGATGCGGGCATTAATGAGGATAATGCCATCCAGGATGAAAACCACTATGACCACGGTGATGATCATTTTGATATACTCCCATATGGTCGCCATAATGCCCGGTTTCACCTCCGGTTCCTTATCAAGAGTTACGTTTTCTTTGCTCATATTGGATTCCTCCGCTTAACGACAGGGATTTTTTACCCGCCTATTTTATACGAAATCTTATGGGGCTGCAAGGGCTTTTTATAATCTTGTGGTCAACCTGGCGGTAAGTGCCAGGGGAGCCATG
Source organism: uncultured Blautia sp. (assembly GCA_946545475.1). Classification (GTDB taxonomy): domain Bacteria; phylum Bacillota; class Clostridia; order Lachnospirales; family Lachnospiraceae; genus Blautia_A. The sequence goes on from CAMNNO010000162.1 coordinate 7,764, forward strand.
CTTCTATTATCTCTTTATTTTACGCTTACCTGCCGGTAGGTGCCAGGGGAGGGGGGGCCGCTCAGAG
>CAMNNO010000163.1 GCA_946545475.1 uncultured Blautia sp.
CTCGCCCGCGGGGCGGCGCTCGGCGTAAGCCGAGATACTTCCTTATGCCGCCCCTGCGATAAGAAAAAGAGGTCTGCATCCCCATATGATATGAGGAGCTGACCTCTGTTTCTTATCGCTGAAACGCTACTGTCACCTAACGGCGAGGGCGGCTCTTTTTACCTCTTGACGCGGGCTCCTGCGCCTCCCATGATGCCTTCGACTTCTTCCACGCTGGCCATGGAGGTGTCGCCGGGTGTGGTCATGGCAAGGGCGCCGTGGGCGGCGCCGTAGTTGACGGCCTTCTCCGGGTCCTGGGTGGTCATAAGGCCGTAGACAAGGCCGGAAGCGAAGGAATCGCCGCCGCCTACGCGGTCCATGATCTCAAGGCCGTTATATTCCTTGGACATGAAGATCTCGCCGTCTGCCCAGCAGAGAGCCTTCCAGTCGTTGACGGTAGCGGTCTTGACGGTACGGAGGGTCGTCGCCACAGCCTTGAAGTTGGGATAGGTCTTGGCGGCTTCGCCGATCATCTTCTTGTAGCCTTCGATGTTCAGCTCCTTAAGGTTGGCATCGTTCCCCTCAATGCTAAAGCCGAGGCAGGCGGTGAAGTCCTCCTCGTTGCCGATCATGACATCGACATATTTCGCCACTTCCTTGTTGACTTCCTGAGCCTTGGCCAGGCCGCCGATGGCGCTCCACATGGAGGGACGGTAATTAAGGTCATAGGAAACGATGGTGCCATACTTCTTGGCAGCCTTGCAGGCGGCGATAACGGTTTCGCAGGCCTGCTCGGAGAGGGCAGCGTAAATGCCGCCGGTGTGCAGCCAGCGCACACCCAGGGTGCCGAAGATGTATTCAAAATCAAAGTCAGAGGGAGTTGCCTGGGAGATAGCGGTATTGGCTCTGTCGGAGCAGCCCACGGCGCCGCGGATGCCGAAGCCTCTCTCGGTAAAGTTGATACCGTTGCGGCAGATGCGGCCGATGCCGTCCGTCTTCTTCCAATAGATAAGGCTGGTGTCCACGCCGCCCTGCTCGATGAAATCCTTCATCAGGCGACCGACTTCGTTGTCGGCAAAGGCGGTGATGACAGCTGTGCGCATGCCGAAGCACTTATGCAGGCCGCGGATAACATTGTACTCGCCGCCGCCTTCCCATGCCCGGAAGCTCCTGGCCGTGCGGATACGCCCCTCGCCCGGGTCAAGGCGGAGCATGATCTCGCCAAGGCTTACCGCGTCAAACTTGCACTCGCTGGCCGGTCTTAAATTCAGTTCCATAACAATCTACCTCCTGATATGGTTTTGGTTTTCAGTATGGCTATAGTATAAAGCAGAATGCACCGATTGTAAACCGATATTAACGTCAAAAAATGGACGTTTACGGACTTTCTGCCAGAAAATTACAATAGCTATTCTAGTGTAACTGCATATACCGCGGCGCGAAATTAAGAACAGCAGTTAAATTCGTTCGCGAGTATAAATTCATTCGCGGGCATAGAACGGCTGCATGTCGTCAAGCCGGAGCAGCATGGGCGGCTGACCGCCGCCGGCGCCGACATCGATATCGGCCCAGGTGGGCGTTTGGAACATCTGGCCGGGATGCCCATAGAAAGCGGTGGGCGTATGCCCGAGGATAGTGAAGACATCGTCAAAAAAACGCTCATCCGGTGAAGGGCGGTACCAGATCAGATCGCCCGAGGAGTAGGAAGAAAGAGGCTTTTTCTTATCGAAATGTCCAAGACCGGCGTGAACAAGAAGAAAATCGCGGCTGCCGGCCGTAACCATGTCATACAGCGGCGCGTCCTGGATATAGTCGAGAATATCCGCAAGAGCCTCCGGATCTTTTTTTCGAAGGGAATACAGGCTGTCCAGCGTGGGCTTGGCCCCGTTAAAAAGCCAGTCATTGAGCATATTGATCTGGAGAGCGCTAAGGCGGGCGAGGTTGGCATCGGTGACCTCGTCAAAGAGAAAGTTACAGGAGAGCAGCATGGCCTCGTGATTGCCGAGGAGCATCTGGACATTGGGCTGGAGCATCATCCATTGCAGCATGGCAATGCCTCCGTCCCCGTTGCGGTCGATGACATCACCCAGCACAAACAGGTAATCGGAGTTGGAAAAACCGGCTTTATCGAGAAGCCTGAGAAACTCGTCCATGGGATAGCCGTGAAGGTCAGAGCAGGCGTAGATCATATTTGGGGGAGGCTCCTTTCTTGAGAGAGATCGGCTTGACTATTTTATGATAGCATTTTTGGCGGGTGGGGACAATTATAGTTTTATCTGTTTATGCGCCTACTTGCGCTATTTGTTTAAAAGGGTTATAATGCCCTCGTCACTATAAACTGCCTCACACTGACCCGTTTTACCCGCAGTGATGAAAGGAGCAGATATTATGAAAAGAAAACTTTTAACCCTCACCCTGGCCCTTCTGACTCTGGCTGCTGTTTCTATTCCGGTTTTTGCCAGTGCCTCGCGCCGCGCTTCTCAGAATGAGCTTGCCATCGGCATCGCTCAGGATTTCGACAGTCTTGACCCCGACTATATGACCGCGGCAGGAACCAAAGAGATCCTTTTTAACGTTTTTGAAGGGCTTGTTAAGCCCACCTCCGATGGCGACATCGTCCCGGCTGTTGCCTCCGATGTGCAGCGCTCCGAGGACGGGCTCACCTACACCTTCACCTTGCGTGAGGGCGTCCTCTTCCACAACGGAGATCCCGTGACCATGGACGACGTGCTCTATTCCATCACGCGCCGCTGGAATTCTGACGATGCGGCGGCCATCCTGCCCGCCCTTGCTGTGATCGAGAGCGTGGAAGCTGACGGGGAGACGCTTGTCATCACCCTGTCCGAGCCCAGCAATGAATTTCTGGCGGCCATCATGAACGCCTACATCATCCCCGCCGGCTATACCGCCCAGGAGACAGCTCCCATCGGCACCGGCCCCTACCGCTTTGTCTCCCGCGAGGTCCAGGACAGCCTTGTTGTGGAACGCTTTCCCGAGTACTACGGCACCCCGGGGCATGTGGACAGGATCACCTTCCGTATCCTCGAAGGCGCGGACGGCCTGGTGCTTGGCCTGCAGAGCGGAGCCCTGGACCTTGTGGCCCACCTGTCCAGCGATCAGGTCATTCAGCTCGACCCCAGGGACTATGACATCTGCGAAGGCAGCATGAACCTGGTTCAGGCCCTTTATCTCAACAATGCCGCCGCCCCCTTTGACGACATCCGCGTCCGCCAGGCCCTCTGCTATGCCATCGACAAGCGTGAGGTCCTTGCCAAGGCCTTTGACGGCTACGGCACCCCCCTGGGGACCTCCATGTTCCCCTCCTTCAGCAAGTATTACGACGAGTCCCTGACGGACTATTATACTCCTGACCTTGACAAGGCCCACGCCCTCCTTACCGAGGCCGGCTACCCGGATGGTTTTGAGATGACCATCACCGTTCCCAGCAACTATACGCCCCACGTCAATACCGCCGTCGTCCTGGTCGAGCTTTTAAAGAAGGCCGGCATTAAGGCCACCGTCCAGCCCGTTGACTGGAGCACCTGGCTTTCGGATGTCTACGGTGCGCGGAAGTTCCAGAGCACGATCACCGGTCTCACCAGCGACAACATGACCGCCCGCAAGCTCTTAGAGCGCTTCGGCAGCCAGGTGGGCAACAACTTCACCAACTACAGCAACGAAGAATATGACGCCATCCTCGCGCAGGCCCTCTCCGCCTCCAACGATGAAGAGCAGACCGAGCTGTACCGCGCTCTTGAACGCAACCTTACCGAAAACGCCGCCAATGTCTACATTCAGGATATGGCCGACCTTGTGGCGGTGCATAAGGGGCTTTCCGGCCTTACCTTCTACCCGATCTATGTGCTGGATGTCAGCGCACTTTACTGGGAATCCTGATATGAAAGACGCCTGCCTTTATATCCTGAAACGCCTCTTCCTTCTCCTGGCGACCATGATACTGGTCTCCTTCCTGACCTTCCTGGCCTTCCGCCTGGTCTCCGGCGATCCGGTGCGGACCATGCTGGGGACCGAGGCCACGGCCGAGCAGGTGGAGGCCCTCCGGCAGGAGCTGGGGCTAAGTGACCCCTTTCTTCTCCGGTACGTACACTGGCTTAAAGGCTTTTTTTCCCGCGACCTCGGCGTTTCCTACAGTTACCGGCAGCCGGTCTGGGACCTTATCTCGGGAAAGCTCACCCTTTCCCTGCTTCTCAGCCTTTTAAGCTTCGCGCTGATCGTTGCCATTTCCATCCCAGCGGCCATAGCCTCCTACCGTTTCACCGGGCCCATTTCCGGATGGCCCCGTACCATCCTGAACCAGCTTGGCATGGCCGTTCCTCCCTTTTTTACCGGCATTTTGTTTTCCTGGGTTTTCGGCATCACTCTGCGGCTTTTTACCCCGGGGGATTTTCCGGGCTTTCAGACGGACGCCCTGGCTTCCTTTATCCACCTTTTTTTCGCCGCCTGCTGCCTGGCCATTCCCCGCATCGCCATGACCATCCGCATGATGCGTTCGAGCCTCATATCCGAGATGAATAAAACATACGTCCTGACCGCCATCAGCCGGGGAAATGATCGGAAAACCGTCCTTCGGCGCCATGTGCTGAAAAATGCCCTGGTGCCGGTCATTACCTTTCTCGGACAGACGCTCGCCGAGCTTGTCGGCGCGGGCATCGTGGTCGAACAGGTGCTGGGGCTTCCGGGCCTCGGCCGCTTTCTGGTGACCTCCATCACCCACAGGGATTACCCCGTTGTCCAGGCCATCGTCGTGATCCTGGCCTTCTGGGTCGTCCTCTCCTCCCTGCTCGCCGATCTTATCAGCCAGGCCATCGACCCGCGCCTCCGGACGGCGGCTTTGGCGAAGGGAGGGACAGCCTGATGAAAAAGAAGATGAACAGCTACCTCCTCACAGGGCTTATCATCACGGGAACCTTCCTTCTCCTGGCCCTCATCGGGCAGTTCTGGACGCCCTATGTCCCAACGGACATGGCCTACGGGCGCTTTCAGGCCCCCACCCTTTCCCATCCCTTCGGCACCGACAACTTCGGGCGCGACATTTTAAGCCGCGTTATGGAGGGCGCCGGGACCACATTTTTTATCGCCCTGCTGACCGTTTCCCTCGGCGCCGTTGCCGGGACGGCCGTCGGAGCCGTGACCGGGTATTTCGGCGGGCTCCTGGACGATATCCTGATGCGCCTCAATGACGCCCTGACGGCTTTTCCCAGCTTCCTTCTGGCTCTTCTCATCGTAAGCCTTATCGGTCCCGGGAAAAAGCTGAGCGTCATCCTGGCCCTCGGCCTTGTGTTTATCCCAAGCTTTGCCCGCGTCATGCGCTCGGCCTTTGCCTCTCTTCGCACCGCAAACTATGTGACCGGCGCCCGACTTATGGGAGCGGGATCTTCTCGCATCCTGTTTGTCCACCTTCTGCCCAATACCTTTAAGGTCTTCCTGCCGGCCTTTACCATAGGCTTTAACAACGCGGTCCTCGCGGAGGCCAGCATGAGCTTTCTGGGCATCGGCGTGACGCCCCCGGACGCCTCGCTCGGCTACATGCTCTCGGAAGCCCAGAGCATGCTCCGGGCCGCCCCCTGGTATGCCATCTTTACCGGCCTTACCATCGTGTTCCTGGTCTTCGGCGTGGGCCTTATCGGCGAAGGGCTGCAGCTTATGGAAGGAGAGGAGGGATAAGGCATGCTGGAAATCCGTGATTTTCATGTTAAATTCAACAGCCGCAGCCGGGAAGCGGTGGGCGGCATCTCCTTCACCATACAGGACGGCGAGATCCTGGGCCTTGTGGGCGAGAGCGGAAGCGGAAAGAGCGTGACCGCCATGAGCATCGCCGGCCTTCTTCCCCGGCGGCAGTGTACCTACTCCGGGGATATCCTTCTTGACGGGCAGGACCTTCTGCACGCGGACCGGAGCGTTCTTCGCACCCTTCACGGCCGGAGGATCGGCGTGGTCTTCCAGGAGCCCATGAGCGCCATGAACCCCCTCCTGACCGTCGGCGAGCAGGTGGGCGAGGTCCTGCGCGTCCATACCTCCCTGTCCAAAGCCGAACGGCGGGAAAAGGTTCTGTCGGCCATGGCCGATGTGGAGCTGCCGGAGCCGGAGGTGCTCTACGGGCGCTATCCCCACGAGCTGTCCGGGGGACAGCTACAGCGGGCCATGATCGCCGCGGCTATCATCATCGAGCCCAGCCTTCTTCTGCTGGACGAACCCACCACGGCCCTGGATGTCACCATCCAGGCCCAGATCCTCGCCCTGCTCAGGCGCCTCAACCGGGAAAAGGGCATCTCCCAGCTGTTTATCTCCCACAACCTGGCCGTGGTGCGAAAGCTCTGCAGCCGGGTCGCCGTGATGCAGCGCGGGCTCCTGGTGGAGTGCGGGGATACGGATGATATCTTCTTCCATCCCAGCCACCCCTATACCAAAAACCTGATCGCCGCTATCCCGGTCCGGGAGCACCGGATGCAGGCTGCTGCCGGACCATTCGCAGATGCGAAGGAAGCGGGCAGGGCCGTCTCTTCCCCAGAGGCTGGGAGAGGCGCTGCCCCGGACAGCGCTGTTTCTTCCTCCGAGGCCGGAAGAGGTGCCGCCCTGGACAGCGTTATAGAAGTCTCATCGCCGTCTTCCGCCGCAGGAATCCCTGCGGCGAATGGAACGCTATCGAAAGGAGGGGAATAACCATGGCTTCTCCTGATAAGGTTCTTGAGGTCAGCCATGTCTGCGGCGGATATGATAACGGCCGGCTGTTTTCGGGAAAAAACAGCTATCGCGAGATCATACACGATGCGTCCTTCACCGTCAGCTACGGCGAGATACTGGGGCTTGTGGGCGAAAGCGGCTCGGGCAAGACAACGCTGACCCGCCTGATCCTGGGGCTCCTGCCGCCAAGGAGCGGGCAGATCACCCACTACACCAAGCGCCCCCAGATCGTCTTCCAGGACCCCTACAGCTCCCTCAACCCGGCCTACTCGGCTGAGTGGATCGTGGAGGAACCGCTGCGGATCTTCGGAAAGTATGATGCCGCCGAGCGCAAGAGGCGGGTCCACGAAATGCTGAAAAAGGTTGGGATTCCCCGGGACTGCTATGCCGCGCGTCCCGGGGAGCTCTCCGGCGGCCAGCGGCAGCGCATCGCTATCGCCTCCGCGCTGATCCAGCGGCCGCGCTTTCTCATCCTGGACGAGCCGGTCAGCGCCCTGGATGTCACCATCCAGGCCCAGATCCTCTTCCTCCTCCGCCAGCTCCGGGATGACCTGGACCTGTCCTACCTGTTCATCTCCCACGACCTGAACGTCGTCTACCAGCTCTGCGACAGGGTCATGGTCATGCAGCATGGGCACATCGTGGAGCAGGGAACCGTAGACGAAGTTTACGACCACCCTACACAAGAGTATACGCGGCACCTTCTGGAAGCTGCTCTGTAAGCGCGACAGATAGCGCGTATTTGATGGATTCTGTTTTATGCTTACCTGGCGGTGGGGTTCTGGGTGCGCCATGCGTCTTCTAAGCTTTATATGTTACTTTTACCTGCCGGTGGGGTTCTGGGTGCGCCATGTTTCCTATAATCTTCTCTATGTTGCTCTTACCTGGCGGTAGGGTTCTGGATGCGCCATGTTTCCTGTAACCTTCTCTATTTTACTCTTACCTGGCGGTAGGATTCTGGGTGCGCCATGTTTCCTATAACCTTCTCTATTCTACTCTTACCTGGCGGTAGGATTCTGGGTGCGCCATATTTCCTATAACCTTCTCTATTTTACTCTTACCTGGCGGTAGGCGCAGGGGAGGGGGGGCCGCTCAGAGT
>CAMNNO010000164.1 GCA_946545475.1 uncultured Blautia sp.
CACCGGGAATTTTTCTATAATTTCGGCTTCGGGAAATGTTATCATTTGGTTATCAAAGTCGATTTTCCGAGGCCGCAAATCCTTGTAAAATAAGGACTTTTGGTACTCCGGTTCTTATTCCCACTCGATCGTTGCCGGCGGCTTGCCGGTGCAGTCGTAGAGGACGCGGTTGACGCAGGGGACTTCGTTGACGATGCGGCTGGTGGCCCTGCCGATGATCTCCCAGGGGATATCCGCGCTCTCGGCGGTCATGAAATCGACAGTTTTGACAGCCCGAAGGAGGACGGCGTAGTCATAGGTGCGCTCGTCTCCCATGACGCCGACACTGCGCATGTTGCTCAGGGCGGCGAAGTACTGGTTGACATTTTTGTCCCAGCCGCCGCGCGATAGCTCTTCCCGCCAGATGGCATCGGCCTCCTGGACGATGTGCACCTTTTCCGGCGTGACCTCACCGACGATGCGTACCCCGAGGCCGGGGCCGGGGAAGGGCTGGCGGAAGACCAGGTCATGTGGAATGCCGAGGGCCAGTCCGGCTTCCCGGACCTCATCCTTAAACAGGTAGCGCAGGGGCTCGATGAGCTCTTTAAAGTCCACATGATCCGGCAGGGCGCCGACGTTGTGGTGGGACTTGATAACGGCGGATTCGCCGCCCTCTCCGCTCTCGACCACATCCGGGTAAATGGTGCCCTGGACAAGAGCCTCCACCTGCCCGATCTTCCGGGCCTCCTCCTCGAAAACGCGGATAAATTCCTCGCCGATGATCTCCCGCTTTTTCTCCGGGTCCGTTACGCCCTTAAGGCGGGCAAAAAAGCGCTCCCTGGCATCCACGCGGATAAAGGTAAGGCCGAAATTGCCGGTGGGGCCAAAGATGGCTTCCACCTGGTCCGCCTCGTCTTTCCGAAGGAGCCCGTGGTCCACAAAGACGCAAGTCACCTGCCTTCCTACAGCCCTTGCCATGAGCACGGCCGCCACGGAAGAATCCACGCCGCCGGAGAGGGCGCAAAGCGCGCGCCCATTGCCGACCTTGTTCCGGATGGCTTCTATGGATTCCTGGATAAAGGCATCCATCTTCCAGCTTCCATCGGCCTTGCAGATGCCAAGGACAAAGTTTTTAAGCATCGTCTGCCCTTCCTGGGTGTGGAGGACTTCCGGATGGAACTGAACGGCATAGAGGCTTCGCGACGGGTCCTCCGCCGCCGCCACCGGGCAGTTGTCCGTGCAGGCGCTGGAAATAAAGCCCGGGGCCATCTGTTCAATGTAGTCGTTATGGCTCATCCAGCAGATGGTTTTTTCGTGTACATCCGCAAAGAGCGGCGATGCGGCGGACACGCTGACCTCGATGCGGCCATATTCCCGAACGGGAGCCCTGCCCACCTTGCCGCCCAGGACATGCATCATCAGCTGGGCGCCGTAGCAGATGCCAAGGACCGGCACCCCCAGGGAAAAAAGCTCCGGACTGACGCATGGGGCGCCTTCCTCATAACAGCTGTTGGGGCCGCCGGTCAATATGATGCCTATGGGCTCCATGCCGCGGATGTCGGCCATGTCTGTTTTGTAGGAGTGGATCTCACAGTAAACATGATTCTCCCGCACACGCCTGGCGATCAGCTGATTATACTGCCCGCCGAAATCCAGGACCAGAATGCCGCGGCGCTCTTTCAGATGGCTTTCCTGCTTAACAGCGCGCTTTTTTTCGTCTTTATTCATGCCTTTCCTCCTTAAGATGCAGATCCCTTGTCTTTTCGTGATCTTCATTATAAAAAGCGATCCGGCCAGAAAGCAAGCCTTCTTTATTAAACCCGCGGTTTCATTTGTGAAAGGAGAAGGGTCCTCTTTACTTTACGGTAACAACTCTGGCCGTGCTCCAATCGCTGTACCAGTTTTTCGAACCCACTTTTTTATAGCTCCGTATCCGGACATAATACTTCTTTCCGGAAGACAGGCCGGTCAGGGTTTCTGTGCCGGTGTTTGTTTTCACGGCCGCCTTTTTGATGCCGGAATCGAAGTCCTTGCGGGTGCAGGACTCGATCTGGTAGCCTTCGGCCTGGGGGTCCTTATTCCAGGCCAGCTTCACTTCGCCCTCCGCTCCGGCCTTGACGCTGGAAAACGATGTCTTTTTCAGGGTGATCGTAAAGGTGGCCTCGCCCTTATAATTCTTGTACTCCCCCTTGCCCGTCACCGTGACCGTGGCGTTGCCCACGGACTTGTTCGCGGTATATTTGGCGGTATAGTTACTGCTGGTGACCGTCTTTCCCCCGACGCTCACCTTGACGCCGGGCTTTCTGGCTTTGCCGTTGTAGACATAGGACTCCGTGCCGAGGGAGACGGTAAACTTTTTCGCTGCCGTTCCGGCCGATGAGGCTGACGCGCTGCTGCCGGTGGATGTTGTGCTCCCGGCCTTTTTGACGATCTTGAAGCTGACCGTCCGGGTTCCCTTGTACCTTCCCTTGCCGGTGATCTTCGCTTTTCCCGTGCCGACCTCGGTGTTGTTGGAATAGGCGATGGTATAGTCCGTGCCTCTTTTCAGCTTGTTTCCCAGGTAATAGATATTGACCGTGGGCCGAATGGCCTTGCCCGTACAGGTCTGCTCCGGGATCTTATCGATCTCGGCATTCTTCAGCTCTCTCTCGCCATCGTCCAGGAGGTTAAGCAGGCCCTCCAGGAGATTGGACAGGTTTTCCGAACTCATGATCCCCCGGCTGGGGGCATTTTCCTCGGAAGGCTCCTTCCCCGCGCCGCTCCCCAAAATGCTGCCGATGCTCCGGGTTGTGTCTTCCGGTGCGCTTTCCGCTTTCTCTGCGGTTTCGTTTATGTTTTTCTCATCCGCTGCCATGTCTCTTCCCTCCCTGCGAATATACATTTTCTCATTGTCCGCCTTACGGCTTCTTTGTGCTTCCAGTATAGCACGAGCGCCCATAAATCTGCAAGCTAAAGACATGACTATGCCTGCGCCCCCCTTGACACCCCGATAAAAGCATGTCAAAATAAGGAACTTAGGAAACTCGGTAAAAGCGGATCTTCGCCGCAGAGACGGCACATTTTTGCGGAAGGTCCGCACGCATACGATAAGGGGAAGGAAGCTGTGGATCAAGTTATGGATGTTTTAAAGCAAACGGCAAACAAGGCAAAAAAAGCGTGGGATGAGTCTCTGAAACGGGCCCTTCTTTACGCGAAGGCTCTTTTTAAATGGACATATCTGTCCCTGGTGATCGGCATTCTTTGCGGCATCGCGGGGACGGCTTTTCATGTGGCGGTGGAAAAGGTCACGGATTTCCGGGCGGGGCATGGCTTTATCCTGTTCCTGCTGCCGGCCGCGGGCCTTCTTATTGTATTTCTGTACAAAACCTTTAAGACCGAGGGGGTCGGGACCGACCATATCCTCACGGCTGTCCAGTCGGGAGGACCGGTGAGCGCCCTTTTGTTCCCGTCTATCTTTATCGGCGCCGTGCTGACCCACCTCTGCGGCGGCTCCGCCGGGCGGGAAGGAGCTGCCCTCCAGATGGGCGGCACCATCGGCTACCATACCGCCGGCCTCTTTAAGGCCGACGACCGGGACAGGCGGACATGCGTCATGGCCGGCATGGCGGCCTTCTTCTCGGCGCTTTTCGGAACGCCCCTGGCGGCTGCCGTATTTGCGGTCGAGGTGGTGAGCGTGGGGCTTTTTTACCATGTTGCCCTGCTCCCCTGCCTGATGGCCGCCCTGATTTCCTACGGCGTCTCCCTCCTCATGGGCGTCGCCCCCACGCGCTTTGCCCTGTCGTCTCCGGCCCTGACCCTGCCCATGGCGCTGCGCGTGGCCGTTCTGGGCGTCCTTTTGGCCCTTTTGTCCATGTTCTTCTGCTTTTTCATGCATCTGGTACACAAGGCCTTCCACCGCATAAAAAATGCCTGGCTGGCCGCCGTCATTGGAGGGCTTATAGTTATCGCCCTGACGCTGCTCGTCGGAAATTCCGACTATAACGGCGCGGGCATGGGTGTCATCCAGAGGGCTATCGAGGGCGGGGAGGCTTTCCCGGCTGCCTTCCTCCTTAAGATCGTCTTTACCGCCGTCACCCTGGCATCCGGCTATAAGGGGGGCGAGGTGGTTCCCTCCTTCTTTGTGGGCGCATGCTTTGGCTGCGTGGCCGCCCCTCTTCTTGGCATCAGCGCCTCCTTCGGCGCTGCCCTTGGGCTTATCGGGGTCTTCTGCGGAGCGGTCAACTGCCCCCTGGCCTCGATCTTCCTCGCCATTGAGCTCTTCGGAGGCGAGGGCGTGCCCTATTTCGCCCTGATATGCGTTCTCACCTACATATTATCCGGCTATAACGGCCTCTACTCCAGCCAGAGGCTCCTCTACTCCAAGCATAAGGCGCTTTTCATCGACGCCCGCACAAATGCCTGGCATGATGTATAACGTGTGCCTGAATTTTCCGCGAAAATATTCAACGGCCATAAGGAGGTGCCCCGGCATTCTGCTGATAAGAAAGGAATACCGACATGTTTAAATATTTTGATATCAATGTCTCCGGTTACAGTATCCGGAGCAAGCTTTACGCCAAAGACCCGAAGGATGTCCGCCGGGCCGTCATTTTCTGCCATGGCTTTGGCGGGCACAAGGACAACCGGGCGTGCGAGCGCTTTGCCGCGAAGATCCTGTCGAAGAACAAGGGCTACGCCGTCATCGCCTTCGACTGGCCCTGCCACGGCGAGGATGCCCGGAAAAAGCTTTCTCTGTCCGAGTGTGACTTTTATCTCTCCTCCGTCATCGAGCATGTCAACGCCCAGTTCCATCCCGAAGCGCTGTTCGCCCTGGGGACCAGCTTTGGCGGCTATCTTCTTCTCAAATACATAAAGGAGCACCAAAGCCCCTTTAAGAAGATCGCCCTCCGCTGCCCGGCCGTCAACATGTATGACAGCCTGACCCATGTCATCCTGACCGAGGAGAATAAGGCTCTCCTTTCCAAGGGTAAGCCCATCCTGGCCGGCTTCGACCGCAAGGTTCAGATCGACCGCGAATTTCTTGATGAGCTCAAGGCCTGCGATATCCGAAACGACGACTTTATGGATTTCGCGGATGATATCCTCATCCTCCACGGCACCAAGGACGAGATCGTCGCCTATTCGGAAGTGAGCGCCTTTGCCGAGAACAATCTTATTGACCTCATCACCTCTGAAAATGCCGATCACCGCTATACGGACCCGAAGCTCATGGACAGCGCCATTCACGATATCATAGAATTTTACGAGATGGCCTAGAGGGGAAGAAAAGGGGACGGTTCTTTTTTCTTGAGATTCATAAGAAAAAAGAACCGTCCCCTTTTCTTCACCATCAGAGTTTTTCGGCTCTTGCTGTCAGGGCGGGCACGTAGCTTTCCAGGAAGCATTCCGTTCCCTCCACAAGGCCCTGGCGGGCCATCTCGTTTTGCAGGACAGAGGCTATCGCCTCCACGGTCTCAATGACCGGGTCCTCGGTGAAGACCCGGGCGGCGCTGTAGGTCAGGCCTTTCCAGATGTTTTCGGAAGAGGGGAGCGTTGACAGCTTCTCAAGGAGCGGCGGCAGGCTTACGAAGGCGGGAAGGGCATATATTCCCCGGAAGGTCCACTTATAATAGGGCGGGTATTTTCGGGATAAAAGATAGGCGATATCCATGGCGCTGCGGATCGTCTGGTCTATGCAGAGCCTGGCGGCCACCTTGTCCCCCCGGGCCATCATGCGTGGGTAATTGCTCTGCCCCCCGTGGGAAAAGAGGTGCAGCTGCTCGGCCAGCTTGTAGAGAAAAAACTTTTCCGGATAAAAGGCAGAGAGCTTTTCGCGGATGGCGGTAAATTCCCCCAGGTCGTCCCGGAAAACAGCTCCGTTCACAGCGGTTGCCAGCCATCGGGGCTCGGCGTAGATCCAGTAATTTTTGCCGATCAGGGTTTCCATGTCGCCGGCCACCTTGAGGATGCCGAGGTAAAAATCCGAAATCCGCATAACGCCCCGGCGGCTCTCAAGGCGGGGGACGGCAAGATTTTCATCCTTGCCAAAGGCCTCCCGGGCAAAGGAAGCGCCTTCGTTCTGGATAAGGGCCTGGTAGTCCGCGGCGAGCGCTTCCCCCACAGCGGCCATGTCCCCGTCCGTCAGCCACAGGCAGAACCCCAGGCCAAAGTCGTGGTCCCGGGATATGTCATCGTCAAAGCCGAAACACTCCGAGCCCTCGCCCACAAGACCGACAGCGATCCGCGATTCGTATGCCGGATATTTTTCGTGGAGCATGGGGCATCCATAGCTTTCGTAAAAGCTGCGGCAGATGTCCAGGGTGCTTCTTTCTTTCTGCTCAAGCATAGCGGTCTCCTTTTCTTCCGAATCATACGCTTATCCTGGCTTTATCATCATCTTTGAATCCTGCTATAAGCATACCTGCCGCCCTTCCTGTTATGCTTCCAGATATAATAGCTGACCGCCAGCACGCAGCAGCTCACCCAGCCCACCGGATAGCCGAGGCCCACAAGGGTTGGCGTGTTCGCCACAAAGCGCGTCACCACAAAAAGGTAGATCTGGCGAAGCCCGACGAAGCATGAGAGCATGATGACCATGGGCGCCCGGGCGTCGCCCTCGCCGCGCATGGCTCCGGCCAGCACATGGTTGACGCAGTTGGCGACCAGGAAAAAGACATTGGTTCGAAGGAAGAGGACGCCAAAGGACACGACCATCTCATCGTTGGTAAACAGACGGGTGGCCGGCGCGGCAAAGACAAACAGGAAGGCCGCTATAACCGCGGTAACACCGGCGGCGAGGCCCACCGTGACATAGGTTCCCCTCTTTGCCCTCTCCTCCTGGTTGGCGCCGATGTTCTGGCTCACAAAGGTGGTGGCCGCCATGCTCATGCTCTGCATGGGCAGCATGATGAACTGGTCCAGCTTGTTGTAGCAGCTCCATCCGGCCATGCAGCTTGAGCCAAAGTAGTTGACATAGGACTGCACAAACACATTGGAGAAGGATGTCAGCACCGACTGGATGCCGGCGGGAAGTCCTACGGAAAAGATCCGTCCAAGGATGCCGCCATCGAGCTTAAGGTCCCTCCACACCAGCCGGTAGATCTCCTTCGAGCGGGTGAGCAGCACAAGGATCAGCACGGCCGAGATGAACTGGGAGATGATGGTGGCATAGGCAACGCCCGCGATCCCCTGGTGAAGCACCAGAACAAAGAAAAGGTCCAGAGCGATATTGAGGAGGGATGTCAGTACCAGGAACAGAAGGGGCACCAGGGTATTGCCGACGGCTCTGAGTATCCCGCTTCCGATATTGTAGATCAGGAGCCCTGAGATTCCCAGGAAATAGATGGTCAGATACGTGGTCGCATCCGCCATGACATCCGCCGGCGTTGACATGACGGCCAGCATGGGCCGGACCCCGACAACGCCCAGCAGCGTAAAGACGGCGCAGAGCACGAATGTCATCGCTACCGTCGTTTCCACCGCCGTGTGAAGCTTTTCCATATCCCTGGCGCCAAAGTAATTGCCGATGACAACGCCGGCGCCCACGGAAAAGCCGTTGAAGAAAAAGACCAGCATGTTGATGATCATGGTGGTGGCGCCCACGGCGGCCAGGGCCTGGGTCCCTACGTAGTTGCCCACAACAATGACATCCACGGTGTTGTAGAGCATCTGGAAAATGTTGCCCAGCATGAGCGGCAGAGAAAATAAGATGACCTGTCTGACAATGGACCCGCTCGTCATGTCCCGGGTGGTGCGACTCTTTTTTAAGCTTATCTGCATAAAGTGTAAACTCCTGTTCTATACTCGCGGGCATGTTTTTT
>CAMNNO010000165.1 GCA_946545475.1 uncultured Blautia sp.
TGAGCGGCCCCCCCTCCCCTGGCACCTACCGGCAGGTAAGCGTAAAATAGAAAAGTTAAAGGAAGCATAGCGCACTCATACCCCACCGGCAGGTAAGCGCGTAAAATAAAAAAGCTAAAAGAAGCATAGCGCACCTATACCCCACCGGCAGGTAAACATAAAACCAAAGAATTAAAGGCGCATGGCGCACCCATAACCCAGCGTTAGCTTACTGTACTCCAGAATGATCTACAAAGGGCCGGAAAGCCTCCAGCTTCTTCTGGAACTCAAACTGTTCTTCGTCCAAATAGCCCACGGCATAAATCTTATCAATCTGGTCGCGGCTGAACAGGAAAACATGGTTTCCGTCCATGTAACCTTCCGGGTAGTAGACGCCGCAGTAGTCGAACAAGGTATCGTCATCGGGTTTTTTCTGGCAGAAGCCCATGATCATGACCCGCTTGGTGCTGTTTTTTAAAAGAACGACGCTGCCGATGGGCAGCCAGGTTTCGCTATAGTTCATGTTTTTCTCCTTTTAAGGGTAAAATAAAAGACGTACCCGCGAATGCAGAAAAATAGCACTTTTTAATGCTGTGCCGCAGCATATGCCACCCCCTTTTCTATTTTGTGAAAAAATCAAAAACGGACTGGCAGGTGCTGACGATGGCGTCTACGGCTCCGCTGGTGTCGATCTCGAAACCAAAAGAGGCCCCAAAGCCCAAGGAAGCGCCTGCCTCGCACGATATCTTGCCGCCTTCCACCTTGAAGCTGGCGTGGGCGCCTACGCCCACATTGACGCCGGCTTTTACGGTCGCCTCAAGCCCCGCGAATTTACCGGTGGCCTCGGCCTTGGCTTCGGCGGCCACGGCCTCCGCCGAGACGCTGGCGGAGATCTTTGGGGCGATGTTGCCTTTTTTATTGAACAGGCTGGCTTTAAAATCCGCCTCGGCTTCGCCTTTCAGGACGCTGGCGCTGCCGGTCACGGATGCTCCCATGACCCCGTTTCCGTAGGATTCCGAGAACGTGGCCTCGGCAAACAGGGCGCTTGCGCTTGCCCCGGCCGTCAGGGAGGGATTCAGGAACTTTTTGTCATCCTCGCCCACACGGTACAGGCCGGCCTTATAGGAGGCTTCCGCCTCCGCCCGGCCGATGGTGGCTTCCACGGTGCCAACGGGCGTGATGATATCTATGTTTTCATATTCTTTGACGACGCTGGCGCTTTTTCCTTCCCCCACAAAAGCGCTGGGGGAGGTATTGGTCTTCTCCTTTACGGAAACGGTGGTCTTTCCTTCCCGTATTTCCGCCTGGAGTGTATCTGTCATATGCACGGTCTTTTTTCGGAAACGCATCGCAGAGGAAGTGCCTCGCGCACCGGATAGCGCCGCGACACTTCCTGAAATGGCGGCTCCCGGCAACGCGGACACGCTTCCCGGCATGGGCGCCTCTTCGGCAAAGCCCTCTCCCCGCAAGCGTCCGGGCGTGCCCGAGGACCGGCTATGGCACAGCTTCTCTTCTTCCCGCCGGTAGCATGAGGCACAGGAGCGCATGACTTCCCCCAGCGACGCCGTTTTCTTTCCCAGGCTGTCTATCGCCCTGGAAAGGGCAAGGATCTGCCCTTTAAGAGCCTCCCCGTGGGAGAAAGCCTTCGAAAGAGCGGCCCCGCGCTCCGCCGCCTCCTGCGCCGATGCGCATATCCTGGCTCCTGCCTGGACAAGATCCTCCGATACAGGCAGCAGCCGGTCGATATTCATGGATATATCGGACATTGAAAATGCTCCTTTCCGTGAATATCTCAAGGTGCCCTGAATTTTGCGAAATCATCATATCTGCCCTCCCATTATACTAGACACATCCCCCTGATGGCAAGAAAAAGAGTTCGACAAAAAAAGCCCCAAAAGGAAAAACCGCATCATCAGATTACTCTTTTGATGCGGTCAGGATTATGCTCGGGAAGCGTTTTTTCTGGACAAGCGCCTGTCCCTCATTTTGTCCCATATAGAATGAAGCAGATCAACCTCGCACTTTCCCATAGCCAGTCCATCATAGAGAAGCACTTGATCCGTGTAGGTAAGGATATCGGCATATTTACCTTCTCGCTGAAGCTGATCGATCTTCTGAATATCCAGCTTCTCGGCCCCTTTCATCGGAATACGCATCCTTCGCATTTCGCCGGGCTCAAATGTCAGCACACCGCCGCCATAGCTCCGTCCCAACGTTTCACTCAGCGCAAGAGTATATGTATTCAGGAACGCAGCGGCAACACTGCTGCCGTCAACACCATCAAGGAAGCGTACTTTATGCAGTGTGTCCGTGACAAGCGCACCGATGGGATTCAGGATCATCTTGGGATACAAGTTAGCCTGACGGATCAGAAATGCGTCCGCAGTCCACGATGCAGGCACTCTGTACCACCGCTTCCGTATCCGGCATTTATAATTCTTGTCATATCCTTTACTTTCCCCCCAGGAGATATAGTCCCGCGCACCCTGGCTCAATTCCTCCAAAGGCCGGTCTTCCGGCATGAATATAGATACTTTTTTTCCTTTTTCTCTAAGCCCAGCGTATTCTTCTGCTGACAAGCAGACCCCTTTAACCTGTTCCGCGCGGCTGATGATCGGTTTCACGTCATTCTGCAAGCCACGCAACATAACATTTTCCCAGTCACATAAAAAGAAGTCATTCTCACCGCTTACGAGCCCAACATTGATCTCATACAGCTCAGTAACATTAGAAATACGGGAATCCTCATTCATTTTCCGCAGAAGCTGCAGCTCTTCATTGGTCAGATAATACTTCACCCATTTGTCACTGCCGTGATCCAGCTCTTTTGTTTCCGCCTTGTCAAGGCATGCCAAACCATATTTGTTCAGTTCAGCCAGGTCTTCAATCTCAACAACACGGATCCCTTTTTTTTCAGATGTCTTCTCTCCCAGCAAAAGGACAACCTCCTGCTGTATATCATCGAATACCAGTTTTTTAAAAGTGACCAACGTCAGCTGGTCAAAGTGGGAACTCAGATAATTTCTGGCTTCCGCAGCATAATCAACCTGAAAAAGTTCTGCCGGAATGACCATGCCAATTTTTCCATTTTCACTTAGCGCTTCACACGATAGTAAAAGAAATGGTAACCAGATATTGGTAAGCCGGTTTGGGTGGAAACCATGCTTTTTCATCAGGTCAAAGGCCATTGCCCTGTACCGCTCGTCAAAATTCTGGTAACGAATAAAGGGAGGATTTCCGACAATAACATCGTAGACACAGCTTCCCTCTATGGCATCCTTATAGTACGTAAAAAAATCCCCAGTTACGATTTTATAGCCATAAGCAGATGCTTTTTGAGCTTCCACCACATCAAGCTCCACACCGGTAACATGGCCAATGGAGATATTGGCATTTCTTTCTTTTCTCTGAATGGCTGAAAGGAAACTGCCATCTCCACAGCTTGGCTCTAAAACAGCACCTATAGAAGACTGAACAGCCCAATCTATAATAAAATCCGCAATAGCTTCAGGCGTGTAGTATCCTCCACGCAGTTTGTCATACCCATCAATTGCTTTCATTTGCGTTTGCCACCTGTAATCCCTCAACCCCATACAGTTTGTCAATGAGTGCCGATAGCTCTCGCTGCACGGCTTCTGCCGCCCGCTGAAATACTTTCTTAGCCGCAGCATTTTTGGCTTCATCCATCCGTTGATTCAAAGATTCCATCTGGTGCACCTTCATGACAATATTATCGTGGACCTGTTTCTGAGCATCATTTTCAAAATCAATGCGATAAATGGGGAGTTTTGCCACAAATTGTTTTCCGTGTGAATAATAGCCGCCTCTAAAGGTACTGGCGCTCTTTCGGACAAGCAGTTCCATCAGCCAATGGTTCAGCAATGCCTGAACGTAGAATATAGATTCCTGTGTATCATCCTTCATTTCTATTCCATAGTAAGGCCCATTTCCGCCGCCGGTAAACACGATCCGGTCATCGTCGTAAACATAATTGGAATCGAGGGATAGCACCGGCCAGATCAGGTGCTCCTTCTCGATAAACCGGGCAAGGCTCTGGCTTCGCCCATACGCATACCAGTTCTCGGCTGTTCTTGGCGGCGACATATTTCGCCGATCCAGTTCTTCCTTAAATGCATTAAGATATTCCCATGCACATGGATACTCTGCCTGCATGGTTGAAGGATCGAACAGCACCGGTTTTCCATTCTCATTTCGATACGGGAAAATGATATAGCTGTTTGGCTCTATAGCCTGGTATTTCTTCAAGCGGGCATCATAGATGCTCTTTCGCAATATGCCTTTTTCCGCTTTTCTTTCGGTTCCGGTTTTATCGCGAAAATAAACATAATCGTCATCCTCCCGATCTGCAGTCACAATATACACCTTATCATTGCTCGTCTGCACTCCGACAAAGATCCGGGCAAGATCGGCAAGCGGGCTGCAGCACTCATTCAGGAGAGTTAGCCTTTCATTGATCTGTCCGGGAATAAATGTCCAGGGAGCATCTCCGAGCGTTGCGGCAGCATAGGTATCATATTTTGCGGTATGTTCAAAGAGGAACTTATTCCAATCCTGAACAAAAGCAATTTCGTAAGATGCCTGTGCAGACTTTCCCAGAACCAGTATACAGGTATAAGTGCTTCTGTTCCGAAACGCCTGATGTGTCCCGAGGTGGATAATCTTTCGGATTCCGGCGCGTGAGGAAAGGAAATGGCGCAAGACCTCCCCCGCTTGAGTATTCATAAACTTGTGCGGCACAATATATCCTATGACACCACTGTCTTTCAAAAGATTCCATGCCTGTTCAATAAACAGATAATATTTGTCCAAAAATTCTGCTCCTGCCGTTTCAAATCCGGAGAAATCACTTTTGTAGAATCCGTATTCTTTCGGAGAATATCTCACCATGTTTTGGACACGGACATAGGGTGGATTTCCGACAATGGCATCAAATCCATCCGATCCGAATTCCGCCTCCCAGTCGAACATGCGAATCTGTTCCAAGTCATTTTCCCTGTCATAGATTTCAGGATCATACTGTGCGTATGATGTTCCGACCAGGCTGTTTCCATTGCGGATGTTATCGTCCATTTTAGGGAGAACACATTCATTAGCACTCCTGATACAGGCATCTATTTCTTCCATGCTGGTGTTTTCCAGTAATTTCAAGAATAAGCTGAACTTTGCTACTTCCACCGCAAGAGGATCTATATCCACGCCCCAGATATTGTGAATCAGGATGTCCCTTCGCATGGCATATGAAAGACGATAAGTATCTCCGCCTGGAACTATGCTCAAACGTCCGTCCCTGAGTGCGGCATCTCTATCATTAGCTGTAAGCCATTCAATATGATAATTAATAATGTATTCATATGCTGACAGCAGGAAATTACCGGACCCACAGCAAATATCTGCCACCCTGATATCTCGCGCATCATCAGGCGTTTTTCCCTCATACAGTGCAGACAAGGTTTGCTCGACAATAATATCAGCTACGTTTTTCGGGGTATTTACCGCTCCCTGCGAGTCCACCGCTTCTGGTTTCGACTGTTCCGTTACGGTTCCGTCCTCAGCAACAATGAGCTTTTCATCCAGAAACAGCTCGTATATCTGTCCAATGATGTATGGATCGACCGCACTGAATTCATAAGAATTATTGGGATAGTACAGATTCCGGAAAATAGTCAGTAAGGACTCGTCAGAGACCGTTATCCGGTCTTCATCCAACATCTCGAACAATCCTGAATCATATTTTCTGTCTGCTGCAATAAACAGCCTGCGCAGTTCTTCATATGTTCGGATCTGCTTCAAAGTTTCATATTGCTCAAAACTGCGATCTTCGCATATCCGCAGAAAGATAATCCTGTTCAGGATCCTTTGCGTACAAATATTCAAGGTTTCTTCATCGAGCTCCGGATTGTGCTGCAGAATATCTATTCCAAGCATTCCGCGCCATTCTTTTATCTGTTTCAGAAAATACTCGTCAAAAGGCTCATGCCGGAATGCGCCGCGGATATTTTCAAATTGTGCGGCAAAGGAGCCTGATAGTACCGCCTGCTTCGAGAGAAGGCTGTAAATCTCGGTAAACTTCTCTTCATATTCCGTATAATTATAGTGCGCGATCAGAGCTACGTTGATGTCATCGGTTTCGACCGGCCGAACAGAACAGTCATAAATATACAGATCTGTAAAATTCGTGAGGACCGAAATTTTAAGATTCCCGCTCCATCCATACCTGCGCAGCTGGAAGGCCGGGGCATTATCTGTTGAAATGTCAACCGACGGCTTCTTGGTTTCCAGGTAAAAAAGCACCTCCGTGCCGATCCGGAATGAATAATCTGGTTTCTTTGTCCTCTGCCTGCCGTTCTCCTCAACCAGCACGGTTGCTTCATGAGTAACTTCCCTCAAATGCTGAGGCAGGCCCGCTGCATTATCCATATCCCAGCCAAGCGCCTTGAATAATGGGTTTACAAAATCCACCCTGACTTCCGTCTCGTTATACGCCGTATGCCTGTATTCCGCGATCCTGTCAGAATACTGATGAATGCGTTCTATTAGTTCCTTCTGCTGGCCAGACATGTCTAACGTAAAATTATAATCCATAATCAGGCCTCCGCCGCATCAGATACAGCATCAACGATATCGCCAATGTTG
Organism: uncultured Blautia sp.; assembly: GCA_946545475.1. GTDB lineage: Bacteria > Bacillota > Clostridia > Lachnospirales > Lachnospiraceae > Blautia_A. Next base: position 6,634 of record CAMNNO010000165.1, read on the forward strand.
CAATCCAGGGCTTTACATACCTTCAAAAGCACATCCATGCTCACATTTTCACCTTTGGACATCTTAGTTACAGAAGCCCAGCTGATCCCGGCCTCAAGCTGCAGATCCTTCTTCTTCATATTTTTATCGATCAAGAGCTTCCAAAGCTTCTTATAGCTGACTGCCATTTCACACCTCTCATCATTTGCCCACATAGGTTTTCACATTAAGGACTTCCAATGTGAGTTATTATTATAATCGAAGCATATACTAAACGCAAGATTTTTCTTCATATACAGGAGAATTTACAGCGCATTCACCCGCATTTTTACCAGAATGTCAGTCTTCCGAAAATCAAGCAGAAGGAGGATCTTTCTCCTGCCGGTCACCGTCAGGTGACTATTTCCGATTGGCGCCCCTGCCATAAGAAAAGGCGGCATAACTTACATTTCTGTAAGCTATGCCGCTTTCTTATTGTGCGCAGAACCGCCGAGGGGAACAGCATTTTTAAAGCACCGCAAATCCCTTGCCTTTCAGGCATTCCTCCACTTCCAGGATGTCGTCGGTCTGGAGGATCATGATGGGCGTGCTTCTCTCGCGGGCGAAGGAGAGGTAGAGGTAATTTATGCTCACGTTGCTGTCTGAGAGGGCCCGGAGCAGATAGTCCAGGGAGCCCGGCTGGTCTGAGATCTCGACGGCTAAGACATCCGTTGTCCGGCAGATGTAGCCCGCCTCCTGGAACTTTTCCTTAGCACGCTCCGGGTCCGAGACCACCATGCGGACAATGCCATATTCGGCGCTGTCGTTGGTAACGGAGCCTAAGATATTGATGCCTTCTTTAGCCAGGATACCTGTGATCCTCTGCATGGCGCCGCGGTTATTCTCAGCAAAAATAGATATTTGTACAAGCATTAATTAACAACCTCCAAATTCTTTAATAGGAATGTGAACTTTCAGTTCTTTGTAGTTCATTCTGGGTTATATTTACCTGCCGGTAGGGTTTTGGTGCGCTATGTTTCTTGTTGCTTTTTTATTTTATGTTTACCTGCCGGTAGGGTTTGGATGCGCTATGTTTCTTGTTGTCTTTTTTATTTTACGCTTACCTGCCGGTAGGGTTTGGGTGCGCTATGTTTC
>CAMNNO010000166.1 GCA_946545475.1 uncultured Blautia sp.
CAAGTTACAAGGCTCCTCCCACCGCCCAAGGGCAGTGGGTTTCCGCCTACAATAATCGAAAGGAGTATATTTATGAAGAAAAGCACAAAGATCCTATTGACATGTCTTCTGGCCGGGGGAGTCCTGGCGGGGGGTGTGACGGTGCAGGCGGCGGGGACGACCGTGTCGGTAACGGTTCCTTCGGATTTCGAGGGCGAGCTGAACGGGCGCGTTCTTTTCTGCGTGGATACCGAAATGCCGGAGGAAGGCGACAACGTTTTCTACAACCTGGACGTGACTGGCTGCGAAGTCGTCGGCAAGACGATATATGGCCTGCATGCGGGGGATGTGATCACGATCACGGAAGACGACGAGGAAGCTTATGGTTATCCTTACCAGCTTGGGGAGATCCCGGAAGGTGAGTATGCGGTGCAGGCACTCTTTGCCGTCTACACAAAGTATGACCGCAGCGATGGTGTTTCCATCTGGGGAATGGCCGACCACGGCGGCGGCGCGAATCCCACCCGCAACCCCTACAACCTGTACAGCGACAACCAGATGGCCAGGATCGGCGAGGACTGCGAGATCACCTTGACCCTGGACCACCAGATCGAGCTGGGCTATGAGCTGCAGGAAGGCCAGGTAGACCAGCAGGGCAATCCCGTGAGCCAGTACGACTGCGTCGTGTTCGACAAGATCCGGAGCGATGTCCTCTCCGATTTCTGGGGAACAGACACCTACATCGGCCTGAATATTCTCCTGCCGGTAAATTATGATCCGGAAAAGGAATACCCGGTGCTCTATTACCAGGGCCACTGGACGGGCAGCGGCGCGCCCATGAGCTATGGCCGCAATAAAGAGTTTACGGAATGGTGGGACAGCGGCGAGGCCCCGGAGATCATCATTATGACGACCCGCGACGCCAACATGTATTACGACAATATGTACTGGGTCAACTCGGCGAACATGGGTCCCTGCGGAGACGCTTACATAAATGAAGTCATCCCCTATATGGAAGAGACCTACCACGCGATCAGCGAATCCTGGGCGCGCATGCTGGCCGGCGGCTCCAATGGCGGCTGGGAATCCATGGCCCTGCAGTTGTTCTACCCGGAGGTATTCGGCGGCACCTGGGTCATGTGCCCCGACGGCATGGACTTCCACGCTTACCAGATTGTAGACCTCTATAATGACGACAACGGCTTCTACATTAAAGAAGGCTGGGCTGTGACCGAGCGTCCCTCCTGCCGCGACACAAAGGGCAATATCCAGTGGACGATCCCGCAGGAAAACCACTGGGAAGTGGCCATGGGCGGCAAGAGCTGCTATTCCGGCGGCTGCTGGTCCGGCTGGGAAGCGGTTTACGGGCCCGTGGGCGAGGATGGCTACCCGCAGCGCGTCTGGGACCCGATCACCGGCGATATCAACAAGGATACCGTCGCCTACTGGCAGGAGCATTTCGACCTGAACTACTATCTGCAAAACAACTGGGATACGCTCAGCGAAAACCTGATCGGCAAGCTCCACCTCCGCGGCGGCGAGATGGATAACTACTACCTGAACCTTTCCCAGTACCTGGTAGAAGATTTCCTGGAAAATGCCGAGCCCGCCTATGAAGGCTACAGCGTACATTTCTTCGGCAAGGGCCACACCGGCAACATCTCGAACAGGGAACTGCTGGATGAAATCGCGCAGCACATGATCACATACGGCCCGGAAAACGCGGCCGAGATCATGGGGATCTAAGGGGCGAAGAAAAGAGGAAAAGGGGATGGTTCTTTTTCTTGTGATTCATAAGAAAAAAGAACCATCCCCTTTTCCTCTTCCCCATTATGCTTCGGCTCCTTCCATATCTCCAAACGAAACCGCAACGCCTTGCCCAGCCAGATATGCGCCAATAGCACACATGAAATGGATAGCATTTTCAATTTGAAGATCGACATCCTCCTTTGCCACGATATAAAAGTCATCGTAATCGCTGGCATTGCGGACTTCAAATGCCTGCGTGATGATTGCGGAAAGCTTTCTGTCGAGAATTTCAGTCTTCAGATAGCGTCTTCTGAACTCAGCCATGACGCCGCTGTGCTTACTCATATCCACTTCCTCCAACGCAAGAACAGCCCGCATCGAATGGAATACCGCATAGTAGGAGCGATTGGCAGCGGCACGATAGTCGTTGTATTCACGATTGATCTTCGCCGTATGAAGACAATCGCGGGCACGGTCAAATCGCGCTTTCGATAGATTGCGTCTCTCTTCGATGGTCATGCACCGGCGCCTCCTGTGCTATATCGGATTCCTTCCGCTACAATGTTTCTGTGGTAAGGTAGAGATTGTGGCTTAAATTGATCCTTAGATCGAACGCTCACGGAAATGGTCACATCATGGTCGATGCACATATCCCCTACAATAGAAGATATCTGCATATTCCTCGCTCTGATCTCCTGCTCAGGAAGCGTTGAAATGAGCATGATGTCTACATCGGAGTACGGACGATAGTCCCCACGGGCATAGGAGCCATACAGGTATGCGTCGCTGATCGGCAGGACCGGCGAACAGCGTTCGTAGACTTCACTTAGGATTGACAGAGCTTCATCCTTATCGCACATGGTCACAGCCTCCTTTCTGTCTCTAGCATTTTTTCTATTCGTTCGGTTTCTTCTCGAATACCATGTCCAGCGGCTTATCGATCTCCTGCCCGACATATTTTCCGTCTTTTCTGTGCTGGCGGACGCATTCTGTCAGAAGATACTCGATCTGGCCGTTCACCGAGCGGAAGTCCTCCTCCGCCCAGGCGGCGATGGCCTGGTAGAGTTTTTCACTCAGCCGGAGCGGTATCTGCTTTTTCTCGGCCATATCAGTACAGGGAGCCGGAATTGACCACCGGCTGCGCGTCGTGGTTGCCGCAGAGGACGACAAGGAGGTTTGACACCATCGCGGCCTTTCTCTCTTCATCCAGGTCGACGACCTGGTTCTCGTTAAGGCGCTCTAAGGCCATTTCCACCATGCCGACCGCGCCGTCCACGATCATCTTTCTGGCATCGATGATGGCAGAGGCCTGCTGGCGCTGGAGCATGACGGCCGCGATTTCCGGTGCGTAGGCCAGATAGGTGATGCGGGTGTCGAGGATCTCAAGGCCGGCGTCGGAAACCTTGCTCTGCAGCTTCTCGCGGATGCGGCGGACCACCTCCTCGCTGGAGCCTCGAAGCGACCCGTCATCCGCCTGCCCGTCCCCGGTGGTGTCAACGTTGGGAGCCACATCATAGGGATACATGCGCACGATGTCCCGGAGGGCGCTGTCACATTGGAGGGAAAGATATTCTTTATAGTTGTCCACGTTGAAGACCGCCTGGGCCGTGTCCACCACGCGCCACATGACGGCGATGCCGATCTCCACGGGATTGCCCAGGCAATCGTTGATCTTCTGCCGGGCGTTGCTTAAGGTCATGACCTTGAGGGAGATCTTTTTTCCTCCGGGGACATAGACCTCGTTGACGACGACGGCGCCTTTGCCTCCGTCTACGTCACCGCTCTGGCCCAGGCGGGTTTTGGCTGCCGGATTGACGGCCGTGCAGAAGGGGTTGACATAATAGAAGCCGGGCTCCCTCAGCGTTCCTATATATTTGCCGAAGAGCGTCAGCACCAGGGCCTCCTGCGGCCCGACGACCTTCAGGCCGCACAGCGGGATCCAGGCGAGGCCGATAATGATAAAGCCCGGCACCGGCAACGCCGACATCCAGAAGGACGGTGAGATGACAAAATAGCCAAAAATGAGATACAGGGTTGCCAGCACGTACAGGCCGAGAATCCCAAGGAGCACCAGCATGCCGTTTTTCTTTGTCGACAGGATCTTTTCTTTCATGATAAGCGCCTCCTTTTATACTTTAATGTTATTGTGCTCGCGAGTATAGAATAATAGGGTTATTTGTTTTGATATTCATATGATATCATTTTAATATCTTTTTGTCAAGAGGAAAATGCAAAGAAAGGGAGATGGTTCTTCCCGCTCAGCTTTATTGGCATTTTTGAGCACTGCTATAGTATATCTCTGGAAATCATGCCGAGGTAGATTGTGCTGCTGACGCCAGGCAGCAATTACCTTATAGCGCGCGTGCGCATCCTCGCGGAGCGTTTATCTCAGTGAGAGACTCTGCCCTCACTGAGATAAAAGTCTATGGCTCCGTGCCGGACCGGCCCAGCAAACCAAAAGAAGTCCCCCGCCTCTAAGCCGGCAAGGCATAGGCGGGGGACTTCTTTGTGTCAGCATCCGCAAAGCGGATCATTGGATCATGAGTTGTCGCAGGTCGCAAAGTGCTTCTTCTTGTAAGAGGCCCTGACGCTTTCTTTCAGGGACGCGATATAGGCGGCATCCGCAGCTTCAATTTCTCCCCGCATCGCTTCTTGTGCCAGGCTTTCGAACACTTCACGTTTGCTTATGGCATTCCGGACGGAGGGGTGCGTATCGGAGAGCGGGACATTCTCCGGGATAAGCTTCAGGCTTTCCATTGCCATGTCCGCGGCCAGGTCCAGAAGCTGGGCAGAGATGTCGGCGTCCGTGTCCATGCCTATGGAAAGGATCTGGGGCACAAAGCCCAAGGTGCCGGCCGTGTACCAGTTTCCGTTAAACATATCGGGATCTTTGGCCGCATCGGTGAGCGGGGAGTTGATCCGGTTGGTCAGGTAGACGACCACGAGCTGTCTTTCCGGGTCGATCATGACCAGGGTACCCGTCCAGCCCTGGTGGCCGAAGGCCGCAGCGGAGGCCTGGGTGCCGAAATACCAGGCTCTCTGCCCATCCCCCTGGCGCCACCAGCCAAGGCCCCAGTTTGCGGCATTTTCCTGTTTGGGGGCGGTAAACTGGTCCAGTACGCTGCGGGAGAAGAAACGGTGGCTGCCGTATCCTCCACAGAGCATGGCCGAGGCGAGGACGGCCAGGTCGGAAGCGTTCGCAAAAAGGCCCGCGTGGCCGGAAACGCCCCCCATGCTGTAATAGGCCTTTTCATCATGCACCTCGCCCTGCAGGGTGTATGTCCGGTAGCCCGGGAAGGACAGAAGCTTGTCCCGGGTATTGCCGTTTAGCTCCGTGGCGGCGCAGTCTTCGGCCGCAAAGCCCTCCTGCAGGGGAGTATAGCTGATGCGTTTAAGCCCCATGGGCTCCCAGAAGGTCTTCTTAAGCCAGGTGTTAAGATCCTCCCCGCTAATCTTTTCCACCACGAGCCCCAAAATCATGTAATCCAGGTCGGAGTAGAGCGTTTTTGTTCCCGGCTCATATTCGAGAGGCGTTTCACAGATCGCCTGTATGGTCGACCGCTTTGCTGCCTCGTCCGCGCTATTCCCGGCATAGAAGGGATTTTTCCGGAAGAGTTCTCCCGCGGGCAGGCCGGGCTGATACAGATACGGGGCCGGATATTTGGCATCGGCCGGAAAGCCGCCCTGGTGCCGGAGAAGATCCCGGATGGTAAGCCTGTCTTTCCAGGCTTTAATGACATCGAGCCCAAAAAGGGCGCTATCTTTGCCAGGCGCGGGAGCCTTTGTGGCTGTTGCGAACTCTTCTCCCAAAAAATCCCTGATGGGAGAATCCAGATCCGCTTTCCCATCGGTGACGAGCTTTTGCAGGGCATAATTGACCGAGAACATTTTGGTCACGGACGCCAGGTCGTAAAGGGTTTCTGTTGTCGCTTCCGGGCTGTCCGTATTTTCGCGGCCGTCCGGGAGATAGGCATTTAACCTGCCCCAGGCATTTTCATAAACCAGCCTGCCGTTCCGGATGACGGACAGCTGGGCACTTGGAAAGCCGTGTCTGATATCCGCTTCGATAATGCGCGAGATCATGTCCAGGGCCTTTGGCGAAATGCCCGCCCTGGCCGCTTTCCCGGGAAGGATCTTAGGGTAGGGAATGAATACCGTAACCGCTTTTTCAAGGCCGGACGGCACGATATGGGAAACCTGGATGGTGTTTTCCCCGTCCCTGGAAAGAGATGAAATGTCCACAGAGAAGCTCCCGCCTTTGCCGACAGCCGATGTGTCTATCCGGATACCATTGACATACAGGCGAAAGCCGGTAAGCGCCTCCTCGCTTTTTAGATAGATGGCGCCCTGGCCGTGATAGCCGAAGAAGCTGTACATGCTGTTCATGGCCAGCGTGGTATCGGTATGGCCCTTCCAGTCCGGAAATGCCACCTTTGCCTGCCATTCCAGGCCAGGCGATAGAATATCCGCCTCTGTGCGGACAAAAGCTGTCCCCATTTCACCTCATAGCCTCTATGACGGCCAGAATGTCGAAGCCGTCAAGGTCGTCAGCAGCCGTGCTTAAGGAATAGGAAATGCCGGTCTCATCATCGTACCAGGCCGCAAGCTCCGCATAGGCGCTCTCACCCTCCCAGCGGCTGACATGGCAGGTGATGCCGTCCCACTGGCTAAGGGGCTCCTCGCTCTGGGCTGTCCACTCATAATACATGCCGGACTGGTCGGCTTCGGGGTCGGCTGTTACCTGCTCCCTGGCCGTGAAATGCCTCCCGTCCAGGTCAAAGGACAGCTGGATGAGCGCCCCGGGCGTGCCGGATGGGTCGGCTATGGCTTCCAGGATGCTCCACTCGGCCTTTTCGGCGCCTTCCGGCGCGCTAAAGGATTCCGGGCAAAGCGCCTTGGCCTCGTCCTCTGTCAGGCTGCGCCAGGGATTGGCGATGCCAACGTTTCCTTCTCCGGCATATTCCGGGTCATCTTCAAAAACGGCGACATAATCCGCGCTCTCGTCCAGGAGAAGCGTGACTTGCGGAAGGTCTGAGAAGTCCTCGCCGTTCTTTGTCCACTTCACGAACCGGCTGCCCGCAGCCGGCCAGGCTGCGATCGTGTGGACGGCAGGCTCGGCCAGATTGACCTGGGCGGACTGGAACGGATACTCAGGGTCCACATCCGGCGCCTCCCCGCCCTCGGCGTAGGCAATGCTGCCCATGCCTTCGGTGTTGATGGAAACAAAGATCGTGGCCTCGGGAATATCCATCGGCACAAAATGATACGTCTCGCCGCCCTCGACAGTGAGCGTAACGCCGTCTTCTCCCTCCTCGGCAATGGTGACGACAAAGGGGGCTTCACTCTCATCCCAGCCATTCAGGTTTCCGTGCAGCACGTCTCCTTCCTGCCCTATGATCCATCCCGCCATCTGGTCGCCCTGCATGAATGTCACGCCCCAGCCCTCATAGCCTTCCGTATCGGAGAGTGTAATGAGCAGATAACTGCCGTTTTTATCCTCAAACGCGCCCTGGCGGGTCCATTCTTTCACCTCGGGCACGGCATCCTCCCCGCCATATACTGCCATGGAAACCAGTAAGCCTGCTGCCAGAAGAAGAAATATCCGTTTTTTCATATTTGCTTTCCTTTCTTATGATGATGTCTTCGTTCGTGCCGTCCGGGCGCCGGGCAGCCTTCTGGCCGTATGGGCCATTTTGAGGCCTGTGCTATGCTGCCCGGCTCTCCTAAGCAGCATAGCACAGGCAAAAAATAAATCTGTATTTTTCTTCTCCCGCCCCCGTTTTTCTACGAATATCCCGGAAATCTTACGGCAATGCCCCTAAACGGTTGACGGGTCCGCATGGCTTTTCTATAATCCAGACATCTGAAAAAACCAGAAACAAGAGAAAACGCCTCCGGCCGAAGTGGTCAGAGGCGTTGCTGTGTTTATGGG
>CAMNNO010000167.1 GCA_946545475.1 uncultured Blautia sp.
AACTGCAATTGGCAGTTAAATTCGTTCGCGAGTATAAATTCGTTCGCGAGTATAACGAACAGAAAAGAGCTGGAGGGACTTTAATTGACCGGAAAAAGTGAGCACAAGGCAAAAAACGCTTCCACCTCTTCCCAGCGGCCGCGATTCTGGCCGGGAAGGCGAACAGGGCGAGCCGGGCTGGCCGGTATGAAGAAAAATACAAGGGCGCAGCGCGTTTACATCGCGCTGATGTTTTTACTGATGTATCTGCCGATTGGCATGGTGGTTGCCTATTCCTTTAACGAATCCAAGCTGACCGCGTCATTCACCGGCTTTTCCACGGTCTGGTATGAAAAGCTCTTCCACAACGCGGCCATGATGGAAGCCCTGCAAAACAGCCTGATCCTGGCCGTTTTAAGCTGCCTGGTCTCGGCTGTTATAGGAACGCTGGGTGCCGTGGGGCTGAGCAAGATCCACTGGAGGTCCAGGGGAGTGCTGGAATACATCTCCATCCTCCCGCTTATGACGCCGGAGATCATCCTGGGCATGGTGCTCATGGCCTTTTTCAACTGGATGGGCCTCCCCTTCGGAATGCTGACGCTTCTCATCGGGCATACGGTCTTCTGCGTGCCCTACATCCTGATGGAGGTAAAGGCCAGGCTGGTGGGCATGGACCCCGCGCTCGAGGAAGCCGCCAGGGACCTTGGCGCCACCCCGTTTCGGGCTCTGTGGGACATCACCCTGCCGCTTTGCATGCCGGCTGTGGCCTCGGGCTCCCTTCTGGCCTTTGCCATGTCCATGGACGACGTGGTCATCAGCATTTTTATCAACGGCCCAAGGGTTTCCACCCTGCCCCTCAAGGTCTATACACAGATAAAAACCGGCGTCACACCCGAGATCAATGCCCTGTGCACCATCATGCTGGCGGTGACGGTTCTCGCCCTTGCCCTTTATTCCCTTATTAAAAGGTTTCGACTTGGCAGGAGAGATAACGGATGAAAAACAAGCTGATCGAACTGGTGGACCTGACAAAGAATTTTGACGACCAGCAGGTCCTCCGGGGAATTAACCTGGATATCTATGAAAATGAATTTCTGACCCTCCTGGGGCCCTCCGGCTGCGGAAAAACGACGACGCTCCGCATCATCGCCGGATTCGAGGAGCCCAGCAGCGGCCAGGTGCTCTTTAACGGCATCGAGATCTCAAAGCTCCCGCCCTATAAGCGGGAGGTCAACACGGTCTTTCAGAAATATGCCCTCTTTCCCCACCTGAACGTGGCGGAGAACATCGCTTTCGGCCTGAACCTTAAGAAGATGGATAAATCCGTCATAGCCCAGAAGGTGGAGAGGATGCTTAAAATGGTGGGCCTTTCCGGCTTTGAAAACCGGGATGTCACCCTGCTTTCCGGCGGCCAGCAGCAGCGCGTGGCTATCGCCCGCGCCCTGGTCAACGAGCCGAAGGTGCTGCTCCTCGACGAGCCCCTGGGCGCCCTGGATGCCAAGATCCGCAAGGCCATGCAGGTGGAGCTGAAAAAAATCCAGCGGGAGGTGGGCATTACCTTTATCTATGTCACCCATGACCAGGAGGAAGCCCTGTCCATGTCGGACACGGTGGTGGTCATGAACAACGGCGAGATCCAGCAGATCGGCACGCCGACGGACATCTACAACGAGCCGGAAAACCGGTTTGTGGCCAGCTTTATCGGCGAGTCCAACATCATCGAGGGAACCATGATAAAGGATTTCCTGGTGGAGTTTGACGGCAACCGCTTTGAGTGCGTGGATAAGGGCTTCCCGGAAAATGAGCCCATCGAGGTGGTCCTCCGCCCGGAGGACCTGGATATCGTATCCCCCGAGGAGGCAAAGATAACCGGCACGGTCCGCAACATCACCTTCAAGGGCGTCCACTACGAGATACTCATCGAGACGGAAAACCGCACCTATACGGTGCATACCACCGATTATGCCGAGGTTGGCCGCAAGGTCGGCCTTAAGCTCGGCCCGGAAGACATCCATGTGATGTGGAAGATGGGGACATATTGATGAAACAGTATAAGCATTTGCTCAAACCCTATATCATCTGGGCAGCCGTTCTCATCGTGATCCCCCTCATCCTCATTGCGCTCTATGCCTTTACCGAGGAAGGGAACGAGGTGCTGACCCTCTCCTTTACCTTTGACAACTTCCGCAAGTTCGCGGAGGCAACGTATGTCAATGTTATCCTGAAATCCTTCCGGCTGGGGCTTGTGACCACGGTCATCTGCCTTGCGGCGGGCTACCCTCTGGCCTTCATCATTTCCCGGAGCCCGGAGAGGGTCCAGGGGCTCCTCATCCTTCTGGTGACGATCCCGGAATGGATCAACATGCTGCTGCGCACCTACGCCTGGATGAACCTTCTGTCCGACAACGGCATCATAAACCAGCTCCTCGGGCTCCTCGGCATCGACCCGGTGACTATGATGTACACGGATTTCTCGGTCATCCTGGGCCTTGTCTGCAACTTTATGCCCTTTATGGTGATCCCCATTTATACGTCGCTCTCCAAGATGGACCACTCCCTCATCGAGGCGGCCTATGACCTTGGCGCCAACCGCTTCCAGACCTTCTGGAAGGTCATATGGAAGCTGTCCATGCCCGGGGTGGTGAACGGCATCATGATGGTATTTCTCCTGTCCATCTCCACCTTCGTCATTCCCAAGCTCCTCGGCGGCGGGCAGTATATGCTGATCGGCAACCTGATCGAGTCCCAGTTTATCTCGGTAGGCGACTGGAACTTCGGCGCGGCCATCTCGCTCATCCTGGCCGTCATCATCCTCATCTTCATGCACTTCATGAAGAAGATGGATTCCCAGGACGATTAAGGAGGGGCGGACATGAACAATAAGAAAAAAACGAGCTTTTTCTCAAGATTTTATGTCGTGCTCTGCCTGGCATTCTTTTACCTGCCGATCCTGGTCACGATGATCTTTTCGTTTAACTCGTCAAAGTCCCTGACCCACCTCAGCGGTTTCAGCCTCCGGTGGTACCAGGAGCTCATCAACAACGTGGAGGTTTCCAAGGCGGTCTATGTTTCCCTCTCCGTCGCCATCCTGGCTACGGTCATCTCAACGATCCTGGGAACCATAACGGCCATCGGTCTTTCCCGCAGCCGGAAGGTGGTAAGGGATCTCATCCTGAACATCAACGAGATCCCCATCCTGAATCCGGAGATCGTGACGGCCATCAGCCTTATGCTGCTATTCTCCTCGGCGGGCTTCCGAAAGGGTTATGTGACCATGCTGCTGGCCCACATTGCCTTCTGCACGCCCTACGTCATCACGTCGGTGTACCCCAAGGTCAGGTCCCTGGACCCGAACCTGGCCAACGCGGCCATGGATCTTGGCGCCACCCCCTTTGAAGCCCTTGTCAAGGTGATCGTGCCCATGATAAAAGAGGGCATTTTCGCCGGGGCCCTGCTGGCGTTCACCATGTCCTTTGACGACTTTGTCATTTCCTACTTTGTGTCGGGCAACGGCGTCAAAAATATCTCCATTGTGGTCTACAACATGACCAAGCGCATCAACCCCACCATCAACGCCCTCTCCACCGTGGTCATCCTGGTGATCACCCTGGTGCTGGTCGCCATGAACGTGGCGCCGGCGATCATGAAGGCCAGGGGATATAAGGGAAACAAAAAGCGGGAGAGGATCCTCCTCTGCATTCTGGCCGCGCTGCTCTGCGTCGGCCTTGTCCGGTGCGGGAGCGTTGCCCGGGGCAGCCATGTGCTCAAGGTTTACAATGCCGGCGAATATATCGACCTGTCCCTCCTGGAAGAATTTGAGCAGGAATACGGCTGCACGGTCGTCTACGAGACCTTTGAGTCGAACGAGATGATGTACACCAAGCTGGCCAGCGGGGAATCCTACGATATCCTGATCCCCTCGGACTACATGATCGAGCGCCTCATAAAGGAAGATTACGTGCAGGCCCTTGACTGGGACCTGATCCCCAACAGGGAAAACCTGCTGCCGGAGGTCCTGGACAAGAGCTATGACCCGGGCAACCGCTACTCCTGCCCGTACTTCTGGGGAACCGTGGGCATCCTTTACGATACGACGGTGGTGGACGAGGAGGACCTTTCCGGCGGCTGGGAGCTGCTCCGCAACGAAAAGTACAAAGGGCAGCTTTACATGTACGATTCCGAGAGGGATTCCTTCATGATCGCCCTTAAGGCCCTCGGATATTCCATGAACACCACGGATATGGACGAGATCCAGAATGCCTATGAGTGGCTTATCGCCCAGAGGGACAGCATGAACCCCATTTATGCCGGCGACGACGTGATCGACAACATGATCTCCGGCAACAAGGCCATCGCGGTGGTCTACTCGGGCGACGCCTCCTACATCATCAGCGAGAACCCGGACCTCGACTACCTGACCCCGGCCCAGGGAACCAATGTCTGGTATGACGCGATGCTCATCACCCGCGACTGCAATGAGGTCGACCTGGCCCACGCGTTCATCAACTTCATGATCTCGGAGGAAAGCGCCCTGGCCAATTCCGAGGAGGTCGGCTACACCTCCCCTGTCGCGAGCGCTTTTGAGGAGATGCGGGACACCACATATGAGGGCGTTTCCTCCTATGTGCCCCAGATCGAAAACGACAAGAACGAGATCTTCGGCTATCAGGAGCCAAAAGTCAAGCAGCACTACGCGGAGCTGTGGACCAAGGTAAAAGCGCAGTAAGGATTTATGAAACAACAAAAACCAAACAACATAATTAAAGAAGGGACACAAACTTATGAGGCAGAAAACTATGTTGAAAACAATCGGTCTTGCTCTGGCACTTTCCACGGTGCTTTCCGCGGCAAGCGTCAGCGCATCTCCAAGTGAGATCGTCCTCTACACCTGGGAGGGCATGTTCCCCCAGGAGGTCCTGGACGGCTTTACGGCCGAAACCGGCATCAAGGTCATCTATTCCAACTTTGACCTTAACGAGACCATGCTGGAAAAGCTGGCTATGGCGAAGGGCGGCGACTATGACGTGGTCATCGCGGACGACTATATCCTGGAGCAGGTGGTCGCCGAGGGCCTGGCTTCCCCCGTCGACACGGATGTGGTGACGAATTTCGGCAACATCAATCCCCTCTACCAGGGGCAGTTTTACGATCCGGAAAACCTCTATACCGTGCCCTACGGGGCGGGCATTCCCCTCATCGTTTACGATCCGGACCTGGTGGACATTGACATAAAAGGATATAATGACCTGTGGGATCCCTCCCTCCTGGACAGCGTGGCCCTGACGGCCAATTACCGGGTCATTGCCGGCATCACAAACCTGGCCCTTGGCAAGAGCATGAATGAGGAGGATATCTCTTCCATCGAGGAGACGGGCGAAAAGCTTATCGCCCTGGCCCCTAACGTCCGCCTGATCCAGGATGACAACACGCAGAACGCTTTGCTTAACGGCGAAGCCAGCGTGGCCTTCTTATACACGTCCCAGGTGACCACGGCCCTCCAGGAAAACCCTGAGCTTAAGGTAGTTTACCCAGAGGAAGGACTGGGCTTTGGCATTATGGGCATGTTTGTCCCGTCCATGGCCCCCAATAAGGACGGCGCCTTCGCTTTTGTCAACTATATTCTCCGTCCGGAGATCTCCGCCCAGTGCTTCAACTATATCGGCTATTATAACACCAACAAGGCCGCCGACAGCCTGGTGGATGAAAACCTGGTGGTTCCGGACAGCGATATCCACGGTGAGATCATAAGGAATGTCAGCCTTGAGGCCGAGGAAGCCTACAGCCGCATCTGGACGGCCTTTAAGGATGCCTGTGACTAAAAAATGTGACTAAAGAAGCCGCCGCCGGCCCGGAAGGACGGGAGCCAGGGCGGTAAAGCGGGGGCGCCGGCCGCTGTCGGGCGGTCATGTCTGATGGGCGCCCCTGCCATGATCGGGAAAATGCCTGCCTCTGATATGGACAGGCATTTTCTTATAGCGGGAGGAGAAGAAATGGAAATATTGAATGGACGGTCAACATTTCCTGGAATAGCTATCGGAAGGATCTTTTATCATTTTCATCGGGGCTACAAGGGGCGGACGCTGGCAACGGGAAATGTCAAGCGGGAACAGGAGCTTTTTGACAAAGCCAGGATGCAGGTTCTTGACAGCCTCCGCAGGGACGAGGAAAGCCGCCATATTGCCGATCTTTTAAATGGAAAAACATATTCCCTGGCTGTCCGTTCGCTTATAGAAGAGCAGAAGGTGACCGCCTCCTATGCCTGTACGCTGACCCGGGATGAGATGCTCTACACCTTTCAGAAGCTTTCCGATCCCGTGATGGTAAAGCGCCTTGTGGCTGTCCGGGAAGCCACGGCGCGCCTTTTGTCTGCCCTGGGGGCCATGCCGGTCCGGATAAAGATGGGAGATGAGAAAGCCATCCTGGTTTCCGAGACGCTTACGCCCCGGGAGATCGCCGAGCTTGAAAAGGACAAGATATTGGCTGTCGTTACCCGGCAGGGGTCGGATATCTCTCACACGGCTATCCTCGCCAAGACCATGGATGTCCCCTCGCTGTTTGACATCGGCGTGCGGGAGGATTGGGACGGCAGGATGGCCATTGTGGATGGCTATGGGGAAAAACTCATTCTTGACCCGGATAAGGAGACGACCCGGGAATATGAGGAGCGGCAGAAGGAAGACCTGAAAAACCGCCACGAGCTCTTGTCCCTGCGCGATAAGGAAGACATCACAAAGGACGGGAGGCGCGTGGGGGTGTGGGCAAATATCGGGAGCATGACCGATGTGGCCGGAGCCCTGGCCTATGGAGCAGCGGGCATCGGCCTTCTGCGGAGCGAGTTCCAGTTCCTGGGAAAGGAGGCCTGCCCAAGCGAATCCCAGCTGTTTTACGAATACCGGGAAATGCTCCAGGAAATGAAGGGAAAGCTGTGCATCATAAGAGTTGTGGACCTTGGCGGGGAAAAAGAAGCGGAATACCTGGACTTTCCAGAGGAAGCCAACCCTCTCATGGGAAACCGGGGGGTGCGCTACCTTCTTGACCATGAGGAACTGTTCCTCACTCAGCTTCGGGCCATCCTGCGCGCCAGCGCGTTCGGACAGACGGCCGTCATGTTCCCCATGGTGACTTCCCTTAAGGAGATCGCCCTCATTGAAGAGGTCCTTGATAAAGCCAGGGATGACCTGAAAAAAGACGGCATCCCCTATGAAAACATAAAAAAGGGCTATATGGTCGAAACCCCGGCTGCCGTTATGATGGCGGAGGAGATCGCTTCCCATGCGGATTTCCTCAGCATCGGGACCAACGACCTGAGCCAGTTTGCCCTGGCCATGGACCGCCAGAACCTGCTGGTCAAAAACAAGTACAATGTCCATCATCCGGCGGTGCTGCGCATGGTGCGCATGACCATAGAGGCCGGCCACAGAAAAAACTGCCCGGTCTACATCTGCGGCGAGCTGGCGGCGGACACCTCCCTGACAGAGGAATTTATACGCATGGGGGTTGACGGCTTCTCCGTTGTGCCCGCCTGCATACTGCCCGTGCGCCGGGCGATCAGGAACAGTTACTATTCACGGCCCAGCCGCAAGCGGCAAGGTCTGCTCCCAACATTCGGAATCTCGCCCTGACGGGCTTCATCGCCGCTTCGCGGCTGGATTCCTC
>CAMNNO010000168.1 GCA_946545475.1 uncultured Blautia sp.
TCGTCTTCGCTAGAACCGCCCTAAAGCCCCCCTGGCCATGCCATACCCGATGCCGGCCTGTTTATCGCTGCCGAAAGGTATGCGGTATGTTACCGAATACTTGACCTTTAAAGCAGAAGGCGCTTATATACGTTTGTCAGCCGAGAATAGCGCTTGCTTCCTAAATGTGCTCTTAACAAACAACCTTTTTCTATAAAGTATCTTACCCTCACAACCAATTGGCGTGCCCCTGGGGGGAGGGGTGCAGGGGAGGGGGACGCGGGTTTCGCAACTCTGAGCGGCCCCCCTCCCCTGGCACCTACCGGTAGTTAAGAGTAAAATAAAGAGCTTATAGGAGACATGGCGCACCCGGAACTGCCCCGCAGCCCCTCCCCAACTGCCAGTTGTCCTCATATTTAAGCCAGTTGTCCCCCTCTTCTGCAAGAGGGGTTTTTTTGTGCTTAAATAATATCACCTAATAACACGCCGCCGGCAGGCCCCCCTGGCCTGCCAGGATGGCAGAGAAAAAAGGAGGTATCTTATGAAGAAACTGGCAGCGATCGTCATATGTATGAGCATGGTCATGTCCTGCGCTCTTCCGGCTGCGGCTTCTGAAGCTGAGAAGCCGGACACCACTTATGTGGTCGTTCCCAACGAAGAAGACGGCTTTAACGTTGTCTACAATCCCAACGGGGGAGCCACCTTAAGTTACGGCATCGACAACGGCATCAACCTCATCGAAGTGGAAGAGGACGGCTATGTTTACGCGTTCAAGGACCTGAGCAAAGACGGCGCCCTCGACCCCTATGAGGACTGGCGCCTCCCCGTGGAGGAGCGGGTGGAAGACCTGGCAAATAAGCTGACCATCTTCCAGATGAGCGGCCTTAAGCTGAACGGCTTCATCAGCCCGCCGTCAGACGATGACGGCACGCCCCAGAGCTACCACACCTTTGGCATCAAGAACAACTTCATCCGTTTCATCAACTATGGCGTCCAGAATTTCTACTATACCTCCGCGAAGTTCAACAACAACCTTCAAAGGCTGAGCGAGGCCCTGGACTGGGGCTTCCCCATCAACCTTTGCTCCGACCCGAGAAACTCCGCCCTCTCCTATGAGGACGCCATGGCGAGCGACAAGCAGGGCGCCGGCTGGCCCACAAACCTGGCCATCGCCGCTACCTTCGATCCCACCTGGGGCCTTTACTACGGCCAGGCCTGCTCGGATGAGTACCGCTCCATCGGCCTTTCCATGGCCGTTTCCACCCAGATCGACCTGGCGACCGAGCCCAGATGGCGCCGCTTCTCCGGCACCTTCGGTGAAAACTATAAGCTCGCTTCTGCTATGGCGGAAAACTTTGTCTCCGGCTTCCAGAGCACCTGGGACGGCATTGGACCGGATGCCGAGGACCTTGGCTGGGGCGAGGATTCCATCGTCACCCAGGTCAAGCACTTCCCCGGCGACGGCCCTGGCGAGGCGGGACGCGAATCCCACAGCTTCTCCGGCAAATATGCCGTTTATCCCGGCAACAACATGGATGAGCATTTGGCTGTCTTCTCCGCGGCCTTCCATCTTCCCACCAAGACCGAAAGGTCCATGGCTGTCATGCCCTCCTACTCCATCGCCTACGACCAGTTCGGGCCCATCGGCAAGCCCGTAGGCAGCGGCTACAGCGCCTACAAGCTTCAGACCCTTCTTCGCGATGAGCTCGGCTTTACCGGCCTTGTCGTTTCCGACTGGGGCATCAGCGGCCAGCTTGGCGCCATGCAGGCCAAGCCCTGGGGCGTGGAATATACCAACGATACTGAGCTGACGACCACGGTTGAGCGCTTCCTGGCCGCCTACAAGGCCGGCACCGACCAGCTGGGCCTTCCCGGAAATACCCTGTATTCCTGGCAGGCATTCAAAGCCGGCAGCGAGCTTTACACCACCTTTACCGATAACGGCGGCGAAATGCTGAACATGGGCTTCCCGAACTTTGACGGCACCGATAAGATGACCGAGCTTTACCGCGACAGCGCAAGGCGTGCTATCATGGTCGACATGCTCATCGGCCTGTTTGAGAACCCCTATGTCTCTGTTGAGGGCGCCTACGAGGGCTATCATCACGACGACTACGCAAAGCTCGGCTACGAGGCCCAGCTCTCCTCTGTCACGATGCTGAAAAACGCCGGCAACGTCATTAAAGACCGTTCCGGTGAAAAGCCCACCGTTTATATTCCCATGCTGTTCAAGGCCGCCGAGGGCGCTTCCACCATCTCCCTTGAGGATGCCAATGCTTCCGGCGAATGGGCAAAATTCGGCTTTGACGCGGTTTCCTTCGGCGGCTATGCCGTGGATATCGACAAAGCCTCCAAGTATTTCAACGTCGTTACCGATATCATCCGCGAAGGCGCGGACGAGACTAATTTAAAGGAAGGCGACATCGAGCGCAGGACCGACTTCGGAGGCGTAGACTTTGCCCTTGTGATGCTCACCAATCCGACCGCCATCAGCGGCTATATCGCAAACAAGGTCAACCTGGACCCGGAAAAGGGCGAGCTGGACAACGGCTACTATCCCATTTCCCTCCAGTACGGCGAATACTATGCCGATCCTGAGGTTGTCCGCCCCTATCCGATCGCTGTCGATCCGGACGAGGAGCTGACATGGGTCGCGGCCGGCGGCGAGAGGGGACGCTCCCGCTACTATGGCGGCAAGACGACCGCCGCGGCTAATAACTATGCTGAAATGCAGCGCGTTCTTGACACCGCCGAGCAGATCGGGGACCTTCCCCTTGTGGTCTACCTGTCCGCCTCCAACCCCATGTGCTTCTACGAGTTCGAGCCGGAGGCGGATGCCATCGTAGCCGGCTTCGGCGTGAGCCTGGATGCCGCCCTCGAAGTCATTGCCGGGCAGTTTGAGCCCAAGGGCCTCCTGCCGATGCAGATGCCGGCCAACATGGCCGCCGTCGAGCAGCAGTACGAAGACGTGGCCGGCGATATGGAATGCCACGTAGACACCGAAGGCAACGCCTACGACTTCGCCTTTGGCCTGAACTGGAGCGGCGTGATAAGCGACGAGCGCGTGACTATGTTCAAATAAGGCAGAACAGCCGGCTGCCATTCTGCGCTGCATATCTGCTATAATAAGGTAGAAGGAGACTTGTCTCGCCTCTACCCCGGCGGGGGGCCCGTCACCGTCAGGTGACTATTTCCGATTGGCACCACTGCCATAACAAGCAGGACAGAGGGAAAAAAGTGCTCTCTGTCCTGCTTGTTATTATCGCAGGGGCGGCGTAAGGAAGTATCTCGGCTTACGCCGAGCGCCGCCCCGCGGGCGGGTAGGAGGGGGAGCTTCCCCTCCTACTCGATTATCACAAAAGCGGCGTAAGGAAATATCTCGGCTTACGCCGAGCGCCGCTCCACAGGCAAGTAGGAGAGACGATTCCCCTCTTGCCCGATCAGCCGACGCCAGCGAAAAAGCGGATATCTGACTGTAACGAGCAGCTCGTGAACGGGGAAAGGCCCAGGAGAGGAGGAAAACGGTATGATTTTAAATCCGGATTATGGGATGGCTTTTGAATATGTTCTGTATTTATATGCCACAGGTGTCAATTTCTGGATGCTCTCGGGCCTGTTTCCCTCGCTGCTCAGCGCAAGGCGGACAAGACAGCTTTCTGTGATCTGCTGGGCGGCCTCAAGCTTTATGCACATCTGGTACCGGGCATTTTGGGCTCAGTTTATTCCTTTCTTTCCGCTTAAGCTTATTGTGGAGACCTGTCTTACGGTGGCGGACGGCATTATTTTTACCAGCTGGCGGAGGGGCGGGATGCTCAACAAGTTCGCCGTCTGCTTTTTTGCTATCGCTGTTCAGTATCAGCTGAACATGCTTGTGCAGATGATCATAAGCACGGCCTTTAAGGCCCCTAACGGCACGCCCCTCTTTGTCATCCTGAACAGGGCTTTCGGCACCATGTCCCTTATGGTCATCCGCCGGCGTGCGCTTAAGTACGATGAGCAGGTGCCGGCCTGGCACTATATCGAGCTGGCCGTTCTGTCGTTTTTGTCCCTCTTCATAGCTTTTTTTATCCCGGCATCCGGCTGGCAGAAGGTTATCCTGAACCTTCTGCTCCTGACGGTGGATTTCTGCGCTCTCTTTCTGGCTAGCGACCTGGCTAAGATGAATAAAGAAAAAACCGAAAGCCTCCTGGCCGGCCAGAGGAATATGCTGACCCATCAGAAAGCCGCCGATGCCCTGCAGTATATCGAGGAGGCCAGGATGTTCCGGCATGAGGCCAACAACAGGCTCCTGGGGATGCAGTATCTTTTAAAAGAGGGAAAATATAAGGAAGTGTCCGAGGCCCTGGACCGGATGCTCCTCGGCGAGCAGAAGGATATGGAGATGAAGGTCTGCTCCGGAAACCGCACCATCGACAAGCTGTTAAATGATAAGCTGCGGATGGTCTCGGATGGCCGGACAGATATAACCGTAAAGGCCCTGATCCCGGACGACCTTCCCATCGATGTCCTGGATGTATGCACGGTGCTCTTTAACCTGCTGGACAACGCCCTGGAAGCCGGCCGGAACATGGAAAAGCCGCAGATAGCCATTTCTCTGCAGCTGGCGGGCGGGTATCTTTCCATTGTGGTAAGGAACCGGATACCGGAAAGCGTGCTGAAAAAAAATCCCGGTCTTCTGACCAGCAAATCGGAGCCGTCCCTTCACGGCTACGGCCTCAAAGCGGTCAGGCAGATCGTGGAGCGGTATAACGGCCTTCTGGATTTTTACGAAGAGGAAAACATGTTCTGCGTGGGGGCGATGCTTCGCTACGAAGAATATGCCGGAAGTAATTGAAAATGCCACAGCCACAGGAGCAGGAGGGAAATTTCCCCTCCTGCTCGATTTATAATTCGCGAGTATACATATGGAAACAGAGGCGTGCCTGTGATAAGATGGAGGCAGAACAAAGTGAGCATTTTTCCGGATTCCTTTGGGAGGATGTCTATGAAGCGGATAGCCTTTTGTGATGACGATAGGGCGTTTTTGTCATATGCCGCTGATCTTGTGGAAGACCGCTTTGATCAGCTGCACTTTCCGGTGGAAGTGGACACGTACACCGACCCGGTCATTTTTCTTGAGCATATTTCGGAAGAACCGGTAGATGCCGTGTTCCTTGACATGGTCATGCCATCCCTTGACGGCCTTCTGGTGGGGCAGGCGATCCGTGACAGGATAAGAAGCCGGATGATACCGGTCATCTTCCTGTCAAGCCATGATTCCCTGGTCTATAAAGCCTTAAAGGTCCAGCCGCTTCGCTTTATCCGGAAAAACCACTTCCAGGAGGAGATCGACGAGGCCATTGCGGCCGTGATCGCCCTCTTTCGCGAAAGCGACGCCGACACCATAGCCATCCGAACAGAGCGAAAAAGCGTACTCCTTCGGATCAATGAGATCGTTTATATCGAAAGCCTGCAAAAGCGCCAGGTCATCCATATGCTGGACGGAAAAGCCTACGAGACCCGCATCACACTGGCTGACCTGGAGGAAAGCCTGTCCGAGCACTATTACGTGCGCCCCCACAAATCCTATCTGGTCAATGCCAGCCATATCGTGGTCATAAACACCGACGACCTGGTGCTGCGAGGCGGTGTAAGCATTCCCATGAGCCGCCACCGGAAGGAAGCCGTCAAGCAGAGCTTCGTCCGGCGGCAGACCCGGCTGCTGTAAAGGAAGCAGATCAGGCCTGCTGCCGCCATCCGGCCGGGTATTTGTTTTTAAACATCCCGTTAACGAGCTTGCCGAAAGAGAGGGGATATCCATCCGCCGCCATCAGGCACCACCCGTCCGAAAAAACGGCTTCCCCGGCCTCGACCGGAAAGGACTCGCCTCTCAGGCAGGAGGCGAGGCGTTCGTCTCCGGAGGGCAGGGAGATGACGCGCCGGACATCGCTCTTTCTGAGGGCAAGGGCCAGGGGGGCCGAAGGCTCAAAGCGGTTCTTTTTTATGTCGCCGAGATACAGGCCGTTCCGGAGAAAATTAAGGCCCCGGATATCCCGGGCTTCATGGGAACAAAGATAGAGACGTTCTCCCTGGAGAATGACATCCTCAAAACAGAAGGGCTTTCCCTGAAACGAAACAAGCCCGATGCTGTCCATAAAATTGGATAAAAGACTAATCGCTTCTGTCTGAACCTTTTCCGATGCGGCCCTGCTGGCAGCTCCTGCCTTTTCCTGACCGCCCCGTCCCGGTTTTTTCCGGGCTTTTTTTCTTTCCGAAAAATCTCTTTCTGAAAAATCTTTTTCCGGCACCCGCCCTGGTGTCGGCATATTTTTTCTATCAATATTTTCTATATCCGTTTGGACGGGCGCCTTCCTTAAAAGAGCTACGAACTGCCCCTCGCCCTCCACACCATGAGGATACATGCGGATGCAGGAGGAAAAAGGAGCAATTCCGGGCCGGAAGCCCCCGTATCTTTCCGGAAGCTCTATGAGGCTGAGAGACGGCCTTTCTCTCAAAAGATAAGAGACGACGCCTTCATTCTCATCTTCTTCATAGGAGCAGGTGGAGTAGCACATGATCCCGCCGGGGCGCAGCATATCGGCGGCCAGGAGGGCAAGCTTTTTCTGGACCGGGATAAGAGAGGATACCTTTTCCGGCGACCAGTCGGCGATGAGGCTGTCGTCCTTTCGGAACATGCCCTCGCCGGAGCAGGGGGCGTCCAGCATCACCTTGTCAAAAAATTCCGGGAAAGAGGCGCACAGCTTCTCGGGTTCCTCCGCCGTCACCAGGAGATTCGGCACTCCGAAAAGTTCCAGGTTCCGGAGGAGTGCCCGGGCGCGGGGGAGGCTTACGTCATTGGCCAGCAGCAGCCCCTCCCCGCGGAGCTTATCGGCAAGGGCCGTCGCCTTTCCTCCCGGAGCCGCGCAGAGGTCAAGCACCCGGTCCCCGGGTGAGACCGGCAGGAGGGAGGCCGGCGTCATGGCGCTAGGGTCCTGGAGATAATAGAGCCCGGCCTGATAAAGCGGACACCTGGCCGGGCGATGCGCGCTATCGTAAAAATATCCCCCCTCGATCCAGGGAATCGGCCGCACCGGAAAGGGAACAAGCGCTTCAAATTCCTCACAGGAGAGCTTCTGCCGGTTTACTCTCAGACCGTAAACCCTTTCGTCCTCAAAGCTTGTCAAAAAAGATTCAAACTCATCGCCCAGGATATCCTTCATTCTCTCCAAAAAAATATCAGGAAGCTTGATCCCGTCTTTCATAATTTATTCTCCTTTTACCAGCCGTTTTTGCAGGATTATGATATCGGTATCCGCCAGATTTGTCAACAGAGCGCACGCTTTTTGGGGAGACCCCATCGCCCCCTGTAGATCTTTTGGGTTTACGCTTACCTGGCGGTAGGGCTTTTTGGTGCGCCATGTTTCCTATTATTTTTTTTATTTTACGCTTACCTGGCGGTAGGGCTTTTGGTGCGCCATGTTTCCTATTATTTTTTTATTTTACGTTTACCTGGCGGTAGGGCTTTTGGTGCGCCATGTTTCCTATTATTTTTTCTATTTTACGCTTACCTGGCGGTAGGCGCAGGGGAGGGGGGGCCGCTCAGA
>CAMNNO010000169.1 GCA_946545475.1 uncultured Blautia sp.
CAAAAGCGACTTTACCATCACAAAAGCGACTTTACCATCACATTGAAAGGAGCTTTCCCAACATGAAAAAAGGCTTTGGCTTTTATGTCACCATCCTCGCCGCCATCCTCGGCCTGGCGGCGGGCATCTATTTTCTGTCCATCCACGGCACCTTCGGCCTGGACAGCACCCACAACGGCGTCTGCTTTGACCCGATGATCGTTGCCCTCCTCCTCGGCGGCGCGGCCCTCGCGGCCATCCTCATGGCCGTAAAGAAATTCGGCCTCGCCTCCCTGGTCACCTGCGCAGCTCCCGGCATTGCCCTCTGCGTCTTCATCCACAAGTGCTACTGGTATGTCGTGGACGTTTTCGTCGGCATCGATGAGAAGCACGGCTTCGACCCCCGCTTCATCACCTTTACCGCCCTCATCGCGGCCGCCTTCGTTGTCGGCGAGGTCGCCATCTATACCCGCAAAGAAGCCAAAAAGGCTGAATAAGCCTTGTACCCCGGGCGGCCACCCGCCCGCGCCAACAGCATAGGAGTTATGTCATGCGCCAGATCATTAATTTAAACCAGGACTGGTCCTTCACCGGTCCCGACGGGCAGACAGCCCCTGTTTGCATTCCCCATACATGGAACAACATCGACGGGCAGGACGGCGGGAATGACTATAAAAGATGCTCCTGCACCTACAAAAAGAGCTTTGATAAGCCCTCCTTTGCGGACGGGCAGCGCGTTTACCTGCAGTTCCACGGCGTCAATTCCGAGTGCCAGGTAAATCTTAACGGAAAAGATGTCATGAGCCATGAAGGCGGCTACTCCACCTTCCGCTCCGACATCACCGATATATTAAGCGATGCCAACCTCCTGACAGTCACCGTCACCAACGCGCCCAACGACCACGTTTATCCCCAGAAGGCGGACTTCACCTTCTACGGCGGCATTTACCGCGACGTAGAACTCCTCATCGTCCCCGAACACCACTTCGACCTTGACTACTACGGCGGCCCCGGCATCATGGTCACCGCAAAGCCCCAGAATAACTATGCACAGGCCAGCGTGGAGGTCAAAACCTTCAAAAACTGTGAGGACGCTGTCTCCGTCGCCATCCTGGATGCCGGCGGCCGTACCGTGGCCGAGGGAAGCGGCGATACCGTCACCCTTGCCATCGAAAACGTCCATCTCTGGAACGGCATTTCCTCCCCCTACCTCTACACCGCCGTTGCCCGCCTCTCCTCCGGGGACGAAATTTCGGCCCGCTTTGGCGTCCGCGATTTTGCCTATGACCCCAAGAAGGGCTTTTTCTTAAACGGCAAAAGCTATCCCCTCCGTGGCGTCAGCCGCCACCAGGACAGAAAGGGCCTCGGCAATGCCATCACCAATGCCGAGCACAAGGAGGATATGGACCTCATCTGCGAGATGGGCGCCAACACCATCCGCCTGGCCCATTACCAGCATGCCCAGTATTTTTATGACCTGTGCGACGAGCGCGGCATGGTTGTCTGGGCGGAGATCCCCTATATCTCCGAGCATATGCCGCACGGCCGCCAGAACACCATCAGCCAGATGACCGAGCTCATCACCCAGTGCTACAACCATCCCTCCATCGTCTGCTGGGGCGTCTCCAACGAGATCACCATCTCCACCAAGGACAAGGCCGACATGCTGGATAACCACCATGTCCTCAACGACCTCTGTCACAAGATGGACCCCACCCGCTTCACCACCCTGGCCTGCTACGCCATGTGCGGGCCCTTCAACCGGGCCGCCCACATCACCGACGTGGTCAGCTGGAACCTGTACCTGGGCTGGTATGTGCCGGGCCTGTGGCTCAACGATGTGTGGATGCGCTTCTTCCACACCGTTTATCCCAAACGCTGCCTGGGCTACTCCGAGTACGGGTGCGAGGGCATGCCGAACCTGCATTCGTCCCATCCCCGCCGCAACGACCACACGGAGGAATATCAGGCCATCTATCACGAGTATCTTTTAAAGTGCTTTGAGCGCAACCCCTACCTGTGGGCCACCCACGTCTGGAACATGTTCGACTTTGCCGCCGACGCCCGCGACCAGGGCGGCGAGCCCGGCATGAACCACAAGGGCCTTGTCACCTTCGACCGCAAGACCAAAAAGGACAGCTTCTACCTGTACAAGGCCTGGTGGAGTTCTGACCCCTTCGTCCACATCTGCTCCAAGCGCTTTAAGGACCGGACGGAAAGCTCTATAACTGTCAAGGTCTACTCCAACCAGAGCGAGGTCACCCTCTTTGTCAACGGCAGCAGGCTGGAGACAAAGCCCTGCAAGGACCATATGGCTGCCTTCACCGTGCCCATGAGCGATACCGTCACGGTCCGCGCCGTCTCCGGCGACTGCACCGACGAGGCCGTCTTCTGCAAGGTTGCCTCCCCCAACCCGGATTACATCCTGAAAAAAGCCAAAAACCCGCAGAAATCCAACTGGGTATAACCCTTTTTCATCCTGAGACAGGGCCGCTCCCTATCCCGTCACGAGAGGAGAATTTCCATGGCAAACACCAATACCTCAGCCGCCAATAACGGCTTAAACCGCGCCAAGCTCTACCAGCTTGTGCTCTTTCCGTTAAATAACGGCGCCACCAATGTCTACTTTGTCCTCATCCTGTCCTATGTGGCCCAGTTCGGCTCCAGCGTCCTTAAGCTTGGCATCTATGCCTCGCTCATGGTCACTATCATGCGTGTCTTCGACGCCATCACGGACCCCATCATCGGCGCCCTTATGGACCGCACCTCCACAAAGATCGGCAAGTTCCGCCCCTTTATGATCCTCGGCAGCGCGGTCATGGCCGTCAGCGTCTTCTGCCTCTACTGCCTGACGCCGCTCATCCCTGAGAGCGCCATGTGGCTTCGCTATGTCCTCTTCACCCTGGTCTATGCCGTCTGGGTTATCGGCTACACCTTCCAGACCTCCTGCACCAGGGCCGGCCAGACCGTTCTGACCAACGATCCCAACCAGCGCCCCATGTTCACCATCTTCAACACCGTGGGCTCCATGCTGGGCATGGGCGTCATGCAGATGCTCATCCCCATGATCAAGAACAACTACAACCTCTATAACGAGGCCGGTGAGCTCATCACCTCCGGCTATGCCCGCCCCGAGCTTTACCGCATCATTACCCCCATCGGCATTGCGGTTTCCGTTGCCCTGACCATCCTGGCTATCATCGGCATCGCTGAAAAGGACCGCCCGGAATACTACGGCATCGGCGGCACCCAGGAGAAGGTCAAGGTTTCCGAATATGTCGCCATCATCAAGCAGAACAAGCCCATGCAGCGCCTTATGGTCGCCGGCGCGGGCTGCAAGCTGGCCCTGGCCATCGCCACCAACACCACCGTCCTCCTTGCCCTCTACGGCATTGTTATGGGCAACTATGACAGCCTGTACCTGCCCATGATGATCCTGGGCTATGTCTTCGCGGTTCCTTTCTTCCTGCTGTCCGTGCGGACATCCCAGAAGCTGGGCCAGAAGGCTTCCCTTACCCGCTATGTGGCCGTCGCCCTCATCTGCTATGTCGGCGTGCTGGCCCTGCTCCTTGTCTCCAACCACACCAATCCGGCTGTCATGCTCTCCTTCCCGTATAACGGCGGCGGAAGCATCAACCTTTACACGATCCTCTTCATCCTGTGCTTCGGCATCGGCTACGGCGCCTACTACGCCACCGCGGATATGCCCATCCCCATGGTCGCCGACTGCTCCGACTACGAGACCTACCGCTCCGGCAAGTACATCCCCGGCATCATGGGAACCCTGTTCTCGCTGGTCGATAAGCTGGTCTCCTCCCTGGCCCAGACCCTGGTCGCCATGCTGTTCCTCCTCTTCGCCGGCCTCCACGAGCTTCCCACCGATGCCACGCCCTACTCCGGCGGCATCAAGGTAGCCGTCATCGTCATGTTCTGCGTCATCCCGATGCTCGCCTGGATCGCCACCCTCTGGGCCATGAAGGGCTACAGCCTCACCGGCGCCAAGATGAAAGAGATCCAGGCCGTCAACGGCGCCCGCAAGCAGGCCATCGCCTCCGGCATGACCTTGGAGCAGGCCATGGAGCGCTACAAGACCCTGGAGGATGTCGGCAAAGAAGCCTGATTTCCCTCACATTTTCACCTTGCGGATATCGCCCTCTTTACGGTATAATAGCCTTATAGGAAACGAGTAAAACGCCTCTCGGGTCGAGACTTGAATCGTTTCCTGCGCCGGATTTTCACTTTAATAAAAATTTTTAAGAAAAGGATGGTATTATCATGAAAAAACTTATCGCTTCCCTCCTCACCCTGACCATGGTACTCACCTGCGGCTCCTTCTCCGCTTTCGCGGCCGCCGACTTAGACCCCGAAGCCGTCGTGGAATTTGACCGCGAATCCCCCGTTACCGACTGGGAGGGCGAGTGGACCCTCATCGCCGCCTACATCGGCGAAGAGTACGCCGATGACAACGATATCGACACAAACGGCCTCATCGAGGTTCCCGAGAACGCGGCCAAGATGACTGTCACCGCTATCCTCGATGCCAGCGCCACCGGCTCCGATGCCGGCGTTATGGTTGACCAGGCCGCTTACCTGCATGCTCATGTCTATGACATGGAAGCGACCGTCACCTTTGATGCCTCCATCACCGACGACGAAGCCACCTTAAAGCTTCCGTGGGACGGCTGGCTCTATGAAGTCCGCGGCGAGAACGACGGCGACTTCAACAAGGGCGTAGGCAAGCTCAGCAAGGTTGACGCTGAGGAAAAGAGCCTCTACTTCACCGCCATCACCGGCATCGAAAGCGAAGAGATCGACGACGAGAACATGAAGTACGTCGGCATGAACACCTCCGGCCAGCTCATTGTCTGCTACTGCGAAGAGAACCTGGTCAAGAAGGATGTGGAAGTCTCCTTCGGCTTCATTTTCCAGCGCGCTGAATAATCTTTCCCTGTTTTTCCTGAGGCAGCTCCCTGCCTCCAAACTTATCCGCCCGTGCGGCCAGAGCTCAGTCCGGCCGCGCTGGCGGACATCTATGCCAACAGAAAGGTGGATAAGCACATGCCTATGCAAATGTCTTTCCGCTGGTATGGTGAAGGCAACGATAAAATAAAGCTCAGCGACATCCGTCAGATCCCCGGCGTCAGCACCATCGTCTGGGCTCTGCATAACAAGCTCCCCGGCGAAGTCTGGGAGCCTGCCGAGATCGAGGCCGAGGTCAACAAGATCCGCGCCGCCGGTTTCAACGCTGACGTGGTCGAGTCCGTCAATGTCCACGACGACATCAAGATCGGTCTCCCCACCCGCGACAAGCATATCGATGCCTACATCCAGACCATCCGCAACCTTGCCCCCTTCGGGGTCAAGGTCATCTGCTACAACTTCATGCCCGTCTTCGACTGGACGCGCACTGACCTCTTCCACCCCGTGGGAGACGGCTCCACCGCCCTCTTCTATGAAGCCGGCATGATCCAGGATGATCCCAAGGCCATGGCCAACTATATCCTGGAAAACCTCCACGGCCTCACCTTCCCCGGCTGGGAGCCGGAGCGCATGGCCAGGCTCGACGAGCTCTTCGCCGCCTACAAGGACGTGACCAAGGAAAAGCTGTGGGAAAACTTCAAATATTTCCTGGAGCGCCTGATGCCCGTCTGCCACGAGTGCGACATCAAGATGGCCGTCCACATGGACGATCCGCCCTGGGACATCTTCGGCCTTCCCCGCCTTATGGTGGACGAGGAGAGCATCGACCATCTCCTCAAGATGGTGGACGACCCCTACAACTGCCTGACCCTTTGCTCGGGCTCCCTGAACGCCAACCCCAAGAACAACGTAGCCGCCATCGTCCGCAAGCACTGCGACCGCATCGCCTTCGCCCACATCCGCAACATCAAGCACTTCCCCAACGGTGACTTCTCCGAAGCCAGCCACAGGGACTGCGACGGCGAGACCGGCATCCTTGACATCCTGCGCGCCTACCACGACTGCGGCTTCGAGGGCTACATCCGCCCCGACCACGGACGCCATCTCTGGGATGAAACCCCCGGCAACGTCCGCCCCGGCTACGGCCTCTACGACCGCGCCCTCGGCATCATGTACATGCTCGGCGCCTGGGACCTCATGGACAAACAGGCCGCTGAAAAATAATTATACTCGCGAACGAATTTAGCTACCGATTGTAATTTTATGCCGCGGTATATGCAGTTACACTAAAATAATTGCCTGCGGCAATTATTAAGTGTAACTAGTATAACAAATCCGCGCCAGGACGGCACTCAGCCCGCTCCCCGGCGCTAACAAAACAAGCCGGAAACGACCATCCATCGTTTCCGGCTTGTTTGTTGTATCCGGTATCTCTCCTCTATTTACCGATCATAATCATCAAGAAATGAATGCTTGACGCCATCCTTCTTATACCCCGGAAACGTCTCGATATGCACCGAGTGGATGCTGTTGAAGATGCTCTGCTCGATTTCCGGGTTATCCTTTTTAAGCTGCCGGATCAGAAGCTTAACCTCCTGTCTCTTGGAATCTCCTATCCCGTCCCCGCTCCCGGCGATCCCTTCCGTAAACCGGCAGGCGCACTGCAGGAAGTCCAGGCCATTATAGGCTTTCCAGGCCAGAATGTCCTCCTCGCGGATCTCATACAGCGGGCGTATCAGCTCCATGCCTTCGAAATTCGTGCTGTGCAGCTTCGGCAGCATCCCCTGCAGCTGGGAGCCGTAGAACATGGCCATAACGGTCGTCTCGATGACATCGTTCCGGTGATGCCCCAGCGCGATCTTATTGCAGCCCAGCTCCCTCGCTTTGGCATAAAGGTTGCCCCGCCTCATCCTGGCGCAGAGATAGCAGGGGGACTTGTCCTGGCTGTTGGCAATATCAAAGATGCTTGTCTCAAAAATCGTGACCGGGATGCCAAGGAGCGATGCGTTGCTCTCGATCTTCTTCCTGTTAAGCGCATTGTAGCCCGGATCCATGACCAGATAGACAATATCAAAAGGCACATCGCTATGCCTGTGCAGCATCTGCATAAGCTTCGCCAGCAGCATGGAATCCTTCCCGCCGGAAATGCAGACCGCGATCTTATCCCCTTCCTGTATCATCCGATACTGCTTAAGCGTCCGCACAAACGGCGACCACAATTCTTTGTGATAGGTTTTCTGTATGCTCTTCTCCACCGCCCGCGCCTTATCCTCAGTTCTATCCATAGCCAGACAATCTCCTCTGTGTAAATATATGCTATTGTATTATAAGGCTCCTTATTTTTCAAGGCAAGAAATGAGCAGAAACAGGGTATTTTGGGGAGACCCCATCGCCCCCTGTGGAGCAGCATTCTGGGTTATGCTTACCTAACGGGAGGTTTTGGGTGCGCCATGCGGCCTTTAAGGCTTCTATTTTACGCTTACCTGGCGGGAGGTTTCGGGTGCGCCATGCGGCCTTTAAGGCTTCTATTTTACGCTTACCTGGCGGGAGGTTTCGGGTGCGCCATGCGGCCTTTAAGGCTTCTATTTTACGCTTACCTGGCGGTAGGCGCAGGGGAGGGGGGGCCGCTCAGAG
>CAMNNO010000170.1 GCA_946545475.1 uncultured Blautia sp.
TCGCAGGGGCGCCCATAGGAAACTGTCACCTGGCGGTGACGGGCGCCCCGCGGCGTACAGGAGGGGTCCCCTCCTGTACGATTTTATTATCGCAGGGGCGCCCATAGGAAACTGTCACCTGGCGGTGACGGGCGCCCCGCGGCGGGCAGGAGGGGAGCATTCCCCCTCATGCCCGGTCAGTGTTCCATATATCAGCTGGCCGCCTTCTGGGTCTTGATCTCTTCGATCAGCTTCGGCACCACGTCGAACAGGTTGCCGACAATACCATAGTCCGCCACCTCAAAGATCGGGGCGGCCTCGTTGGTGTTGACGGCGATGATAAGCTCAGAGTCCTGCATACCGGCCTTGTGCTGGATAGCGCCGGAGATGCCGAGGGCCACGTAGATCTTGGGATGAACGGTCTTGCCGGTCTGGCCGACCTGATGGTCGTCGGAGAGCCAGCCGTTGTCGATAGCCACACGGGAGCCGCCGACCACGCCGCCGCCGAGGGCTTCGGCCAGCTGCTCGGCAAGGGCAAGGCCCTTGTCCACGTTGGAGCTGATGCCGCCGCCGACGGATACGATGATATCCGCGCCGACCAGGTCGACCATCTTCTTGGCCGCCTTGACGACATCAATAACCTTCGTCTTAAGCTCGGAAGGATCGATAGAAACCGGGAACATCTCGATCTCGCAGGCATCGGCCTTCGCCTGGTCGAACTCGTTCTTCTTCATAACGCCGGGGCGCACGGTGGACATGCAGGGGCGGTACTTCGGGCAGATGATGGTAGCCATCATATGGCCGCCGAAAGCCGGACGGGTCATCTTAAGGTTGGTGTCGTCCATCTTGAAGGGCGTGTTGTCCACGTCGATGGTGCTGGACTCGCGGAGGAAATCCACATACTTCACCATGTCGATGTCCAGGTGCGTGCAGTCGGCGGTAAGGCCGGTGTGAAGCTTGGCCGCGCACCTGGGAGCCAGGTCGCGTCCGATGGTGGTGGCGCCGATGAGGAGCACCTCCGGCTTCTTCTCCATGACAACATCGCAGACGACCTTGGCATAGGCATCGGTGGTGTAGACCTTAAGGGCCGGATCGTCGCAGACAATGACCTTGTCGGCGCCGTAGCCGCCGAGCTCCTTGGCGATTCCCTTAACATCGCTGCCAAGGAGGAGGCCGATCAGCTTCGCGCCGCGCTCATCGGCGAGCTTGCGGCCTTCCGAAATCAGCTCAAAATCGGTATTCTGGAGCTTGCCGTCTCTCTGCTCGCAAAAAACCCAGATATCATGAAACTCTTCAATATTGCTGCTATTGTATCCCATAGGGTTCTCCTTTCTCTTATGGTGTCACGTGCCGGAATCAGATCACATGCCTCTTGGCAAGCTTCTCGGCCAGAGCCTTGGCGGCCTCCTGGCTGGTTCCGGGGATCATCTGCACGCTGCCCTTCTGGGGCGGCGTGAAGGACTTGAAGATATTGGTGGGAGAGCCCTGAAGGCCGATGGTGGACTTGTCAATAAGGGGCTCGTTCTCAAGGGCCGGATAGTCCAGAACCGTGATGGGCTTGTCGTAGCATTCCAGGATGCCCTTAACGGTCAGGTAGCGTGGCTCGTTGAGTTCCTTGATGCAGGTGATCAGGCACGGCGTCTTGACCTCGATCATCATGTAGCCGTCCTCCAGGAGCCTCTTGACCTTAAGGGTGTTGCCTTCCTTGGTGATCTCGCCGGCATAGGTGACCTGCGGGATATTCAGCTTGTCGGCGATCTGGGGGCCGACCTGGGCGGTATCGCCGTCGATGGCCTGGCGGCCGCAGAAGACGATATCCTCTTCGCCAATGCCCATGTGATGCAGGGCGCCGGCAATGATCTGGGAGGTGGCAAAGGTATCGGAACCGCCAAATTCGCGGCCGGAGATCAGGATACCGTCATCCGCGCCCATGGCGATGAGCTCGCGGAGCATTTCCTTTGCGGGGGGCGGTCCCATGGTGACTGCCGTCACCTGGCAGCCGGTGGCATCCTTAATGGTCAGGGCGGCTTCCATGGCGTTCATATCATCGGGATTGATGATGGTCTGCATGGAGGCGCGGTTAAGGGTACCGTTCTCATTCACTGCTACCTTTCCGGAGGTATCCGGAACCTGTTTTACGCATACATATATTCTCATATTTGCCCCTCCTGTTATTATTTAAGCAGACTTCCGGAGATAACCATCTGCTGAACCTGGCTGGTGCCCTCGTAGATGCTCATGATACGGGCATCCCTGTAGAAGCGCTCGATCTTGTAGTCCTTGATGTAGCCATAGCCGCCGAAGATCTGGACAGCCTTGTAGGCCACGCGGTTGACCATCTCGGAGGCATAGTATTTGCTCATGGCGCACTTGACGGGCGTATCCTTGGCATCCTGGTCCTTTTCAATAGCGGTGGTATAGACAAGGGCGCGGGCGGCTTCGATCTCGGTAGCCATGTCGGCCAGCATGAAGCTGATGCCCTGGTTGGAGCAGATGGGACGGCCGAACTGCTTCCTCTCCTTGGAGTAGCGGACAGCCTCATCAAGGCAGCCCTGGGCAAGGCCGAGGGCCTGGGCGGCAACGCCGAGACGGCCGCCGTTCAGGGTGTTAAGGGCGGTGGAGAAGCCTTTATCCAGCGGGCCAAGGAGGTCTCTCTTGTTGACGCGGACATTTTCCATGCTGATATCGCTGGTGGGATAGCCGCTGATACCCATCTTCATCTCGCCCTTGCCGACGGACACGCCCGGGGTCTTCATGTCCAGGATGAACATGGAAATGCCCCTGCTGCCCTTGAGGGCGCGGTTGGTCTTGGCATAGACAATGGCGTAATCCGCCATGGGAGCGCCGGAAATGAAGCACTTGCGCCCGTTGAGGATGAAGTCGTCGCCGTCCGCGTCGGCCGTGGTGAGGGTGCCGCCGGCATCGGAGCCGGCGCCCGGCTCGGTCAGGGCAAAGACAATGTGCTTTTTACCAGAGGCCACATCCGGAAGGATACGCTGCTTCTGTTCTTCATTGCCGCAGGCAAGAAGGGGGCCAGAGCCAAGGGAGTTGGGGGTGTTGGCATAGATGGCGCCAACGGGCATAACGCGGGCAAATTCCTCATTCATGAGGACATAAGCCAGAGAGTCGCCGCCCTGTCCGCCGTACTCCACGGGGATCTTGATGCCGCAGAAACCATACTTTGCGATCTTCGCAAAAAGCTCTTCATCGAATCCGCCCTCACGGTCCAGTCTTTCCTGGATCTCGGTCGTGAATTCGGTCTCTGCAAAATTACGAAAGTTCTTTCTCATCAGTTCATATTTTGCTGATAGAATCATACGTTGCCTCCATTCTCGCTTCTTCTCATTTCTTCTAAATCATATCTCACGGCGTCCGGGCTCTGGATCAGCGTTTTTGCCATGTCCTGGGACGCTTTAAGATTCACTTTGCCGCTGCCTGTTGTCGGCAGCTCTTTTACAGGGATGATGAACCTTGGCAGCTTATAGTCCGCCAGCTTTTCCTTAAGGAAATGCATAAGGGCGTGGGGATCAAGGGAAGCCCCCGGCGCGCTGACCACAAGGGCCGCAATCTCCTCCTGGCGGAAAGCGGACGGGACGCCCACCACCTTCACAGACGTTACCATCCCCGAATCCAGAATGGCTACCTCGATCTCGCGGACGGAAATATTCTCGCCGGCGCGGATGATCAGCTCTTTCAGGCGGCCGGTGATATAAAGGTTTCCCTCCTCGTCAAAGCGGCCGATATCGCCGGTCCGGAGCCACCCGTCCTCCGTAAAGGCTTCCTTGGTGTGCTCGGGCCGGTTATAGTACCCCTGGGTGACGCTGTAGCCCTTAAGCTGGAACTCGCCCTCCATGCCCTGGGGAAGAGGCTCCCCCGTGCGGATATCCGCTATGCGGCCCTTAAGGCCCGGCAGGAGCTTTCCGCAGGAGGCCGCCTTCTTTTCAAGGGAAGCGTCCCAGTCCACAAAGCTCACGCTCGGCGACGACTCCGTCATGCCGTAGGAGGACTGCAGCCGCATGTTGGGGAAGTGGCGGCAGATCTCCATATATTCCTCTTCCCGGATGGCCGCCCCGCCGATGATGCCGCTCCGGAGCGTGTAGCCCCTGCGGTGAAGGTACTCTTCCTTTCGCACCAGCGCCAGAAAGATACTGGGCACGCCGTTCATGATGGTGCAGTTATAGCGTTCCAGGGCATCCCACACCGCCCTGGTGCCAAAGAAAGGCAGGATGTGCAGGGTGATCCCGGCGATCATGCAGCAGATAATGCCGGTATTCAGGCCGAAGCAGTGGTACATGGGAAGGGCCACCAGCATTTTGTCCGCATGGCTCCAGCGCATCTCACGTGTCGCCGCGATGGCGTCGTTGATGCAGTTATAGTGGGACAGCATGACGCCCTTGGGGCTTAATGTGGTCCCGGATGTCATGACAATACATGCCGTATCGGCGCTTGTCACCTCTTTTTTGAGCTCCGAAACCTGTTTAAGGACCGCCTCCCCCTCTTCGTCCCCGGAAAGATCCGAAAGGGCAAGGCCGCCTTCTTCTTTTCCCATGGTGTCCATGGCCACAAAGTGCCGCACCTGCGGCGAGGCCTTTCGGATATCCGGGATCATGTTTTCATACACCAGGTCTTTCCAGCCTTTTCCATAGAAAAGGGCCTTAACCTCCATGTTGTTCAGGATATCCGAAACCTCTTTCTCCTTAAGGCAGGTGTTCAGAGGGATGGGCACCACGCCGATCTTCATCATAGCCAGGAACAGGAAGACGAGATCCGGCGAATTGACGCTCCATATGGCGGCATGCATGCCTTTTTCCAGCCCGTAGCGAACATACAGGCGCCCCGCCAGGCGGTCTGTCAGAGCGTCCGCCTCGGCAAAGGACCAGCTCCTCTTATTGGTTTCGATATAGATCCTGTCCCCATACTTAACGGTATTTTCAGCCATATAATCGCTGATGACCTTTTCCGACAGTTCAAAATCAAGAGGCTGTTCCGCTACATAATAGGCTTCTGTTTTCATTTTACAACAATCCTTTATCTCACAATAGGGTAGAGGGAGGCTTGCCTCGCCTCTACCCCCGGCGGGCCGCCCGTCACCGTCAGGTGACAAATTTCTTATGGGCGGCCCTGCCATAATAATAGGTTTTCCGGAATCACCCGGTCACCTGACGGCATAAGGCATCCTCGCCCGCCGGGTTATTTCAGGTAATCCTTCAGGCCGCCCCATTTCTCATGGAAGATGCCTTCATCCATGAGCTTAAGGTCCGGGGCGATCTCCGGCTTGAAGCCGATCTGGTCCAGGACATCCTTTTGAAGATCGATGCCGGGGGCGATCTCGATCAGGGTCATCTTGTGGTCGATGAGCTTGAACACGGCGCGCTCGGTGATGTAAAGGACTTCCTGGTCCGCCGGGGCGTACTGGCCGGCAAAGGTGATCTGGGTAACGGTATCCAGGAATTTCTGGATGCTGCCCTCCTCGACGACCGTCATCTTGCCGTCGCCGGTCTTTAAGGTGGCCTTGCCCCTCAGCGTTCCGGCAAAGACGACCTTCTTGGTCCTGGCGGTGATGTCGATGAAGCCTCCGGGGCCGGTGAGGCGCTTGCCCATGCGGCTGACGTTGTTGTTGCCGTACTTATCGATCTCGCCGATGCCAAGGCAGGTCATATCCAGGCCGCCGCCGCTGATGAAGTCGAACATCTCGTTGGGCGTGATGATGGCCTCGGGGTTGTAGGCGGAGCCGAAGCTGGGAAGGGCGGAGGGAACGCCGCCCACCATGCCGCTCTCGGTGCTCATGGTCACCAGGTCGATGAGGCCTTCCTCGGCCACGACCTTGGCGGTATCGGCCGGCATGCCGACGCCCAGGTTGATGGTGTCACCCTTCTTAAGCTCCATGGCGCAGCGGCGGCAGATGACCTTGCGCTCGTCCATGGGAAGGGGCTCGATGGCGTTCAGGGGCTTGCGGATATGGCCGGAGAAGGAGGGCTCCCAGTAGGTTCCCTCGGCCTGCCAGTTTGCCATGGGGTTGTCGGTGACGACCACATAGTCCACAAGGTTGCCCGGGATCTTGACGGCCTTCGGGTTCAGGCTCTCTTTTTTTGCCAGGTACTCGACCTGCACGATGACGATGCCGCCGGTGTTGTGGGTGGCGGTCGCCACGGAGAAGCCCTCGTTGATCACGCTCTCCTTTTCGAAGGAGATGTTGCCGTTCTCGTCGGCGATGGTGCCGCGAAGGAGGGCAACGTCAACCTTAAAGCCCGGGTAGAAGAGGTATTCCTCGCCGTTGAACTCGATGACCTTGACGAGTTCGTCCTTGGCGCACTTGTTCATCCGGCCGCCCTCGACCCTGGGGTCGACAAAGGTGCCGAGGCCCGTCTTGGTGATGAGGCCGGGCCTCCCGGCGCCGATCTCGCGCCAGAGGTTGATGATGACGCCCTGCGGGAGGCAGTAGCTCTCAAGCTGCTCGGCCCTGGCCTGGTCGCAGAGGGTGAAGGCGCTGCCGATGTGGGCGCTGGTCCACTTGGCTACAAGCCCCGGCCCCGCTTCGCCAAAGCGCGTCGCGCCTCTGGCACCATGCTCTTTATCCGGGCCGTCCGGGCGCTTCACGCGGTCCCAGCCGATGAAGTTGTTGCCGTAACCCCAGTCGCCCATGGCGCTGCCCTGTTTTAAGTGGATGCCCTTGGGATGGCCCGTTTCTTTGTAACGGTCGCGCACCGCGCAGGCGATCTCTTCCGCCCAGCCGGAAAGCCCCATGCCGGCGATGGCCACGGTAGCCCCATCCGGGATAAGTTCTGCAGCCTTAGCCGCAGTAATAAATTGTGCCATTTTTTTCTCCTCCACTTCTTTAGTATTCGATAATAAGCCTCAACGATTATAGCATAAGGTTTAAAACATGCACAATAGCCTTTTCGAGATTATTTTGTTATCTCTGGTTATACCGGTACAAAAAATATGTGGATTGCTGTTGATTGTCGGACATTTTTTGCTTCTCTCTTTTTAAGGATTGTGTTATACTGTACGTGTTTAATAAATGAGGCCGGAAGTCTCCGGAATGCGAGGCCGGGGGCCGACAGATCTCTGTTCTTATTTATTTTTATTTGGAGGTTTTATTATGAAGTATTACATCTGTCCGAAATGCAAGAAGATCGTCCGCATGGTCAAGCCGTCGGCCTGCCCGACTATGTGCTGCAACGAAGCCATGGAGGAGCTGGTGCCCAACACGACGGACGGCGCCAGGGAAAAACATGTGCCCTTTGTAAGCTGCGAAGGCCAGACCGTGACCGTTCAGGTCGGCGAGGTTGCCCATCCGATGCTGGAGAACCACTTTATCCAGTGGATCGATCTGGAAACCAAGTGCGGCGTCCAGACGGTCACTCTGGCAGCCGGCCAGGAGCCCAAAGCGGTATTCGCGCTCGTCCCGGGAGACGAGGCGGTAGCCGCATACGAATACTGCAATCTGCATGGCTTCTGGAAGAAGGAACTCGCCTGAGGCAGAGTTCGGGTAAATCAGCAGTTCCTGAATAAGTAAAAAATAAGCTAATGAAATAGACTTAT
>CAMNNO010000171.1 GCA_946545475.1 uncultured Blautia sp.
TAAGTATAACGTTAAAATGTAAGTATAACGTTAAAATGTAAGTATAACGTTAAAATGTAAGTATAACGTTAAAAATAGGAACGGATCAGGCGCTTGCGTTTTCATTCGTTCCCTGCGCCGGATCTTCACCGCGCAAGCGGACAGATTTCCGTTGAAGATCCGTGCGCGCACTATACCATCAGAATTCTGAAATATCCTGAGAAATTTTCTGATCGGAGGGATGTAGTTGTGGATGATTTTAGAGAATGGCTGTCGGACAATCTTCGCTACTTCATGTTAGGCGGCATCATTCTGATCGTGGTTCTTATCCTGATCTTTAGCATCAGAGGCTGCCGGAATCGCAGGCAGAACCCGACAACAGGCGAAGAGGTCAGCATGATCAGCACGCAGACCGGTACCGGTATCAATACCCAGGCATCGTCCGGAACGCAGAGCACCGGAAATACCGTCGGGATCGCGAATCCTCTCGTTCAGGCAAGCACCGCTGTCACGGATCTGGTCACCAGGTTCTACAAAGCCATTGATGACGCCGATTTTACCACGCTCCGCTCCCTGGTTTCCGACCTCTCGGCAGAGGAAGAGCAGCGCATTTCCAGCAACCCGGAAAGTGTGCAGAGCCGCACGGTCAAAAATGTCTATACCAAAAACGGCCCCTCAGCAGGCACCTATGTCACCTATGCGGAGGTCGATGTCAAATATCAGAATTATAATGCGGTCGTTCCCATGCTGTCCTATGTCTATATCTATACGGATGCCTCGGGCAGCCTTAAGATCGACGGCGCAGCCTCGAGCAAGAGCGATATCCAGTCCTTTATCAACAGCCTGAAAACGGATGAGGATATCCGCGGCCTGGCCACGACCATAGAGGCCGCTCGCAACGCCATTTTCGAAGATCCGGCTAATGCCGACCTGAAAAGCTTCGCCCAGGGCCTTTCCTCCGGAAGCGGCAACACTGTCGCGGTAGGAGAACAGAAACGCGTGACCGATGACGTCAACGTCCGCGCTCAGCCCTCCAGCAACGCCCAGATCCTCACCGTCCTGGATTCCGGCTCCGCCATCACCAAGACCGGAGAAAGCGGAGAATGGACCCAGATCGATTACAACGGGCAGGTCGGCTACGTCTATAGCCAGTATGTCCAGTAAAAAAACAATAAGATCGAGTAGGAAGGAAACTTCCCCTCCTATTCGATCGCGGGGTGGCACTCGGCGTAAGCCGAGTGCCACCCCGCGATAACAACAAAAGCCCTGCGCCAGTGAAACCTGGAGCAGGGCTTTAATGGTTATTATTCACGGCCGTAAGGATGCAGATTTTCCTCGCCATGCTTGCATGAGCGAGGGAAATCTGTATCCTTACAAGGTCTGCTCCCTCCATGAGGAAGGAAAGCCGCGAAGCGGCGATGAAGCCCGTCAGGGCGTTCCTTCCGAATGAAGGGAGCAGACTCAGCCGCTTGCGGCTGAGCCGTGAATAGTAACCTTTAATGTTCACCGCAATTCCCTCAGATGAGATCCTCCGCCCGGAAGCTCCCATAAGATATCCCCGGTGTCAGCTCAACCCCCTTTGCGGCGGCCAGCTCCGACACCGTGACCAGCGCGTACCCCTGCCTCTTTAGCTCGGGAATGAGCATTTCCGCCGCATCCACGCTGGATGAGTAGATATCATGCATCAGGATCATATCCCCATCCTGCACCAGCGAAAAGACGGCCTCCTCCGTCTTATCCGGGTCCAGGGTGTCCCAGTCCATAGTATCCACGGACCAGAGGATAAGAGGATAGGGAACCGATATGCGCACCTCGCTGTTGATATTCCCGTAAGGCGGCCGCACCAGGTCAGCGCCATGCCCGGTCAGATCGGTCAGAAGGCTGTTTACGGCGTCGATGGAATTGATGATCTGGGAAGACGAGCGGGTCGTCAGGTCCTCATGCTTATAGCTGTGGTTTCCCAGCTCGCAGCCAAGCGCCTCCATCCGCCGGACCTCATCCGGGAAGTTTTCGATTTCCGTCCCGACCATAAAAAATGTGGCCTTCGCCCCGTACTTTTCCAGGCAGTCCAGAAGACGCATGGTAAAGGAGCTTGGGCCGTCGTCGAAGGTGAGGGCGATCATCTTGTCCGGGATCGGGAATATCTCCGGCCGCTGGCTGTCCGCTTTCTGGGACTGCGGCCTTGAAGCGGCGGGCGTGGCGCTTAAATTGGCGGAAGCAGCAGACGAGACGCCTGCTGCTTCTATGGGATCGGCTATAATGGAATTGGCTATAGATGATGTATTCTGGGAAGAGACGCCTCCCGGCGCGATGCCGGAGAGGCCGGCTTCCGTGTTCCAGGCGACCGGAAGAGCCGTACTCCCGTCAGGAGAGGCCGGATCAGCGCTCCCCCCGCCATCTGAAAGTTCAGCGCCGTCCGAAAGGGCCTGGCTCTGTGAGCCGTCATATCCGCTGAGGGACCCATCCGCCTCCAGGTGGAAGGAGATGCCATCGATCACGGTGTCGCCGGTCTGCATGATGCCGTCCAGGTCGAAATAGTAGAGCTTTCCGTCGATATTCCGCCAGCCGATGACCATGGCCGTATCGGTGGGATCGAAGTAGTAGACGTGGCCGTCCGTATCATACAGCCAGCCCTTGTAGTTCCCGTCTGGAGTGACATAATACCAGTTGTTGGAGAGATATACCCATTCCCCCGTTCCGGCATTCGGGGACGGCGTGGTGGTATTTTTTGCCGGCGAGGCGGCCGGCGTTGTCTCGTCATAGGTTGGGAACAGTTCGCTTAAGCGGTCTGAGAAAGCCGAGGAGGAGGTCCCGTCGCTCAGCGCGTCGGAGGACGCCTGCCCACCTGAGGAAACCGAAAGGCCCTGGCCGCTTGCTGCGGAGGAGGCGGCCGAAGAGGAGGCGTTTGTCCTGCCGGCATCATTAAAAGCAAAAAAGTCAAAAGCAAAAAAGTCCGGCAGATGGATGGTGCTGACCTCGCTGATCTGGGAAGGGATATCCGACGACTGTGTCACCTCAAAGCCGATCCCCAAAGAGACGGCCAGGCATAAAAGCAAAAGCAGTTTATTGGTTTTATATTTGGGACTGCGCATATTTTCCTCCGTAAGGAACTGATTACGTGTAAGCGCACGAAAAGTGCTGTTTTTGGCGTTCACATGCAGGACAGGCCCGCTATACTCGCGAACTTGTTTTATCATACTATAAGAGACCAAAAAAAACAAGTATATTTAGGATTGATGAAAAAGAGAAAAGAAAGTATAATGGTGCAATGAATAATTTTGAAGCGATACGCATAAACAAATTTTTGAGCGATTCAGGCCTCTGCTCCCGCCGGGAAGCGGACCGCCTGATCGCGTCCGGCCGGGTGAGCGTCAACGGTCAGGCCGCCCTCCCCGGCCAGAAGGTCGGTCCCCAGGATGATATCCGCCTGGACGGCTCAGCGGTAAAACAAAAGGACCCTCCCGCCCTCTACCTTTTCCACAAACCCCGCGGGGTAGTCGTCAGCACCGTCCGCCAGTTCCAGGAAACGATCATCATGGACTGCATCGACCTCCCCTTCCGCGTCTTTCCGGTGGGAAGGCTTGACAAAGAATCGGAGGGACTGCTTCTTTTGACCAACCAGGGCGACATGGTAAACCGCCTCCTAAAATCCGCCGGAGCTCACGAAAAGGAATATGTGGTCACCATAGACCGCCCGGTAACCGAGGACTTTTTAAGAAAAATGTCCGCCGGCGTCCCCATCCTGGACACCGTAACAAAGCCCTGCCGAACTTGGAAAACCGACAAAAACACCTTCCACATCATCCTGACCCAGGGCCTGAACCGCCAGATCCGCCGCATGTGCGAATACCTAGGCTGCCACGTCACCCGCCTTATCCGCATCCGCATCCTGAACCTGGAGCTAGGCAATCTCCCCCCCGGCACCCTGCGCCCCCTCACACCTTCCGAGGAATCAACCTTCCGACAGAAGCTATCATAACGGTGCCAATAGAACTATAACAGTATTAACAAAAACACGGAATAAAACCTATGAATAACACCCCCCTTTACTCACCAGCATCCTCCGCTCCACATCTTAAAGAAAAAATAGAAGAGATGCGATCCCTTATCCCGCAGCTTCGGGAAGCTGCCAGATCCTACTACCAGGACAACCAGGAAATCATGAGCAATCAGGAGTACGACCTCCTATACGACCGCCTCCAACGCCTGGAAGAAGAAACCGGCACCATCCTCTCCGGCAGCCCGACCCAGGAGGTGGGCTACGAGGCGGCCGAGAGCCTGGAAAAGGAAGCCCACCCCTCTCCCATGCTGTCCCTTAATAAAACCAAGGACCGTGAGGAGCTCCGCGCCTTTATCGGCACCCAGAAGGCGCTCCTGTCCTGGAAGCTGGACGGCCTGACCGTCGTGCTCACCTACGAGGGCGGAAGCCTTGTCAAGGCGGTCACCCGGGGCAACGGCGTCATCGGCGAGATCGTCACCGCAAACGCAAGGACGTTCCGGAACCTGCCCCTGTCCATT
The DNA here is from genome assembly GCA_946545475.1 of uncultured Blautia sp. GTDB lineage: Bacteria > Bacillota > Clostridia > Lachnospirales > Lachnospiraceae > Blautia_A. The sequence continues at coordinate 4,498 of CAMNNO010000171.1, forward strand.
CCCTACCAGGGCCGTCTCATCCTGCGGGGCGAAGCCATCATCACCTACAGCGATTTTGAAAAGATCAATCAGGCCATTCCCGAGGTCGAAGCCCGCTACAAAAACCCGCGGAACCTTTGCAGCGGGTCGGTGCGCCAGCTGGACAGCCGCATAACGGCCGAGCGGTGCGTGCGCTTCGTAGCCTTTGCCCTGGTCTCCTGCGAGGGCGTCTCCTTCGACAACTCCCGGGAAAAGGAATTTGCCTGGCTGTCGTCCCAGGGCTTTGAGGTGGTTGAGCACAAGGCCGTAACAGCGGATACCCTGGACGAAGTCATGGACGATTTCGAACAGAAGATCGCCTCCAACGACTTCCCCTCCGATGGCTTGGTCATCCTTTACGATGATATCGCCTACGGCCTGTCCCTGGGTGAAACGTCCAAATTTCCGCGAAACGCCATGGCCTTTAAGTGGGCCGACGACCTTGTGAAGACCCGCCTTATCGCTATCGAGTGGAGTCCGTCCCGCACGGGCCTCATCAATCCCGTAGCCATATTTGAGCCCGTGGAGCTTGAGGGCACCACCGTAAAGCGCGCTAGCGTCCACAATGTGAGCATTGTGCGCGAGCTGGCCCTGGGAGAAGGGGACGAGATCACGGTCTACAAGGCCAACATGATCATCCCGCAGATCGCCGAAAACCTGACCTGCTCCGGCCATATCCGCATCCCGGATACCTGCCCGGCCTGCGGCGAAAAAACCGTGATCAAAAGCGAAAACGGGATCGAGACGCTGACGTGCCCAAATCCCGCCTGCCCGGCCAAACGGATAAAAGCCTTCGGCCTTTTTGCCAGCCGCGATGCCCTGAACATAGAGGGCCTGTCCGAGGCCACCTTTGAAAAGCTTATCGGAAGAGGGCTCATAAAAGAGTACAGCGACATTTTCCGGCTTAAGGATTACCGGAATGAGATCGTATCCCTGGAGGGCTTTGGCGATAAGTCCTTTGAGCGGCTCCTGGCCAGTATCGAAAAAGCCAGGCATACCACGGCCTCGCGCCTGCTTTACGCCCTGGGCATCCCGAACGTCGGATCGGCAAACGCCAAGCTCATCAGCCGCCATTACGGGGGAGATATCTGTCTTATCCGGAAGGCCACCTGTGAAGAGCTGTCGGCCATCGACGATATCGGCCCGGTCATTGCCGGCAGCATAACCGCCTATTTTTCCGGGAAGGAAAACATGGAGCAGCTGGACCGCCTGCTGCCTTATCTGACTCTGGAAAAAGAGGAAACGGCAGGGGAGCTTCCCCTGGCCGGAAAAACCTTTGTCATTACGGGAGCGGTCCATCATTTTGCCAACCGGAGCGAGCTGAAAAGCCGCATCGAAGAGCTGGGAGGCAAGGTCGCGGGCTCTGTCAGCCAGAAGACGGCCTACCTGATCAATAATGACACCACCTCAGCCTCCGCCAAAAACCAGGCCGCCCAAAAATTAGGCATCCCCATTTTGTCGGAAGAGGATTTTCTTGGCCTGATTGGCGAGGATAAAGCCTGAGCTTTTAACCCAGCAAGGAAGTCCCCCGCCTCTAAGCCGACAAGGCGTAGGCCGGGGGAGGGGACTTACTTGTGTCAGGCGGGGTGGGAGGCCCCGCCTGACAGGCCGCGAAGCGGACCATTGGGTAAGCCGCTTTAGCGGACACATTTCCGCTGAAAATCCATGTGCACACTATATATTATTTTTACAGCAAAGAGGAAAACAGACAATGCCCATAAAGATCAAAAACGACCTTCCGGTAAAAGAGATCCTGGAAGGAGAAAATATATTTGTCATCGATGAAAACCGAGCCATTCACCAGGATATCCGCCCCATCGAGATCCTTATCCTGAACCTTATGCCCTTAAAGGAGGATACCGAGCTCCAGCTCCTCCGCTCCCTGTCAAACACACCCCTGCAGGTGGATGTCAGCTTCATGACGGTTGCGAGCCATGAGTCAAAAAACACGTCCATGAGCCACCTTCACAAGTTTTATGAAACCTTTGAAAGTTTAAAGGACCGCCGGTTTGACGGCATGATCATCACCGGGGCGCCGGTGGAGCAGATGGCCTTTGAGGAGGTGGATTACTGGGAAGAGATGGTGGAGATCATGGACTGGACATCGTCCCATGTGACATCCACCATCTTCCTGTGCTGGGGGGCCCAGGCCGCCCTTTACCACTTTTATGGCCTGCAGAAAAAGATGCTGGACAAAAAGCTCTTCGGCCTGTTCACCCACCGGGTCATGAACCGGAAAGTCCCTCTTGTCCGGGGGTTTGACGACGAATTTCTGGCTCCCCATTCCCGCCATACCGACGTGCCCATCGAGGAGATTCGAAAGTGCCAGGAGCTGACGATCCTGGCCGAATCCGAGGAAGCCGGGCTCTTCCTCGCCATGGCCCAGAACGGCCGCAGGATCTTTGTCATGGGCCATCCGGAGTATGACCGGGTGACGCTGGATGGCGAGTATAAGAGGGACCTTTCCCGGAACCTCCCCATCGACATTCCCCGGAACTATTACAAAAATGACGATCCCGCCAATAAGCCCCTTCTCCTCTGGAGAGCCCATGCCAACAACCTGTACACCAACTGGCTGAACTATTATGTCTACCAGAGCACGCCCTATGACCTTTACGGCACGCCGGACTTTGCCAGCCTGATCATGAACTAAAGGATGCAAGGGCAACAGCCTTTATGGGCCGCGGATCGTAACCGGAATTGTGAAAGAAATGTTAAAAGTTAGCGGATATTTTCCGGAGCGGTTGATTTTAAGTAAATGATGTGCTAAAATTTAGAAGGTTATTGATTCGATTATATTCTGTTAACAAAGTCGGGTGATGTTTTCTCATCTTTATAAAAATCAGGCGGAGGAGAAAGGCGCCTCCGCCTGTCTTGTTAGTATAAAAACGGGAACTGAAAGCGTTTTTATAAGAATCCGCCAGAAAACCCACGTACCCTTGGGTCGTGGGATGAATG
>CAMNNO010000172.1 GCA_946545475.1 uncultured Blautia sp.
CGGCCCCCCCTCCCCTGGCACCTACCGGCAGGTAAGCGTAAAATAGAAAAGGCAAAAGGAAACATGGCGCACCCCAAACCTATCATTAGATAAATATAACCGAAAATAGTCTACAAGGGGGCGATGGGGTCTCCCCGAAAAACGTGCGTTTACCCTGGAATATACCTCTAGTTGACTTGACTTTCCCCAAAAGCCTTGCTATCATAATTCTATATCAAATAAAGATCGCATGCAGTTTTATGCCGGGAGGGGGAGGTTTTATGATCATACGGGTGCTGAATCCCAGCCATGCGGAGAAATATTCCGGGGATATCTATTGGGCGGCGGCCAGGCGGCAGATGCGCCTGGCTATCAATTCCGTGGAAAGCGTCCTGGCCGATAATGACGAGCAGATGCGCTTCTTTTCCGGGATGAAGATGCTGGCCGAAAAGGTAAAGATGGCCGGCAGCAGCCGGATACTTTTTGAGGGAGAGGATTCTCGGGTCATCGATATTCCGGAAGAGGAAGAACGGAAAGGTCCGACGGCGCCAACGGATCCTATGGCAATCCCGGATACCTGGGAGCAGATCGTCGCCCACATTAAAGACGGCACCTACCGGAAGCGCTATGCCATTGGGCAGACCAGGGAGCTTGTTTTTGACGACCAGTATGACAACATGGTCATGCAGATCGTTGCCTTTGACCAGGATGACCTGTCCGACGGAAAAGGAAAGGCGGCCATAACATTTATGAGCCGTGACCCCCTGCCCGTTCCGCTGCCCATGAACGCCAAAAAAAACAAAAAATGCCAGTCCTGGAAGGAAAGCACTCTCAGGGAATTTGTGGCGTCCAACCTTCGCCGTCACATGCATCCGTTCATCAGCGCCCACATAAAGCCGGTGCGCAAGTGTACGGCTGTTATTCCCACGCTCAGCGACGAAGCCCGCAAGACTTATGAAACGGAGGAGATCGTGTGGATACCTTCCCACGAGGACATTTTCGGCATATCAAACTCCAGGCAGTATCCCTACTATGAAAGCCTCTCATCCAGAAAGAAGCTGGACGATAAAGGTAAGGACAGCTGGTGGTGGCTGTCATCGTCCCAGGGCGGCCTTTTCTTTGCCGTCGATGAGAGGGGCATGAAAAAGTTAAAGGACCCGGAAAAAGAGGGATATGTCATGTTTGGGTTCTGTCTCTGATCAGATTTCTGTATCCGGAATTTCAGATCTGAAACCATTATTTTCAAAAAATGTCTTTACGCTTCCCTAGCGGTAGTTTAACATAAAATAGAAGAAGCGAACAAAACGCCGAATTTTCAGTGTCCGGGGCCGGGTGTGCCCCGGACAGTTTTGCCATCGAGAAAATGTCGAATCGGAAAAATGTCGAATCGAGAAAGTGTTGAATGGAGAAAGGGTCGGATGAAGAAAGTGTCGAATGGAGGAAGTGTCGGCGAGATGAAGGAACAACCGAAACGTTTTTTTACGGGTCCGGCCTTTGGCGGCATGGAGATCACGGAATTTGGCCTGTGGAGCGATGATGAGCCTGAAAAGGCCGCGCCGGCACCGGAAGCGGAAGAGAAGAAGGGCAAGGAGGAAGGCCCCGGCTTTTCCCCGTGCTCCGCTGAGGATGCGTTTGTCCGCTCGCTGTGCGACCGTGGAGGCATTGATCTTCCCTATATGGCAGAGATCTCCGGCACATCAGTGGAAAAGCTGATCCGGCTTTTTGGCGGAAAAAAGATGTGGCTGGACCCCTATGAATACATTCAGAGCGGGCAGATCGACAGAGGCTGGAAGACCGCGCAGCAGTATCTGAACGGGCAGAATGCCTATCTCCTTCTAAAGGTGGCCGTGGCATCCAGCAAAAAATATGATGGCCTGTTTGACGATAACATCCGCCTCATCCGCAAAAACATGAAGGATCTGCTGGCGCCGTCCGATGTCTATGTTTCTCTGGGCGCTACCTGGGTGCCGCCGGAGTATGTGGAAAAGTTTGTGGAGGAGCTTCTGAACCTGTCCTACGCCCCAAGCGTCTTTCACATAGACGAGGTGGGAAAGTGGCATGTGGAGAGCAATTTTTCCTCCGCGGCGGTCCAGAACATATTTACCTACGGGACCCACTATCTTCCCGCCGTAAAGATCATTGAAAAAACGATGAACAGCCAGCCCATTGTCGTCAACGATTACGTGGTGGGCGCAGACGGCAAAAAACAGGCGATCCCCAATAAAGAGAAGACGCTGGAAGCCCGTGAAAAGCAGAAGCTTATCCTGGAAAGATGGCAGCAGTTTGTCCATGGCGATAAAAAGAGGGAAGAAGAGCTTCGGGATATCTACTGTGAAAAATATGGCTACCTTTCCGTGGGATACGACGGCAGCTACCTTTCTTTTAAAGATATGAACCCGGCCTTCTGCCTGCATCCGCACCAGAAAAACGCGGTGGCCCGGTGCCTGATGTCAAAAAGCACCCTTCTGGCGCACACCGTGGGTTCCGGAAAAACCTATATTATTGTGGCAGCTGTGCATGAGCTCTCGCGCGTGGGCCTGTCAAAAAAGAATCTGGTGGTCTCGCCCAATGCCCATGTGCTGGAAGAGACCGTGCGCATTCACAGGCAGCTTTACCCCCAGGACGAGCTTCTGGTCATACGGCCCTCGGACTTTGCAAGAGCCTTCCGCCAGGAGCTGATGGAGGATATCCGGGACGGAAGCTATACCGCCATCTACATGGCTTCCTCCTCCTTTGACCTGATTCCCATGTCCCGCAGGTATTATATCGCGGAAAAAGAAAAGGAGATCCGCCTCTGCCGCCAGGCTGAGAGCGCGGCGGACAAGTGGTCCGAGCGGATGGCTTTAAAAAGCCGGGAGAAGCAGCTGAACAAGCAGCTGAATAAGTTTTTGTTTGAGACAGAGGACCCGGAGTTTATGCCCTATGACGACCTGGGGATAGAGACCCTGGTCATCGATGAGGCCCATCTGTACAAAAATATTTCCCTGGGAGCCTTTTCCGATAATGTCATCGGCATGCACAACAAGGGCTCCCAAAAATCGGATTCCGCCCTGGAAAAGGTACACTTTACAAAGAAAAACGGCGGAAAAGCCATTCTGGCGACAGGCACGCCGCTGGTCAATTCCCTTTCGGATCTTTTTGTCCTCCAGGAATTTTTACAGCCCGGGGAGCTCAGGACGCTTGGCATCAGCCGGTTTGAAGAATGGACGAACACGTTCTGCGAGAGAGACACCCATTTCGAGATCGATGTCGACTCCCAGAACTTCCGCCTGATGACCCGGCTGAACAAGTTTAAAAACCTGCCGGAGCTGATGGGACTGGTGTCATCCTTCTGCGATTTTTACCAGCTGGACGGGGAGGCGGCCGCCCTTCCCGAATTTAACGGCTACCGGAATACAACCCTTAACCGTTCGGCAGAGCAGAAGGCCTATATGAGCGAGCTTGTGACCCGCGTGGAAGACATCCGCGGCCGCAAAGTCCCGCCGACCGAGGACAACCTGCTGAAATGCACCGTGGACGGCCGCAAGTGCGCCCTGGACATCCGCCTGGTCTCGGAAGAGGCGATGCCCGAAGGGACAACATCCGAAGGAGCGGACCTCGAAGGAGCGGCGTCGCAGGAACTTGCCCGGGAAGGAGCGGCATCACAGGAACTTGCCCGGGAAGGCGCGGCGTCGCAGGAACTTGACCCGGAAAGAGCGGCATCGCAGGAACCGGCATCCCAAGAGGCGCTGCCGGAAGGCGCGGATGAGAGAAAAGAAAACGAGGACCGCAACAAGGCGACGGCCTGCGCGGACAATGCCTTTCGCGTGTACGAGGCCTATCCCGGCACCACACAGATCATTTTCTGTGACACCTCAACGCCAAAGGAGGACTTTAACATCTACGATGAATGCAAGCGCCTTCTCCTGGAAAAGGGCGTTCCCGCCCGCCATATCGCCTTTGTCCATGATGCCTCGAAGGGGCAGGAGAGGGACAGGCTGATGAACGCCTTTAACAGAGGGGATATCCGCATCCTCATCGGAAGTACCCAGAAGCTGGGCGTGGGCACCAATGTGCAGGAGCACCTGATCGCCGTTCACCACCTTGACGTTCCCTGGAGGCCGGCCGACATGACCCAGAGGGAAGGGCGCCTTATGCGCCAGGGAAACCGGAATAAAGAGGTATTCGTTTTCCGCTATGTCACCAAGGGAAGCTTTGACGGATACATCTACCAGCTCCTGGAGAGCAAGCAGCGCTTCATCAGCGAATTTTTAAGCGGGACCATGGACCAGAGCCGGCGGGAGATCCGGGACGTGGGGGACGCGGTCCTGGACTACTCGGAGATGAAAGCCCTGGCAACCGAAAATCCGCTTATCCGCACCCGCATCGAGACATCCAATGCCCTGGAATATGCCCTCACAGCCCGGAACCAGCGGAACAAGGAGCTCCTGAGCCTGCGGGAAGTCAGGGAGGCCATGCCAAGACGCATAGAAAAGCTTAAAAAGCAGAGGGAGCTTGTGGAAAAGGACCGGTCCTTCTACGAAGCCACCCGGGAAACGATGCCGGTAAGGCAGAGGGAGATCCTCGGCAATCTTCTTCTCGAAGCGCTTAAAAGCAACGGGGGAAGGCATGAGGAGAGGCTGTTTGGAGCCTATCAGGGCTTCGACATTTTTCTCCCCCGGGACATGGAGGATAAAAAGCCGTACATTCTGATGAAGAGAAAGAACGGCGGAAGCTACCGGGTCCGCATGGAAAACGCCAGGCCCCAGGGCGTATGCCAGCGCATGGACCATGTCCTGACCCATTTTGAGGAGCGCGCGCAAAAGCTCACCATGGATATCAAAAACCTTGAGAAGGAGATCCGGGAAGCTCAGGATGAACTGGATAAGGGGAATCCCTTTGAAGAGCAGGCTAATGACCTTCGGCGCAGGCTGGACGAGACAGACCGCCTGCTGGCCGCCATTTAACCCCGCCCGGCCAGCGAACACGCCGGGAGCGTCAGGAGGAAAATATCATGATCGTTGACAATATCCCTGTTTTGTCCGCGGAGGAATTTATCGATATGGAAACCTCGATCCTGTCCGCGGCCATTCAAAAGAACGTCCCGTTAAAGACGCTGCCGTCCGTGTTCCTGAGCAGCGCCCCGGGCGTTGGCAAGTCCTCCTCGGTATTTCAGGTAGCTGAAAAGCTTTCTGATGCCGTGGGAAAAAAGGTTCTGGTGACCGACATCCGCCTGCTCCTTTTCTCCCCCATCGACCTGAGAGGCGTCCCCATGGAGGATAAGACCGGGCGCTTTACCGAGTGGAAAATGCCGCGCCTTTTCGACCTGGACCCCGGGAAAGATGTGGTCAACATCCTCTTTCTTGACGAGCTGACCGCAGCCGCCCCGGCCGTGCAGGCAGCCGCCTACCAGATCACCCTGAACCGGGCCATCGGGGAGTTCCATCTCCCGGATAACTGCGTGGTCATGGGCGCCGGCAACCGCATCACCGACAGGAGCGTAACCTACCGGATGCCCCAGGCCCTGGCTAACCGCATGATGCACTTTCAGCTGAAAGCGGACTTTGAAAGCTGGAGGCGCTGGGCCATAGGCCATGGCGTCAACGAATACGTGCTGGGCTACCTGTCCTATGACTCCGGAAAGCTCTTCACGGAAGACCCCCGTATCGAGGAAACAGCCTATCCCACGCCCCGCAGCTGGATGTTCGTCAGCGATCAGCTGAACCTTCTGGAAGCCGAGCCGTCGAATGCCCACGCCGTGATCAGCGCCTGCATCGGGACGGGGACCGCCCTGGAATTTGAAGCCTGGAGCCGCGTACACAGAGATCTTCCGCCCATAGAAGACATCCTTAACGGCTTCCCCGCCCCCATGCCCAGGACGCCGGATGCCCTCTATGCCGTCATCTCGGCCCTGACCGTCCGCATCCAGAGGGAAGGCGAAAAAACCACCAAAAAAACGCTGGGCAATGTCTGCCGCTACGCCTCCCTCTTCCCGCCGGACTTCCAGGCCCTCTTTTACCGGAACCTCCTGGACATCCCGTCCGTCGCGCTAAGGCTCTACCTTATCCCGGAGGCGGCCAAATGGCTGAAAAAGTAAGGAGGCAGAGCCGTGACAGATAAAGATATGAGAGCCCTGCAAAAACGCCTGGTCCTGCAAAGGGCCAGGCTCCTCAACGATCATCCCTTTTTCGGAAAGCTCCTTATGCGCCTAAACCTTGGCGTCGCCAGCTGCGGGACCGCCTTCACCGATGGCGAGCGCATCGTCTTCGACCCCGACTTCGCCTCCCGCCTGGACGATGAGGGGATGGGCTTTGTCCTGATGCACGAGACGCTCCACGTGGTGCTGGGGCACCTCTTCCGTGGAGAAAAGCTCAACGACTATCTGTTCAATGTGGCCTGCGACATTGTTGTCAACAGCCTGATCCTGAACGCCATGGGCCTTGATGCGCTCCGCATTGACGGGGAAAATGTCATGCACCAGGCGCCGGACGGCAGCGAGGGGGCGGAGCATACCGCGGAAGAGGTTTACGACATGCTCTTAAAAGCCGGCTATCCCAGCGATCCGGATCAGGGCCTTCCCCTGGTCGACCGGCACGATATATGGGCCAACCTCTCCTCTAACCTGCGCCTTAAGGATGAGTGGCGGGACCTGCTGGTCAAGAGCAGCATGTCCGAGGGAACGCCGAGGGCCATACGCGCCTATGTCGACGGGCTGCTGTACCACTCGCGCCAGATGTGGCGGCAGATCCTCCGGGACTTTATCCAGGTCGTCACGGACGACTACGATTACAGCTTCATGCCGGGCGACCACCGCTTCACCGGCCGCCCCTATGTCCTGCCGTCCTTCAACCCGGTCGAAACCGAGGAGATCCGCAACCTGTGGTTCGTCGTGGACGCCTCCGGCTCCGTAAGCGCCAGGCTCCTGACCATTCTGGTGCAGGAAATAGAGGAGGCCATGGCGCAGATCCCGAAGCTTTCCGGGTGGATCTCCTTTTTCGACACAAAAGTATCAACGCCGCGGCCGTTTTCCAGCACAGAGGAGATCGGGCACATGCGGCCTGTCGGAGGGGGAGGGACAAACTTTCACAGCATCTTCGCCTACCTTAAAAATAACATGGAGGAGGTTCCCACCGCCGTGATCATCCTGACCGACGGGCTGGCCGAGTTTCCAGGGGAAGAGGAATCCATGGGGGTACCTGTTCTCTGGGCTATAGCGGAAACGGAGGTGGAGCCGCCGTGGGGGACCTACCTCAAAATTGAAACTGCGTAGCCCTGCAGGGGAGGAGGACCCCTGCACCCCCTTTTTTGTGTTTATGTTTTTTTATTTTACGTTTACCTGGCGGTAGGCTTTGGGGGCGCTATGCGTCTTTTTTGCCTTTTCTATTTTACGTTTATCTGGCGGTAGGAGGTGGGGGCGCTATGCGTCTTTTTACCTTTCCTATTTTACTCTTACCTGCCGGTAGGCGCAGGGGAGGGGGGG
>CAMNNO010000173.1 GCA_946545475.1 uncultured Blautia sp.
AAGATATAAGATAAGTAAGAAAGGAAAAGGGTTTGCCGTTCTCCTTGCGAGCCCTATGGCGAAAGGACCGGAGAGGGATCCGGGAATAGCGATGGAGCTGGAAATGAAAAGGGGACGGCACGGGATGCAGGCCATGGAATTTCACGGAGAAAAAGTATTAGTATTTGGAGCGGGCAAAAGCGGTATCGGGTCCTGTGATCTTTTGGGACAGATGGGGGCGAGCGTTATCCTCTATGACGGCAACGCGTCGCTCGATAAGGATGAGACAAGGCAGAAGGCTGGAGAGGGCTATCCGCTGGACATTGTGACCGGGGAGCTGCCGGAAGAATATCTTTCGTCTGTGTCGCTGGTGATCATGAGCCCGGGAGTTCCCACGGATCTTCCGCTGGTCAGCCGCTTCCGGGCCCTGGGCATCCCCGTATGGGGGGAAGTCGAGCTGGCCTACCGGGCCGGAAAAGGCCGCCTTATGGCGATCACCGGGACCAACGGCAAAACGACCACGACGGCTCTTCTGGGCAAGATCATGGGGGACTACTATCCTTCCGTGTTCGTGGTGGGCAACATCGGGACGCCGTACACCTCCATGGCGTTAAAAATGCGTGAGGACTCTGTGACCGTGGCCGAGATCAGCAGCTTTCAGCTGGAGACCATACAGACCTTCGCCCCGGAGGTCAGCGCTATTCTGAATATTACGGAGGACCATCTGAACCGGCACCATACCATGGAAGAATATATCCGGGTAAAAGAGCTCATCACGCTGAACCAGGGGCCTGAGCAGACATGCGTCCTGAACTATGAGGACGAAGTGTTAAGAGACTTCGGGCAGAAGACGAAAGCCCGCGTCATATATTTCTCCAGCTTAAGGCGCCTTCCCGAGGGCATTTTCCTGGAGGGCGATACCATTATCCTGAAAACCGCAACCCAGGAGATCCCCATTATCCGGACGGATGAGCTGAAGATCCTGGGCCGCCATAACCACGAGAACGTTATGGCCGCGGCGGCCATGGCTTATGCCGCAGGCGTCCCGGTAGAGAGCCTGAGAAAGAGCATCGCCGAGTTTACCGCCGTTCCCCACCGCATTGAGTTCGTGCGGGAAGTCAACGGCGTTGCCTACTATAATGATTCGAAAGGCACCAATCCGGACGCCGCCATAAAAGGCATCCAGGCCATGAACCGCCCCACCTACCTGATCGGCGGCGGATATGATAAGGGATCCTCTTATGACGAGTGGATAAATGCCTTTGACGGCAAGGTAAAAGCCCTCGTGCTTATCGGCCAGACAAGAGAGAAGATCCGCGATGCGGCTCTCCGCCTTGGCTTCACAAATGTTTTCCTGTGCGACAACCTTAAGGAGGCCGTCCTTAAGTGCCACGATATGGCCCGGGAAAACGAAGCTGTCCTGCTGTCGCCGGCCTGCGCCAGCTGGGGCCAGTTTGACAACTATGAGCAGAGGGGCGATCTGTTTAAGGAATACGTGAAGGAGCTGTGAGCCTCCTGCGCGGGCATGACAGGCCAGAGGGCACATGCGGCCCGGGAAGCGCGGACAAAAGCATCACAGGCCGGACCGGACGGGCAAAAAGATGAGAAATGATGATTATGATCCCTACGATGACGAGCAGGACACCTATGATGAGCGGGACTTTGGCCCGGATGACGAGGATGATTTTTCTTATGATTCCCTGGATATCCGGAGGCTGATGCTCGTCGGGCTGTTTTCGTTTCTTGCCGTAGCACTTGGGGTGGCTGTCTGGTTTTTTTCATATTTTCATGTGAAGAATATCCAGTTTCAGGGCAATACCCTCTATGCGGAAGAGGAGATCCGGGAACGGTTCCTTAAGGGGCCGTTTGCGGCCAATTCCATTCTGGCCCCCATTTTCTGCTCAAAACAAAATGTCGAGGATATGGCATCCGTCGATACGGTATCGGTCAGCCGGATAGACAACAGCACGATTATCGTCAGCGTGCTCGAAAAAAAGCCTGTCGGCTATATCCATTTTCTTGACGAATACATCTACTTTGATCGGACGGGGCTGTTCCTCGACTCTTCGCACGAGACCAGCGACAGGTATCCTTACGTGACCGGCGTGGATATCGGCCGCGTGGTCGAAGGGGAGAAGCTGGATTTTAAGGGAACCTCCATTCTTGCGACGACCGCGGCTCTTTCCGCCATATTCACGAGGGAGGGCCTGACGCCCCGGATACTGGATTTTGACGACAAGGGATATATTACCCTGAAATACGACAATATCCAGGTAAACCTAGGACGCGCGGATTTCCTGGAGGACAAGATGGCCCGGGCCATAGCCATTATGAAGGTCCTGGCCGAGAAGGAGGAGGTCGGCATCCTCCACCTGGAGGGCGTCACAGATAATGTCAAGACCATAACCTTCGAAGAGACAGAGATCACCTATACCTATGACACCTGGCCGGGCGGCTATGAAGAAGACGGCACCCACACCGGGACAGGTGAATACACGGCCAAGGGCCGCTATGTCGGCCCGCGCCCCACGCCGGAATGGGAGTACGCCCAGAAAGCCTGGCTTGGCGGCTATGACCTTGACGGCGACTATACCGGCACTGGCCCGTATGCCAGGGATGGCACCTACATCGGCCCCTATCCCAGCCAGGAGATCTTTACGCAAAACGGTTCCTGGACGGGCGGCTACCGCCAGGATGGCGGCTATGACGGCACAAGCCCCTACGACCGCCAGGGCGGATATGCGGGCGAAAAGCCCGTCCAGGACATTCTGCCGATCATTCCCGCGGGAGAAGAGAGCGGGAGTGAGGCCGGCGGGGATGCCCTCCTGGAAGCTCCGGATGCCTCTGAGGGCGGAGCGATACAGGAAACAGGCGGAGAAGCGGCCGGGCAGGCAGCTTTACCGGAGGGAGCGGTCCTTTTGCCGGAAGGGACGGGGCTTTCGGCGGATGGCGCGAGTTCTTCATCGAATGGCATGGTTTTTTCACCGGATGGAACTGGTTTTTCATCGAATGGCACGGGTTTTTCATCGAATGGAACGGGTTCTGCATGGAATGGAACGGACTCTTCCTCGAATGGAGCGGGTTCTTCATGGAATGGAACGGGCTCTTCCTCGAATGGAGCGGGTTCTTCATGGAATGGAACGGGCTCTTCCTCGAATGGAGCGGGTTCTTCATGGAATGGAACGGAAGCTTCATCGGATGGAACTGGTCTTTCAGCGAATGGGACGGGCTCTTCCTCGAATGGACTGGAGCTTTCATCGGAAGGGATGGTGCTTTCATCAGGCGGAGCGGGGCTTTCAACGGACGGATCGGTTTCGCTGCCTGACGGGATCGTTTCTTTACAGGAGGAGGCGGGGAGCCTGCCTAGATTCTCAGGCAATACCTGGAGTACGGAAGAACTCGGCATCAGCACCGATGGCAGGAGTTCGGGCACCGGAGAAAATTCCGGGGGAAGCGGCACTTCTTTTTCCGGCAGCGGGGAAACCGCGCCCACGGGCAACTGGTACGATTCACCCTCATCAGACGATTCAGACAAGTGGTATTACGGCATTGTCGAAGATGTAACCGGGAGCGGCAGCGCCTCGGGCGGCTACGGGAATGAGACGGGCGTTACCCAGTGGGGAGACGGTTATGATTACGGCGGCTACCAGCAGGAAGACAGCTATGATCATGGCACTTACCAGTGGGAAGACAGCTATGATTACGGCACTTACCAGCAGGAAGACAGCTATGATTACGGCGCTTACCAGCAGGAAGACAGCTATGATTACGGTGCTTACCAATGGGAGGACAGCTATGATTACAGCACTGACCAGTGGGAGGACAGCTATGATTATGGCGGCGGCCAGTGGGATGACGGCTATGATTATGACTACGGCCAATGGGACAGCCAGGATACTTACGGCAGCTATGACTATAGCGGCTACGGCGCCTGGTAAGCGGCGCGTTTTTGGCGGCGAAGAAAAGCCATAAACGCGGAACAGCAACAAAAAACTATAAAAAAATAAAAAATAAGGTTGCGAAATCCTGAAAAAAAAAGTATCATGTAGGGGATAACGAACCAAACCATAAAGTCAGATAAGAATACCGACTACATATAGATAGTTGAAGGAGGAAGTACGTTGTTAGAGATTATGAATAATGAAGCCGAATCCGCCGCCAAAATAATCGTCATCGGCGTCGGCGGAGCGGGCAATAATGCAGTCAACCGCATGGTGGAAGAAGCCATCGGGGGAGTTGAGTTTGTAGGATTAAATACGGATAAGCAGGCCCTCACTCTCTGCAAGGCTCCAACGGTACTTCAGATCGGTGAGAAGGTAACCAAGGGCCTTGGCGCCGGAGCCGTGCCTGAGGTCGGCCAGAAGGCTGCCGAAGAAAGCATCGAGGATATCAAGCAGCTTATCGAAGGCGCGGACATGGTCTTTGTCACCTGCGGTATGGGCGGCGGCACCGGTACCGGCGCGGCTCCCGTCATCGCTTCAGCTTCGAAAGAAATGGGCATTCTTACCGTAGGCGTTGTCACAAAGCCCTTCCGCTTCGAGGGCAAGACGCGCATGAACAATGCCCTCTCCGGCATTGAAAACCTGAAAAAGACGGTGGATACCCTGATCGTCATCCCCAATGACAAGCTCCTTGAGGTGGTTGACCGCCGCACATCCATGCCGGAAGCCCTCAAGAAAGCGGACGAAGTCCTCCAGCAGGCTGTCCAGGGCATTACGGACCTTATCAATCTGCCGGCCCTCATCAATCTGGACTTCGCGGATGTCCAGACCGTTATGCGCGACAAGGGCATCGCCCATATCGGCATCGGCGAGTCCCGCGGGGATGAAAAGGCTCTTGAGGCCGTACAGCAGGCGGTATCCTCTCCGCTGCTCGAGACCACGATCAAGGGCGCTACCCATGTCATCATCAACGTCACCGGCGATGTTTCCCTCATGGATGCCAACGAGGCCGCCAGCTATGTGCAGGAGCTTACCGGCGAGGAGGCCAACATTATCTTCGGCGCCATGTACGACGATACGGTGGCGGATTATGCCCGCATTACCGTCATCGCCACCGGCCTTAATGACAATGTGCGCCAGAATCCCTTCGAAAGGCCGAATAATCAGTCTGTTTTCAACAACAACCGCCGCCAGCCCTTCCAGAGGAGTCTGAATAATCCCACCCAGCAGAGGGAGACGGCAACTCCTCAGAGGGAACCGATGCAGGGCAGCGGCAATATTCCGTCGTTCAACATTCCGTCTCCGACGCCCTACACCCCCAGGACGCCCAGCGGCACCGTGCAGAGAAAAGATATCCAGATCCCGGATTTCCTGAAAAACCGCTGATGGGACGATCATACAAATAATTGCAGGAGGCAGGGCAACGCAACGCTACTGCCTCCTGTGTATTATGGCAGGGCCGCCCATAAGAAATTTGTCACCTGACGGTGACGGGCGGCCCGCCGGGGGTAGAGGCGGCGCAAGAAGTATTTCGGCTTACGCCGAACGCCGCCCCGCGGGCGAGTATGAGTGGAAATTCCCCTGCTGCTCGATTTAAAACATTATCAAAAAGGAGGAAAGAACATGATGAGGAAAGAGAACAAGCATCTGTTAAGGCGTATCGCGGCAGGAGCCTTTGCCCTGCTTCTTATGCTCCTTATGTCGGCGGGCAGCGCTTTTGCGCAGGAAGCAGAAGGAAACGGCCTGTCAAAGGACGTGCTGATCCTGTTCACCAGCGATGTCCACTGCGGCGTGGACCAGAACTTTGGCTATGTCGGCCTTAAGGCTGTCAAGGATGCCAGGGAAGCGGAAGGCAATTATGTCCTGCTGGTCGACGACGGCGACTCGATCCAGGGCGAGGCCATCGGCACCATGACCAGGGGCGAGGCGGATATCGCTCTGATGAACGCGCTGGGATATGATGTGGCTATTCCCGGAAACCACGAATTTGACTATGGCATGGATCGCTTCCTTGAGCTTGCCGAAATGGCCGAATTCCCCTATATCAGCTGCAACTTCAACAAAGAAGGCGAGCTGGTATTTGACCCCTATGTCATCAAGGAATTTGACGGCGTAAAGATCGCCTTTGTCGGCATCACGACGCCCCAGACCCTGATCTCCTCGACCCCGAAGTATTTCAGGGATGAGAATGGAAATTATATCTATGGCTTTTTTGAGGATAAGACGGGCGAGGCCCTTTATAGCGCTGTCCAGAAGGCTGTAGATGATGCCAGGAGCGAAGGCGCCAGCTACGTCATCGCCATGGCCCATCTGGGAAATGAGGACGAGTGCCATCCCTGGACCTATGCCGATGTCATCGCCAACACGACCGGCATTGACGCCATGGTGGACGGCCACAGCCATGACACGGACAAAGTCACCATGCAGAACAAAGATGGCGTCGATGTCCTCCGCCAGGCCTGCGGCACCAAGATGGCCGGGATCGGCTGGGTACGGATCAGCACAGACGGAAGCGTGAGCACCGGCCTTTATTCTTACAACAACAGTCTCAGCGCCCCGGTTCTCTTGGGAATCGAGAACGAGATGAACACCGCGGTGGAAAATGCCATCGGTGAACTGAGCACCAAGCTTGCGGAAGTCGTCGCGACATCTTCCGTAGACCTGACGATCAATGATCCCCTGACCTTTGACCAGAACGGTCGCCCCATCCGCATCATCCGCAGAGCCGAGACCAACCTCGGCGATCTGTGCGCCGACGCTTACCTGGATCAGTCGGGCGCGGACATTGCCTTTGTCAACGGCGGCGGCATCCGCGTCAGCATCGCTGCCGGCGATATTACCCTGAACGACATCCTGAAAGTCCATCCCTTCGGCAACAGCCTCACGGTAATCGAGGTCACCGGCCAGCAGGTCCTGGATGCCCTGGAATGGGGCGCCCGCGCTGTTCCCGGTGAAACGGGCGGCTTCTTACAGGTAGCCGGACTGACATACGAGATCCACACCTATCTGGAGAGCACCTGCCAGGAGGACGCCACCGGCCTCTTTGACGGCGTAGCCGGCGAATACCGCGTAAAGAACGTTCTCGTCAACGGCGAGCCGCTGGATCTGGAAAAGACCTATGAGCTGGCCTGCAACGATTACATCCTCCTGGACAACGGCGACGGCTACAGCATGTTCGAAGGCTGCGAAGTCCTCCAGAACGCCGTAAAGATCGACAACCAGATCCTGATCGACTACATCGTCGACACCCTCGGCGGAGTCATCGGCGAAGAATACGCCGATCCCTACGGCCAGGGACGTATCGTAGCTGTAGAAGCAGCAGAGTAATACAGAAAGAAATGGGGACGGTTCTTTTTTCTTGTGATTCCTAAGAAAAAAGAACCGTCCCCATTCAGACTGTCGAATGCCGCATATTCCAAAAAATATTACACTTTAATCCACCCCGCCCCAACAGTCGCCGTGCTCATCAGGAAGATTTCCCACTCCCAAGTATCCGTCCCTCACAACAGCAAGCGT
>CAMNNO010000174.1 GCA_946545475.1 uncultured Blautia sp.
GATCAATTCTTCATTATTTATAAGCGTTCCAAGAGCATCAACTATAGAGCGCAATCCATCTTCCTCCTCTGCAATCAAAAACCAAAAGTAAATCCACCACTGCCAAAGGCGTTGATTATCAAATCTCTTTACAAAAGCAGGATAAACGCACGATTTTTAAAAGTCAAATACAAGTTTATGTGGAGACCCCATCGCCCCCCTGTAGAGCATTCTGGGTTATGTTTACCTAACGGTAGGTTTCGGGTGCGCTATGCGTCCTTTGACCATTCTATTTTACGCTTACCTGCCGGTAGGTAAACATAACCCAGAATGCTCTACAGGGGGCAATGGGGTCTCCCCTAGCCGATAAACTTATTAAAAATAAACAAAAACGCAATGAAAACCCACTATTTTTTTGAGAATATGACATATCACCAGCAGATCGCGATAATATCGAAACAGATTCAAACGGCAGTCTGTTGGACGCCTACCGGGCAGATGATATATTGATGATATGGATGCTATTGTCAAAGTATTTGATTTCCGATGTGTTTATGTTGATTTCAGAAAGGAGAGAAACAAAATGCAGAAAAGAAGCATGAAACGTACCATCGGCATCATCGCCCTTGTTGTGTGCCTTGTCATGCCAAGCACCAGCGCCTGGGCTCTGTTTGATTTCAAGGGCACACTGGGAAATGAGGCGACCTTCGAAACTCTGGAAGAAGCCCGCGAAAACGCCCCCGACATCATTGCCGCCACTCCCGGCAGCGTTGCCATGGGCAATACCGGCGTTCCCCATGCCGCCCATCCGGCTCTTGCCGACTTCCCGGCCAACACCGCCTTCGTCTATCGCTCTCCCGATATGTACGGCGGCTTTGCGGCGGCCCGTATGAACAGCACCTTCGTGGTCTATGTCGCGCAGGCCTTTGCGGATAAGGAAGAAGCCTATGCCTATATCGAGTCCCTTGGCCTCATTGAGCTGGTCAACTCGCTGCGCGGCAGCATCGTCCTGGTCACTCCGGCTAACGGAACGGCCTTTACCGCTGCCGACCAAACCAACTTCTACAATCTGGAAACCGCTATCACCGGCCTCAAGGCGAAGATCATGATGGACGGCGTCCGCGTGACCATGGCCGACAGCGATTACTACGGCACGTTCAAGAATGTCTATGTGATCGGCATCGGCGATGGCGCTACCTTCCTCAACAACTATGTGGTCGGCGTCGAGAACTTTGTCAGCCGCATCGCCGGCATGCTCCTCTTCGACGGCAAGATGGACCCGCTCAGCAAGATCGCTTCCCTGATCCCGGCATACCTGGTCAACGCCGACAGTGCCGCCATCGAGAAATATAAAGCGGCCAACCAGGTAGACTCCTGCAAGGCGGAAGACGGCAAGACCATCTTCTTCGACCAGCAGTTCCCGGTCCGCAAGGTCATCGTTGCCGAGGACCTCGAGCTCTCCGATGCCATTAAAGACGCTTTTGAGCGCATCTTCAAGCGCACCATGCGTATCCAGGTCATGAAGAACAGCCTGATCAGCGGCGGCACCACCTGGATGGGCCTGACCGGCGACTGCGCTCCCTACTCCCTCAACCGCCGTATCGTCATCGACAAGGATACCGGCATGACAGAGCTTGGCGCACAGATCGTCAAGGTCATGGATTTTGACATGTTCAAGGACATCCAGACCCATGACGGCGAGTACCTGACCACCTGGTATGAGATCCTTCCCGCGGCCATTGCAGACGGCACAGCGGCCGAAGGCACTATTCCGCTCATCCTCGGCCTTGCCGGCACGGGCGACGATCCTCTCCAGGTCGCCGAGGAGCTTGGCCTTATCGCTCTCTGCGAGGAGAAGGGCGTAGCCGTTGTCTCCCCCGGCCATGAAGGCATCTTTGAAGACAGCCAGGGCGATGGCGTGGAATATGAGACCATGCCGAAGCTCATCCAGTACATGCTGGACAAGTACCCGGCCCTGGACCGCACCCGCGTGTATGTGACCGGTTATTCCCGCGGCGGTCGCACCACCATGAAGGTCATCAACGCCTGCCCCGAAATGATCGCCGCTGCCGTTCCCTGCGCCGCCAACCAGTACATCCCCAGCGATGAGCAGGTCGCGCACCTTTACGAGACCAAGATGCCCGTCATGTTCCTGACCTCCACGGGCGATGTCTTCACCCTGTTTGACGCCTCCAAGAACCGCACTGCCGACATGATGATCGAGACCATGAACAAGTTCGCTTCCTACAACGAGGTTCCCGAGATCCCCGGCGGCGATGAGATCACCTATCCCATCAGCGGCTTCAAGGCCGACAGCGAGATCCACATGCTGCTTAACGACGAGTTCTGGAACCACCGCTACTTCCTGAACGACGCCAACGGCATCCCGATGCTGGGCATCAGCATCACCGAAGGACTGCAGCACGCCCTGTATCCGCAGTACGCCTTCCTGGCCTGGGACTACATGGAGCACTTCTCCCGCAATCCCGAGACCTACGAGCTCACCTATACCGCAGATCCCACAGATTTCTAATGCCCCTGGCAGCGTTCGCCGCACAAAAAATTCCTGCTCCCTCTGCCATAATGAGCAGAGGAGCAGGTGTATAGTATGCGCACGAATTTTCAGCGGAATCATGCCACATGCGCGGCGAAAATCCGGCGCTGGAAACGGATCAAAACGCAAGCGTTTTATTCGTTTCCTATAAATGCAAGAAAGGTAGGACCATCATGAATAAGAAGACTTCTCTGCTGATCGTATTATCTCTTGTTCTGTCGCTTGCCGTAAGCGGCAGCGTCCTGGCTCTGAATTACAGCGGCAACCTCGGGAATGAGGCGACTTTTGAGACCATGGCCGAGGTCAAGGAAAACGCTCCTGCCGCCATGGCTCCCTTCAGCCGTTTCGGCGGAAACCTGATCTCCCATCCCGCCATGGATGGCTATCCGGACGAGTCCACATATGTCTACCGTTCCTCCGACATGTTCGGCCGGAACAATGCCGCCCGCTGCAACACCAACATTGTCGTCTATACCGACAAGACCTTTGAGGATAAAGCCGATGCCCTTGCCTACATCACCGATATGGGCCTTGTGGACATCATCGAGGAAGCCAAGGGCGCCGTCATCCTGGTCACCCCCAGTGACCCGGCAGGCTTTGGCGACGCGGACCAGAAAAACTACTACGCTCTCCAGACCGCCATGTTCGCCATGAACGCCAGCTTTACGGTCGACGGCGAGCGTTATGTCAGCTATGACGCCACCTACTACGGCGGCTACGGCTTCTACTATGTCATCGGTATCGACGGCGGCGCGACGTTCCTTAATAACTATGTCGCCGGCACCTTCGATTCCGTATCCCGTATCGCCGGCATGCTGCTGGTCAACGGCGAAATGGAGCGCGTCCGCTCTGTGGCCGCTCCTGTCCCGGTATTCCTTGTCAATGCTCCCGCCGATGTCGTGGCCAAGTACGAAGCGGCCAACGGGACCGACGCCCTTGAGATCAACGGCAGCCGCACCATCAGCTACTGCCAGCAGTTCCCGGTCCGCAAGGTCGTGACGGAGGAGATTGAAGATGTCGACCTGTCCGCCCTTGTCCCGGATGCCTATTACAGCGTGCTCATCAAGGCTGTCCGCGGCCAGGAAATGAAGCCGGGCCTTTACACCGCCGGAACGCCCTATCAGGGCTATGGCGCCGATGCGGCTCCCTACTCCCTCTCTGTCCGGAACGCCCTTCTTGGCGGCCGCACGGTAGACGGCATCAACGAGATCCGCGTGGATGATGAGATCTTTGCCGAATACAAGGGTGCCTCCAACGGCGAATACCTGCAGACCTGGTATGAATACATTCCCGATGAAGTCCTCGAAGGCAAAGTCGCCGACGGCACCGTTCCGCTCATCCTCGCCATCCACGGCGGCGGCGACGATCCCAGGCAGTATGTGGACGGCCAGGGATACTTAGAGCTTGCCGGCAAAGAACGCCTCATCGTTGTATCTCCCGAAAAGGCCAACCTGCATGTGACCATGGAAGACGGCGAGCCCGTCCTCTCCAGCGCCATGCCTGCCCTGGTTAAGTACATGGAAGAAAAATATCCGGCCATCGACCCGTCCCGCGTGTATGTGACCGGCTACTCCATGGGCTCCCTTGCTAGCCTGGAAGCCATCTTCGGCGATCCCTCCGTTTTCGCGGCCGCCTATCCGCAGGCCGGCATCGCCGGCTCCTGGCCCACCGAAAAGCAGCTGGCCAACTTCGAGAAGTATGACATCCCCGTTGTCATTTCGACATCCGAATACGACAGCAACAAGAACGTCGATCCCGCCAACAAGGGCATCGTGGAAGAGTTCTATAACCTCCTCAGCGAGCTTAAGGTCCTGAACGGCATGGATCCCCTTCCCGAGACTGCCGATTACGAAGCCTATCCCACCAGCGGCTTCAAAGCCGATATCTACAAGAGGACCAAGACCAACGGCGAATACACCCTGCATGGCTGGTATTTCGTCAATGAAGAAGGCGTTCCCATGGTAGGCCTTACCTTCACCGACGATATTGTCCACTGCCTGTATCCGGAATATGCCGAAATGGTCTGGGATTTCTGCAAGCACTACAGCCGCGACCAGGAAACCGGCGAGGTCATCTATAATCCCTATGTCCGCTGACCATGCAGTAAAAATTTTTTGATTACCTCCTAATAAAGGGGCGCCTGTTCCATTTCGGCAACAGGCGCCCTATTTCTTCCCCTCCCCATGCGTTTTCAGAATATATCCGCAAGTCCCGCAGCGGCTATGCAGATTCCCCATTTGATCAGTGTCATCTTGATATAGCAGGACAGGCGGCTGCCTTTGAGGAAGGTGCTCTTCGGCCTGATCTGCGAAAAAACCGGGCGCCGGATGGCTGAATAGAGGGGGGCTCCCAGAAAAATGAAGCCCCAGATGGTATTGACGGTCTCGTGGAGAGAGGAAGTATCGGGAATGAGGAAATTAACGAATGTGAGGAGGGCGGCAGCGGTGAGCAGGATATACCATTGCTTTTTCCAGCTCCGGAACTTTTTTTCCTCTTTTTCTTTAAGAACGCTCACTTCCTCCTGCGTTTTCCTAAACTGCTTCTCGCGGTTTGCCTGCCTTGCCTGTGCTTCCTTAAGCTCCAGCTCCCTGGCCGCCAGCTTGACCTGCGCTTCTTTCTCTTCCAGGATTCCTTTAAAGACATCGGCATCCAGAACGATCTCCGAGCCGCAGTATTCACATTGCACGCGCCGCCCCAGCCTGGAATCCAGCGTAATGGGGGCCGCACAGTTCGGGCATTGTATTTGTTGTGTCGCCATAAAACTCCCCCTTCTTCACAAAGGGGCCAGCCCCACATGGGAGCTGGCCCCTGCACGGTCATGGCAGAGGCGGCGCAAAGAAATATTTCGGCTTACGCCGAACGCCGCCCCGCGGGCAAACATGAGGAAAAGATTTCCCTTATGCTCGATTGGCCTGTCTGAACATGGATCAGTTGGCAGCCAGGATCTCTTCAACCTGCTCTTTTTCCGGCATGGAGCGGATGGCTCCCTTCTTTGTCGTGACCAGGTAAGCCGCCGCGTTCGCAAAGCGGAGCATCTGTGTCAGCTCGTCCGCGCCAAGACCCTCCGCGCCGTGCTCCAGCACATAATTCAGCACGCAGGCACAGAACGTATCACCTGCGCCGGTGGTCTCGATCGTCCCGCCCAGGCGGAAGCTCGGGACAAACACTTTTCCGTCCGCATAATAGCTGTAGCTGCCATCCGCGCCGGCGGTCACATTCAGGACCTTGATCCCGGGATACTTGGCCTTAAGGATAGCCGCTCCGCGGTCAAAATTCTCTTCGCCGGTCATAAAGGCGATCTCGTTATCCGCGATCTTCAAGATGTCGCAGACCGAAAGCCCCCAGGAGATCTGTTCCTTTGCCTCGTCAAGACTTGCCCAGAGGGGCGGACGAAGGTTGGGGTCAAAGGAAATGAGGGCGCCGGCGGCTTTTGCCGCTTCTACGGCCTTCTTCGTCGCTTCGCGGACGCCCGGATGGGTCATGGAAAGCGTTCCGAAATGGAATATCCTTGCCGCGCGGATCGCCTCAAGAGGCAGGTCGTCAGATGTGAGCATCATATCCGCGCCGGGCTTCCGGTAAAAGGAAAAATCCCTGTCGCCGTTCGGGAAGGTCTTGACGAAAGCCAGGGTCGTCGGTATCTCCTCGTCCATTTTCAGATAGTCCATGCAGATGCCGGCTCCCGCAGCGGCTTCCTTAAGCTGCCGGCCGAACATATCGTTGCCGACCTTTCCCACAAAGGCCGTATGCTTTCCCAGTTTATTGAGCATAGCCAGAACATTGCAGGGCGCGCCGCCGGGATTCGCTTCCATCAGAGGGTTTCCCTGCTCACTCAAACCGTTCTCCGTAAAGTCGATCAGCAACTCGCCCAGAGCAACAACATCAAAACCCTTTTCCATATCCATATCTCCTTTATGTAATCATATAAACAAAGGGTAATCCTGTTTGTTATTATAAACGAGACCTATCTTGAAATCAAGCCTCATTCTTCAAAACAAACGATGATACTTTTATTCGTGCTGATGGGCGATCTCGCAGAAGAGGCGGACCTTTTCGATGTCCTTGCGGACAAGTACGCCGTTTTCCTTCACGCTGGTCTTGGTCAAAGAATCGACGGCCCAGGGGTGGACCGCCTTGATCGCTTCCGCCACATTGTCGGGCCCAAGGCCGCCGGCCTCTATGACAGGAACGTTGACGCGCTTCACGATCTCGGCGTCGATCGACCAGTCATGGGTCACGCCCGCCGCGCCGACCCCGGGAACGGTCGTCGAAATGCTGTCCAGGATCAGGATATCGGCAAAGCCTGCCTTATAGACAGCCTCGTCGATCGCCTTGCGGTCTGTGCCGACGCCGACCGCCTCCATGAGGAGAACGCCCGGGACTTCTTTATTCAGGCGCTCCTTAAAGGCCGGATCACCGTCATAATTGGCGCACAGGTGCAGCACCTGGGGCCTCAGCCTCTTCGTCTGGGCCAGGATCTCCTCCGGCTCCGGCAGGACCGAGATCAGAATGGTAACCGCCTTATCTTCCACAGCGCGAAAGATTTTGGAGGCCATCTCTTCCGTGACCGCACAGGGGAACTTTCCCCCGGCCTCTCCCACCAGCACGCCGATCCGGTCCGCCCCTGCTTCCACGCAGGCAAGGGCCTCATCCGGATATTGTAAAGAATAGATCTGTGTATAAGTCATAATGCGCTGGCTGCCCAGCCCCCCGGCATGCTTCCAGGCGGCTTGCAGCCCCTCCTTTCTCTATTTATAGCAATATTTATAAAATGTCAGCCGTAAAACCACATGCCTTTAGGTGTGTGGATACACGGCGTCCGGTAACATCAACCTTGGTTTTGAATGTATTTTTCAA
>CAMNNO010000175.1 GCA_946545475.1 uncultured Blautia sp.
GCCCGTCACCGTCAGGTGACAAATTTCTTATGGGCGGCCCTGCCATAATAAAAAAAGGAGAAGAAAAGGAGAAAAAGAACCATCTCCTTTTCTTCTCCTTTTCTTCTCCCTTTTTCTTATCTCATCTCATCGATCACTCGGCCAGGATATCCAGCGCCCAGTCGATGAAGGTACCGGTGGAGGTTCCTTCCAGCTCGCCGCCGTGGATCATAGCCCAGACGAGGCTGTAATCGCAGTCAAGTCCGTTTTCGAGGACAGCCAGGGCTGTGTTGTAGCCGATGGTGAAGGATGTGTGCTGGTCGGCCGTGCCGCTGCGGATGCGCCAGTGCGG
This sequence comes from uncultured Blautia sp., assembly GCA_946545475.1. Classification (GTDB taxonomy): domain Bacteria; phylum Bacillota; class Clostridia; order Lachnospirales; family Lachnospiraceae; genus Blautia_A. The sequence goes on from CAMNNO010000175.1 coordinate 332, forward strand.
AGCGATGGTGGTTTCCTGGCCGCCCCTGGCCGCGTTCTGCATGATCTCCATGGCATCCATAAGATAGGTCTGATACTCAAGGAAAGAAGCCTCGTCGCCGGTAATCGTATCGGCGATCCACTCATCGATCTGGGCCTTCTCTTCGTCCGTGGCGATGGCCATATACTTATCATAGTTGTCCTGCATTACCTTGCCGAAGGTAGCCGAATAGTGAACGGCAACCTGATCGTCATAGCCGAAAGCGTTATTCTCGGCATCAAGGGCCAGCGTATCAAAGCCGGGGATATTCTTGTTGCGGCCAAAGACCTGACCAAGCTCTTCGATGCGGCCATAGTTTCCAAAGTTGTGGATAAATCCGTCAAGGTCGACAATAGATACGCTGCCGTCCTCATTCTTCACCAGCCACTCCTCTTCCTCTGTCGTGGCAAACAGAAGGTCCAGATAATCCGCGGCTTCCTGCTCATCCCTTTCAGCAAGATAGGCGTTAAGGGCAACCGTCATGTTGTTCAGGATCGCCTCGTAATAGCTGCCGGAGCGGATGCCTGTCAGGGTCAGCTCGTTTCCGTCGGCATCTTTAAGGCCAAGGCCGTTGATGTATTCCACAAAGGCAGCCGCGCCGTCTTCCTGGAGGGCAAGCTGGAACTCGGTAAAGTCGGCATCCGTGGGGAAGGGATCGTTGGTATGAACACCAGTCTCACCGGAGTTCACGCGCATCCAGGCATAAGCGATATCCGCGTTGTCGATATCGGTGATGGGATAGTAGGCCATGCAGCCGAAGACATCGTCGTTGATGGTGCTGGTATAGGTATCCGAAGCTTCATCGTACTCAACCCCTGCGGCGCCGATGGCATACAGATAGGGATAATACTCGCTCATGTTGCCGGTCGCGCCGACCAGAGTGCTCATTTCGCCGGCACCGGAGCCACCGATGGAAATGATGCGGTCGGGATTGCCGGGGATAGCGCCCTTGTTGGCGCGGAGGAAGCGGATGCCGGCCTTAAGGTCAACGATGGGGGCCGGGGCCTTGCCTACAGATACATGCTCGCCTTCGGGCGCGCCGTTGTTGGCGTTGCGGCTGCGGGCGCCGCAGGAAACAAAGATAAGGCCGTTCTTGATGATCTCGTTGAAGCTGCACATATTCTCGGCATCGTTCTCCGGGCTGCTGGAAAACCAGCCGGCGCAGTTATTGCGGAAAACAATGGGAGCGGTAGAGGCGGTATAATTTCCGACCTGGTTTTCGTAATTAAAACTGCCATCCTCATTGACATAGCCAGCCGGGATCCAGATATTCATATACTGAAATTCCTCGCTGAGAATGTTGGCGCAATAGCGGACGCCCTGGATCTCGTAGCAGTCCTCCGTGATATAGGACTGGGCAGCCGGCTCCACGGTATAGGTGCCGTCGGCCAGGAGAGAAGCCAGGTCAAGAGAAGATTCCGGTGCCTCCCCGGCCATGACAGCCGCCGGAAGGCAGGCGCAGCCCATCACGGCTGCCAGGATCACGGCCAATAATTTTCTGCTTTTCATGATATTCCTCCTTTTGATGATTTTTTGATGATTTTTTGATACCCGTTTTGCTCTTGGTGCTGAAAGATAAGTCGAAATCATAATAGCACAAAGCAGGAGGTTTCATAATAGCCAAAAATCTTTTTGTTATTCCATTTTTTATTTTTTCTCTGCCTCCGGATTTCTCAGCTCATTTCCTTCATCTGATATTTTCTGACATATTCCTGATAAAAAAGCTGCGCCGCACCGGCCTCCTCACCGTTGCACAGGTAAATGTATTCCTGAAATACGCAGCCCTTTGTCGTGACGGGAATGGTAAACAGGCCCTGGGGCAGCATGCCCTGCACATATCCCGGAGCCAGAAGGATACCCTGTCCCTGCATCACATAGAACAAAGCCGTATATAGATTCGCCGCGGACAGCATGGATATCCGCCCGTGGGTGAGCTTCTGCGCCAGCACGAAATTGCGCTGGTAAGGGCCAAAAGGCTCCTCGGCAAAGGGAACCGTGAGGATCTCCCCGGCCAGCTCTTCCAGCCGGACACTCTGCCGCCCGATCAGCCGGTGTCCCGGATAGACGACAGCCTGCACGGCGTGGTCGTGGACCAGGCTTCTCTTGCAGAAAGGCGGCAGGCCCGACAGTTCACAGGGGGTGATCAGAATGTCCAGGTCCCTGTCCGTCAGCGTCTCGTCCGGCGTCCCCTCCGAGAGCACCCGCGGCAAAACCTTAATGTGGGGATAGCACTCCGAAAACTGGCCGATAAAAAGCTGGAGATGGGACGCATACAGAAATTCCGGGACGCAGCCAAGACTTATGCTTCCGGTAATATCGATTTCGAGGGACAGCATGCTCTCCGACAGGTGCCGGCTCTCCTCCAGAAGGGCAGGCACCCTCTTTTGCAGAAAAAAGCCGGCCTCCGTCAGGGATACCCCATGAGTCGAGCGAAGGAAGAGCCTGGCTCCCAGCTCCTCTTCCAGAGCACAGATATGCTTGGTAAGAGCCGACTGGGAAATGAACAGGCTCCGGGCGGCCGTGCTGTAGTTCAACGTTTTGGCCAGCACATGAAATTCATACAGGCGTTCCGTTTCCAGGACCTTCCCCTCCTTTCTTTTTATGCTCCCGCATAAATGACAGGAATCCATCCACAAAAAAACGGACGGATGGATTCCGGGAAGCTTTCAGATAAAACAGAAACGTCGGGGCCTCCTCAATAATATCGCTGACGGGGATAGCCGCCGTTCCCGGCGGAACATGCAGGATTCCCGTGGGATAAAGGAGTATCCCCTTCTGCACAGGTACCAGGAGATGATAGTAAAGAGGTGATGAGGCATTGTCATATACCGTATGGCGGATGCCTGAAAGTTTCAGGTTTTCCAGCTGAAAATCCCGTATGCAGCTTTCTTTTGTCCGGGGATACAGAAGAAAGCGTTCCCCGTCAAGCTTTGACAGAGACAGGGCACTGCTTTCCGAAAGCGGATGGGAGGAGGGAAGCAGCACATGGGCCTGATTATGCGTCACCAGCATCCGGCAGATGCTCTCCGGCCATTCCCTTGGCAGCGCCGGGGAAAAGAAAACATCCACCTCCCCGGACATAAGGCCTTCCATGATCGACTGCCGGCCATCATCCACAATCTCCAGCCGGATATGGGGGTACATCCGGTTGATCCCGTCCAGAAAAGGCCCCAAAAAGAAGGGAAGGCCCTGGCCTATGTTGCCTATGGTTAAGGAAGACACCTTGAGCTCTTCCATTTTTCTGATATCGCCTTTCAGCGTGCCATAATCCTTTAAAAGAGTCCGGCTCCGGTTATAAAGCTGCTGCCCCCTTGGGGTCAGGGCCACGGATTCTTTCCCCTTCTTTTCGAACAGGGAAAAGCCCAGGCTCTCCTCAAAGGAGTTCATCCTGGCCCTCAGTGTCTGGGTTTTGATGTTCAGGCCGGCGGCAGCAGCCGGAACGCTCCCCTTAGCCGCAATCTCCGAAAATTCCCTTAGCCTGTCAAGATTCATGCTCTTCCTCCCAAATCCACTCTTACTTTCAGGTACTTCCAGTATAGATTAGCCAAAAAGTAAAGTCAAAACATTTCTATTGACTTTTTATACGGGCGGCACTATACTATGCGTGTTGCTTGGGGCGCTGAGGCCTGCCGGGATGGCGGGCTGAGGCTGAGAGCGCTTGCGCGACCCACATTACTTGATCCGGATAATACCGGCGGAAGGAGGCATATCACATGCTCAGTTTATTCATTTCCCAAAACACGGACGGCACCTACGCCCTGACATCGGCGGGAACCGTCTCCATTGCCATCATTCTCTTTCTTCTCCTCGTGGCAGCCGCATCGTTGTCCCGCAAGGGCAAAGGCTTTGGCACCAAACAGCTGGTCTTTTCAGCCGTCGCCATCGCGCTCGCCTTTGTCACCTCCATAATCAAGCTTTTTGACATGCCCATGGGCGGATCCGTCACCCTGTTTTCCATGTTCTTTATCACCCTTGTCGCCAGCTGGTACGGGCCGGTCTCCGGCATTATGGTCGGCGTTGCCTACGGCCTTCTCCAGTTCATCATCGATCCCTACATCGTCAGCCTTCCCCAGGTCCTGGTGGATTATCCGCTGGCCTTCGGAGCCCTCGGCATTGCCGGCTTCTTCGCGGGGCAGAAATACGGGCTGATCACGGGTTATATTGCCGGCGTCCTGGGGCGGTTCGTCTTCTCCTTCCTGTCCGGCTACATCTTCTTCGGCATGTACGCCCCGGAAGGCATGCACCCCGCCGTCTACTCGGCCGCCTATAACGGGGCTTACTTAGCCGCCGAGGCCGTCCTCACCATCGTCATCCTGGCCATCCCCGCCATCCGGAATGCCCTCTCCCAGGCCGGGACCATGGCCCGCAGCTGACCTCTCAAAAAAACTGCGCCGCCCCTGCGATAATAAAAAACCGCCCGTCACTTTAAAATGACGAGCGGTTTTTTATTATCGCAGGGGCGGCGTAGTTGAGGAGAGCCTGTACGCTCTGCTCAGCGTTCTTGCCGCGGACACCGAATACGGAATACCAGTCGGTCATGACGAAGCCTTCAAAGCCCCACTCGTTGCGGAGGATCTCGGTCAGCAGGCCGTAGTTCTCGAAGGTGGAGGTGCCGTTGACCATGTTGTAGGAGCTCATGATGTAGTCGGGCTGGGCAGCCTTGACGGCGATCTCGAAGCCTTTCAGGTAGATCTCGCGGGCGGCGCGTTCGGAGATGAGGGCATTGGCGGCCTCGCGCTCAGCGCTGGCATTGGGGTCGGGGGACGCGCCGGCAAATGCGGCGGAAGCGCTCCCGAGGACCATAATTCCCGCGAGAGCAGAGGGAGATCCGGCTTCCTCCTCCCTCTGCCCCGGCAGAACTTAATACAGCCTGTTTCCAAGATATTCAATCATACCGGTTAACAGCATCCTGTAATGCTCATCCACGGGCATGGCGTGAACCGAAGCCCTGGCCTTTTCCAGATGCCGGAGCATAATGTCCTCGGCATATCTGCGGGAACCCGCGTTCTCAAGCAGCGTCCGGACCTTTAAAAGGTCGTCGGCATTGGCGTCCTTTTTTCCGTATACCTGCCTAAATTCCTGCAGTTGTGGCTCCGAAGCCGTTTTCAGGAAATGGCAGGTCAGGATGGTCCTCTTCCCTTCGCAGACATCGGAAAGATTCGTCTTTCCGATCACTTCCTCGTTTCCAAAAATGCCGATAATGTCATCCTTGATCTGGAAGGCTATGCCGGCATCGGAACCGAACTGTTCCAGGGCTCTCATCATATCCTCCCCGGCACCGGCCAGGGTCGCTCCGAACAGAAGAGGCCCTGTAAACGTATACCACGCCGTCTTGAGAACATACATGTCAAGAATCTCACCCTGCGTGTAAGCCTCGGCATCCGACAGCTCGACATCCTTTAGCTCTCCCGCGAGCGTGAACGCCATCACTTTATTAAAAAGAGACAGGGCCCTTGTCTTTATGGCCTCGGGAAAATCCGAGCCGAGGATGATATCGGAAGCCAGGATCATGCCTATGTCCCCGACGCATATGGCTTTGGAACGGCCGGTCTCGCCATCGCCCAGGGTGACATGCATGGAGGGCTTCCCCCTTCTTAAGGGGCTGTTGTCGATGATATCGTCATGAATAAGGATGCCGCTCTGGAATAGTTCGAAAGCCAGGGAAGGCGTGATTATGCTGTCGTCGATCTCGGCATTCCGGCATAGGCCATAGCCGACAGCGGCCAGAAAAGCCCTGATACGTTTTCCGCCACGGCAATAGTCGAGGTAGGCGCTGGCATATGACCGCATAAAGGGATAGGCGGATAGTTTGCTCAGCAGGCTGAAAGCTTCGGGGCCGGCGAGCTTCTGATCGATCTTTTCTTTATAGGCCGCTATTTCTTTTTTGAATAATTCAGATTTAAATAATTCAGGCGCTGTGCTGTTCGTGCCCGAAATGGATGATCCTTGTTCTGTAATCATAACATCTCCTCAAAAAACGGTTTCTGTGCCATTTCTCTGTGTGATGTATTATATCTCAGTTTTTCTGTAAATACAAGATTTTCGCTTCCCTGACGGCAGGGACCCTTAGAGCGGCAAAAAGGCCAGCCCCCGCATTGGGCGGGTGTCGTAAAACAGTTTTATAGTGTTTTGCAGGGACGGCATGACTTAAGGGTCATGCCGTTTCCTGTTTCATCAGTTCATCCAGAGGGATAAAACCCACAAAATCATAACAGATGCTGACGCTCTGGCGCCGCTTTCCGCTGCTCTTGTCCGGTGCGCCGATGTAGATCGCCCTGATCAGATCATGAGCTGCATATGCGGTCAAATCTGTTTCCTATTCATGCACGGTTAATGAAAAAAAGAAAAGCTGGTGGATTACAGTTGACAAGTGACCTTTCGTTCACTATAATAGGTGAACGAAAGGTCACTTAACTGTTACGGGAGGTACTTATGGCAAACGACACGAAAGAGAGAATCCTTGCTGCGGCATTGGAGATGTTTTCAAAAAACGGCTATGCAGGGACAAACATCCGTGAACTGAGCGCATCGCTCGGGCTTGTGAAGTCCGGGGTCTATAAGCACTATGAGAGCAAGGAAGCCATATGGAATGCACTGCTGGATGAGATGATTGCTTATTATGCAGATCACTTTGGGTCCGCAGAGCACTTGCCGCCTGTTCCGGATTCGCTGGAAGAGTTTGTACAGATGACCATGCATATGGTGAACATCACCGTTCATGATGAGAAGATCATCATGACGCGCAAGGTGCTGACACTGGAACAGTATCGGGATGCGCGTGCGTGCGAACTGGCAACGAAACACTTCCTTACCGGACTTACAGAGATGTTTACGCGGATATTCACGTGCATGATGGAAAAAGGACTGCTCAGGAAGGATGATCCTGAGATGCTGGCCTTTGCCTATACCACGCCGATCTCTGCGCTGATTCACCTGTGCGACCGGGAGCCGGAGAAAACGGAAGGAGCGATCGCGC
>CAMNNO010000176.1 GCA_946545475.1 uncultured Blautia sp.
CCAAGTGAACAGGGCATGGGGGTTTACTTTAAAAGTCCCGCGGTGCGGCTGCACAGACAGCCGTGCTTGCACGGATGTCTGCGCAGACATAGCGCGGGCTAACCCGTATGAGCAAGTAGGGCGATAGCCCGGATTGCGAATACGGGTGGCGATGGCGGGAGTGCCTCCGGCACGGAGCCATCGACCTTTATCTTCAGTGGTGCACGGCGAAAGCCGTGCATGGACGCTTATACAGAAAGGTACATACATGAAGGATGAACACAAGACACTCCTGGAGATGAAAAACATCCGCAAGGACTTTTTCGGGAACCATGTGCTGACCGACATCAACCTGACCGTAGGCGAAGGCGAGGTTGTTGGCCTGGTCGGCGAAAACGGGGCGGGGAAATCCACGCTCATGCGGATCCTGTTCGGCGCGGACATGATCCGCGAGACCGGGGGTTACGGCGGCGAGATCCGCCTGGACGGACAGGAAGTCCACTTTAACTCGCCTTTTGACGCCATCGCGGCGGGGATCGGCATGGTCCATCAGGAATTTTCCCTGATCCCCGGCTTTACGACGACAGAAAATATCCTCCTCAACCGGGAGCCCAAAAAACACAATGTCATCTCGGATATTTTCAGCGACCGCATGGACACGCTTAACCGCAAAGAAATGGACCTCCGCGCGGAGAACGCCATCCGGATGATGGGCGTTGACATCGACCGGCGCATGGTCATCAACGACATGCCCGTCGGCCACAAGCAGTTTACCGAGATCGCCAGGGAGCTCTCCAAGGACCAGCTGCGGCTCCTCATCCTCGATGAGCCCACCGCTGTTCTGACAGAGAAGGAGGCGGAAGCCCTTCTTGCTTCCATCCGGGGAATGGCCGAGCGCGGCATCGCCATTATCTTCATCACCCACCGCCTCCAGGAGATCCTGGCGGTGTGCGACCGCGTTGTGGTCATGAGGGATGGCTGCCTTGTCTCGGACGAAAACGCGAAAGAAACCTCCGTGGAAGCCATCACAAAGGCCATGGTGGGCCGGAGCGTCGCGACGGAAAGAAGCGACGCTCCGGACAAAAGCTTTGAGGATGCTCCGGTGATCCTTAAGGTCGAAAAGCTCTGGGTCGACATGCCCGGCGAGACGGTCCGGAACGTAAGCCTGGAGGTGCGCAAAGGCGAGATACTGGGCATCGGCGGGCTGGCCGGCCAGGGGAAGCTTGGCATTCCCAACGGCATTATGGGCCTTTACCAGGCCGGAGGCCAGGTGACATTTGAAGGAAAGGAGATTCCCCTTAACTCGCCCCGCAAGTGCCTGGACGCTTCCTTTGCCTTCGTGTCGGAGGACAGAAGGGGCGTCGGGCTCCTTCTGGATGAATCCCTGGAATGGAACATCGCCTTCCCGGCCATGCAGATCCAGAACAAATTTCTGAAAAGCTATCTGGGCGGCCTTATTAAGTGGCGGGACGATGCGGCCATCCGCTCCGTCACCGAAAAGTACATAAACGAGCTGGCCATCAAGTGCCAGAGCTCCCGCCAGAAGGCCAAAGAGCTTTCCGGCGGAAACCAGCAGAAGGTATGCCTGGCTAAGGCCTTTGCCCTCTCGCCAAGGCTCCTGTTTGTCTCCGAGCCCACCCGCGGCATCGATGTCGGGGCCAAGGCCCTGGTCCTGGATGCCCTTAAGCGCTTCAACCGGGAAAACGGCGTAACCATCGTCATGGTGTCCTCAGAGCTGGAAGAGCTTCGCGCCAGCTGTGACCGGATCGCCATTGTCTCCGGAGGCAGAGTGGCGGGAATACTGCCGGCCTCTTCCCCCGTGGAAGAGCTGGGTACCCTGATGCTCAGTTCCGTCGTATAAAGGAGGGTTCCATGGGAGAAGAGCTTACAAGAAAGGAAAAAGGAAAGCTTTTAAAGTTTGTTGACAGCTTTGGCCTGCCGAGGCTTATCATCACCGGCTTTCTGGCTTTGCTGCTTATTGTCGCGCCCTTTGTGGGGGCGGATCTGCCCACCCAGCTGACCAATATCATTGCCCGCTTTTCGTGGAACGGTGTGCTGGTGCTGGCTATGGTGCCCATGGTGCACTCCGGGTGCGGCCTGAACTTCGGCCTTCCCTTGGGCATCATTTCAGGCCTCCTGGGCGCCACGCTGTCTATTGAATTTGGCTTTACGGGCGGCCTGTCCTTTGTGATGGCTATCCTGATCGCCACCCCCTTTGCCCTCATCCTGGGCTCGCTTTACGGGTGGCTGCTTAACAAGATCAAGGGCGGCGAGATGATGATCGCCACCTACGTGGGCTTTTCATCGGTCTCCTTCATGTGCATGATGTGGCTGGTGCTGCCCTACCACAGCCCGACCATGGTGTGGGGCCTTTCCGGAAAAGGGCTTCGCACCACGATCTCGCTGGAAGGCTACTATAATCAGGTTTTGGCGAATTTCCTGCGCATCAAGATCGGAAATTTTGTCGTTCCCACCGGGACGCTGCTTTTCTTTGCCCTTCTGGCCTTTGGCATGTGGGCCTTCCTGCACACCAGGACCGGCACGGCCATGACGGCCGTGGGCTCAAACCCGGCCTTTGCCCGGGCGGCCGGCGTGAACGTAGACCGCATAAGGCTTCTGTCCGTCGTCATGTCCACATGGCTAGCGGCCGTGGGCATCCTGGTGTACGAGCAGGGCTTCGGCTTCATCCAGCTTTACATGGCGCCGTTTAACATGGCCCTGCCCGCGGTATCCGCCATCCTCATCGGCGGCGCCTCGGTCAACAAGGCCTCGATCCCCAATGTCATCATCGGAACCATCCTGTTCCAGGGCATGCTGACCATGACGCCTACCGTTATGAATAACATGATCCACATGGATATGAGCGAAGTCATCCGTGTCGTGGTTTCCCAGGGCATGATCCTCTACGCGCTTACCAGGAGAACGGAGGGCGGAAAATGAAAAAGAAATTTGCACTTGGAAGCTTTATGACAAGGGCATCGGTCCCGCTGATGTTCATGATCATCTGCGCGTTCTGTATTCCCCTGTCCGGCCTCTCCCCCAGCTATCTCATCAATGAGATCGTGACCCGCATGGGGCGGAACGCCTTTCTGATATTGTCCCTCCTGATCCCCATTATGGCGGGCATGGGCCTTAATTTCGGCATGACGCTGGGCGCCATGGCCGGGGAGATCGGCCTCATCCTGGTGTCGGACTGGCAGATCGTGGGCATCCCGGGAATGGTGCTGGCTATGATCATTTCCGTTCCGATATCGGTCCTTCTGGGCCTTTTCTGCGGCAAGATCCTGAACATGGCCAAGGGCAGGGAGATGATCACCAGCTATATCATGAGCTACTTCATGACCGGCGTTTACCAGCTTGTGGTCCTCTATATGATGGGCTCCATCATCCCCATCCGGCACTCCAACATTAAGCTTCCCAGAGGCTACGGCATCCGCAATACCGTGAGCCTCCTCTCCATGCGCCAGAAGCTGGATAACCTCTGGCCGGTCTATATAAACGGTGTTAAGATCCCCATGGTCACGTTTATCATCATTGCCCTTATGTGCCTGGTCATCGTGTGGTTCCGGCGCACCAAACTCGGCCAGGACATGCGGGCCGTCGGCCAGGACATGGAGGTGGCCCGGGATGCCGGCATCAATGTTGAGCGGACCCGCATCCTGTCCATCATCATCTCGACGGTGCTGGCCGGGATCGGCATGATCATTTATCTCCAGAACCTGGGGAACTTTGCCACCTATACCTCGCACTCCCAGATCGGCATGTTCGCCATCGCCGCGCTTCTGGTCGGCGGCGCCTCCGTGGATAAGGCCTCCGTGGGGAATGTCTTCCTCGGCGTCATCCTGTTCCACCTGATGTTCATCGTGGCCCCCAAGGCCGGCACGGCCATCACCGGGGATTCCATGATCGGCGAATATTTCCGCGTGTTTGTTTCCTACGCGGTCATCACCATCGCCCTCATCATGTACGAGACCGCCAAGCGGAGGAATAAGAGCATGGAAGGGCAGCGCCTCATGATGGAGCAGAAAAAGGAGGAAGCGAAATGAAAAGCAGAAAGATCATCATCCGCCTCCTTACCATAGCGGTCCTTGTCGGGATCGCCGCCTGGATGTTCGTCATCGGCCGCGGGCACACGGTCTATTTTGATAATAAACCCTACACATCGGCCGACGGGACCGTCTATGAATCGCCCTACCAGATCCAGGTTTTCGTGGGCGGCGAGTCCGCCGGGAAGCTGAAAAAGGGCGACCGCGGCATGGCGTCATGCATGGGGCAGGACTTCTACATGGAGCTCCACATCACGCAGGAAAAGGGCGGAAAAAAGACAGGCAGCGGCATAAGCCTTAAGCTTCCCTACAACATGGACGGCATCATCCTGAACCTTCCCGCGCTCTTGGGAGGCGCCCCGGAGGAAGAATATATGAGCGAGTTCATCCCGGCAGCACCGGCGGCGACAGAGGAAGATGAGACGGTGATCACCGACGAGTTTACGATGCCATTGGATGAATAAGTTTTATAGTATGCGCACGAATTTTCAGCGGAATATTGCCGCTAAAGCGGCGAAAATTCGGCGCAGTAAACGAATCAAAACACAGGCGTTTTGTTCGTTTAATAATAGAAAGGGAGAATAAACAAATGAAGAAAAGAATGTTTTTAGCATTTCTCGCCTCTTTTGCATTATTTACCGAAAGCGTTATGGGTGCGGAGGCAGCAGCGGATCAGAATGCAGCGGCACAGGAGGAAAGCTACGAGTATGAAGAGCGGTTTGCCGAGTGGAAAGAGGACGCCCCTTCCCTCCATGCGCTCATCGACTACGTTGAAGCCGTCACGGATGAAGCTTCCCCGGATTATATCCCGGCTGAGGACAGGATCGCGGTCTTTGATATGGACGGCACCGTCTGCGGCGAGCTGTATCCGACGTACTTTGAATACTACATGCTGGCCTGGACGATCCTTAAGAATCCGGACATCCAGCCGGACGAGGAGATGCTCTCCGTCGGCCGCACCTTGCGCGACTGCGCCCTTGACAACTCCTTCCCCAGTGACATGGCCATGCAGCACGCCATCCAGGCGGCCCGCGCCTACAGCGGCATGACCCTTAACGAGTTCGCCGCCTATGTCAACGAGTTTATGCTCCGCCCTGTGGACGGCTTTGAGGGTATGACCTACGGCGAGGCCTTCTACCAGCCCATGATCGAGGTCGTGGATTACCTGAACGAGAACGATTTTAAGGTTTACATCTGCAGCGGGAGCGACCGCTTCCTCTGCCGCGCCCTCCTCGAGGGAACCTTTGACATCCCCGCCGAAAACATTATCGGCATGGATGTCGCCGTCGAGGCTACCGGCCAGAAGGGTGAGGACGGCCTCAACTATGTCTTCACGGCCGGCGATGACGTTATCCGCACCGACAGGCTCCTCATCAAGAACCTCAAGATGAATAAGGTCGCCCAGATCGTCCAGGAGATCGGCCACCAGCCGGTTCTGTCGTTTGGCAACAGCAGCGGCGACGTGAGCATGCACACCTATACCATCAGCAATAACGCCTACAGGAGCGCCGCCTTCATGCTGGTCGCCGACGATGATGTCCGCGACTACGGCGATCCCGAGAAGGGCGAATCCCTCAAGGAGAAATGGGCAGGCAGCGGCTACAATGTCATCTCCATGCGCGACGACTGGAAAACCATCTACGGCGACGATGTCGTAAAGACCGGAACCTTCCGCTGGCTGGAGGAGCTGGCAGAGGAGCAGACTACATCGGAGAGCGGGGAAGCCGAAGCCGTGGAAGAGACGGCAGCAGAGGCCGGAGCGCCTGAGGTTTGATATGCAGTCTTTGGAGATCCTTCTGGACCGTTTCTGGGTCATCAAAAAAGAGGACAGGGAGAGCTATCAGACGATCCACGCTGAGTTTCGCGAGGCGGACCGCTTTGCCCGGGAGTATCCGGGGTGGCCTCTGATCCTGAATGAGAGGCTGGCCAGGCTGGAAAAGATCCCCTCCCATGCCCTGCCCTTTATGGGCATCACCGAATTTATCGAAAAGGCGGACTATGCCCTTTTCTGCGCGCTCCTTATTTTTCTGGAGGACTTAGAGGACGGCGAGGCCTTCCTCCTCTCCGAGCTGGTCGACCGGATGGAGATCCAGCTTAAGGAAGCCATGGAGGTGGACTGGACGCGCTTTACGCTGCGAAAGTCCCTGATCCGGGTCATGCAGTTTGCCGAGAAGCGGGGCCTTATCGCGCTCCATGAGGGGAACCTGGACGCCCTCTCGGGCGATATCCATTCCGAGATCCTGTATGAGAATACCGGGCTTTCCCGCTATATGGCGGTGAATTACGGGCGGGATACCAGCCGGATGCGCACCGCCGACGATTATGAGAAGGCCGGTTACCAGGAGACGGACATGGACAGGGGACACTTCCGCGTGAACCGGGTCTACAGAAGCCTTTTGTCCTCACCGGCCATGTACTGGGAGACCGTCGAGGATCCCGACTCTCTTTACCTCAAAAACCAGCGCCAGTGGGTGTCAAAGTACCTGTCCGAAAACCTGGGCGGGCGGCTTGACATTCACCGGAACGCGGCCTTTTATGTCCGCGGGGAAGGCGAGAAGGGCTTTGGCGCTGTCTTTCCATCCGAGACGACGCTTTCGGATATCATTCTCCTCACCTGCCGGGAAATACGGGAGACAGCAGCGGAAAAGGTTTTATCCCATGAGCCGGATGATACGCTCCTTATGCCGCCGGATGTTTTTGCGGAGATTTCCCGGCGATGCGCCGAAAAATACCTGCCGGCCTGGAGCAAGGAGTACCGGGAGATGGCGGAGGGGCCGACCGCTTATCCGCGCGAAGCCATGGAAAAATAAAGCCATGGCATATGTCCGCGGAAGATTATAGGGCCTCCGCATCACCGGTCGAGGTGGGAACGGAGCGCCTTAAAAAGCTTAAGAGCATCCGCTCGGAAGGCCTTCTGGAGGCGTGCCGGCTCCTCGAAAAAGAGAAAAGGGCCGGCTATCAGGAAAAGCTCCTGGATGCCCTGATATGGGATATCTGCCATGGGATGTAAAAGGGAAGAAATGGGGACGGTTCTCTTTTCTTACGGATCACAAGAAAAGAGAACCGTCCCCATTTCTTCCCTTTTCCTCCCTTTTCTCCCGCATCCCTCAGGGTAAGCGCACGTTTTTCGGGGAGACCCCATCGCCCCCACCCTGTAACTCGTTTATGTTTACCTGACGGTAGGTTCTGGGTGCGCCATGTTTCTTGTTAATTTTTCTATTTTACTCTTACCTGCCGGTAGGTGCCAGGGGAGGGGGGGCCGCTCA
>CAMNNO010000177.1 GCA_946545475.1 uncultured Blautia sp.
CCGTGTATCCACATGCCTGAGGGCATGTGGATACACGGCTGATATTTTATAAAAATGGGCCGGGCTTCCATAGAGGGGAAGCCCGGCCCATTTTTATCATCGCAGAGGCGGCGTAAGGAAATTATCGCCTTATGGCGAGCGCCGCCCCGCGATCAGATGACCACGATCTGTTTTTCATATTCATGCACAAAATCCATTCCCGTCTTCTGCGACAGGAGCCCCTGGTAGATATGGGAGGCGCGGACATCCTCGTCAAGGAGCGCCATGGCGTCAGGCCCCAGGAGCTTTTTAGCGTCTTTAAGCTGTCCGAGCAGGGGAATGGACGCCTTTTCTTTTATCATGCGAAGGAGGGGGGCGCTTTCCTTCCGAAATCCCAGGATGCGGGCATAGGGAGAGCTTGCGGGGCGCTGCCGGATGCCGAGGAGCACATGGATGAGGGCGCGGCGGATGCGGGCATCGGTATAGTTTCTGGCATGCAGGATGCCGGCGAAGGAAGAGAAGGTTTTGTACTTTCCGATATGGCTTTCTATCCGGTTAGCCAGGTCCGGCGGGACATCCCAGTAGGAAGATAGTGACTTGCGGCTTTCTTTAAGAAGCTGAAAGAGCATGACCGGGTCCAGGTCCTTCTCGGTCAGGTATCCGCCTTCCGCTATGGCCTGGCCAAGGGAGGGGACCATATGTTCCGGGATATAGGGGCTGAGCTTTTTTAAGAGCCGCGTTACGGCCTTTGGCAGAAGGGCGTCGGTATCGTCATCCCTGCCTTCGATGCGGATCTCCCGTTCTGCCTGGACAATAGCATTCCGGATGGCGCTGGCCGACGCTATGGCAGCCTCCGCTTCCCTTCCGCCGGTCCTGCTGCCTTCTTTCGGCACACCCCTGTCCGGCGGCAGGCTGGTCTCGTGGTAGCCGCTCCCTATCCGGCGGATGGGGAGGAGCCTTAGGGGACAGGAGAGGCGGCCGGCGGCCCGGGCATATTCCAGGGCCAGGATATTGTTCGGCGAATGCATAAGCTCATCCGTCAGACGCGCGGCAAGGTCGCCGGATATCTCCCCGTCTTCTTCTAGTGCCGCAGCCAGCGCCCTCTGCCTGGCCGCGGGAAAGGAGAGGCCTTCCTTCAAAGCAGCGCGAAGGGTTTGCGAGAAGCTTTCCGGTTCCTCGTTCAGGATTTTTGCCGCCTTCTGCAAAAAGGCTTCTTCATCCACGCACCCGGGGATGCCTTCCCACCCAAAGCTTAAATGCGTGACAACGCCAAGGGATGAGAGCAGTCCTACCCCTCCTCCGGCAAAGAACTCCGCGCTTCCCGTCGATACGCACGGAGGCATCCCTATCACCAGGTCGGCCCCCGAACCAAGCGCCCACCTGGCCCTCAGCTCCTTGGGGAACATCGCTGCCTCTCCCCTCTGCACAAAATCCCCGCTCATCGCCGCCACAATATACGCCCCCGGCAGGGCACGCCTGATCTCCTCGATCTGGAACGCATGTCCCCGATGAAACGGATTATACTCCGCAATAATACCGCAAACAGACATATCCCGCCATCCTCCTCTTATAGCCAAAGCTTTTATAGTAGGCACTCGAATTTTCAGCGAAAATGTGTCCGCTAAAGCGGCGAAAATTCGGCGCGGGAGACGAATGAAAATGCAAACATTTTATTCGTTTCCTATAAGTATTATATGGAAACCTTATCACAAAATCAAGTTTATGGAAAAAATGAACTATCTCCATTTTTTCCCTGAAATGCTTGACATTCTTCTTGCCATGGAGCATAATAAAAGAGCCATTATCACGCATAACAAGCCATTATCGCGCATGACAAGCCATCATCACGCATAGCAAGCCATTATCACGTATAGCAAGGAGGTTATGATTATGAAAAGGAAACTGTTTGCCCTTACCCTGGCTGCCCTGATGACCCTTTCTTCTTTTGCGGTCCTGGCGGATGAGGCGGAGCCGGTGCAGGAGAGCACGGAAGAAGCGACTGCCGGAGAGGAGGCTCCCCAGTTTGACCCGGCGAACACGCCGCTGGAGGACTGGCCGGAATATATGCCGGAATTTCTTCGGGATATGTTCTATCCCCAGGTTCCGGAAGCAGAAGAGGGCAAGGTCCACATCGCCTGCATCGGCGACAGCATCACCTGGGGCGCCGGTGTCCTGGTTCCCGACATGGCGCGCGAGCTGACATATCCTTCCCTTCTCCAGGAAAAGCTGGGGGATGAGTACCAGGTCCTCAACTACGGCATGAGCGGCCGCACCCTCCTCGCCGAGGGCGACGACCCCTATACCGAGGAAAACTTCTATGAGCTCTCCCATGAAGCTGCTGCCGATATTTACGTCATCATGCTCGGCACCAACGACAGCAAGCCCTACAACTGGAACGCGGAGAAATACCGCAGCGAGCTTACCGATTTCGTCAAGTCCTACATGTCGCTGGAAAATGCCCCGGCCGTGTATGTCATGACCCCGCCGGCCGCCTTCGTCGTCGACGGCGCTGACGCGGTCGTCTACGACATCCAGGCTGGGACCATCGAGGAAGAGGTCGCCCCGATCGTCCGCGAGGTCGCCTCCGAGCTCGGCGCGCACCTGATCGATATGTTCGAAGAGACCAAAGACCATCCGGAATGGTTCCCGGACGGCGTCCATCCCGGCGCTGAGGGCAACGAGGAATTTGCCCGCATCGTCATGGAAGGGATCGGACTGGCGTAAAGCCATCCGGGAAGAAATGGGAAGAACCGTCCCCATTTCTTCCGAATGATACGTTTAGTGTAACTACATATACCGCGATGCAAGCTTTAAAGCGGCAGTGAAATTTAAGCGCGAGTATCGAGTAGGAGGGGAAGCTTTCCCTCCTACTCGCCCGCGGGGCGGCGCTCGGCGTAAGTCGAGATACTTCCTTACGCCGCCCCTGCGAAAAAACAAGGGTCAGCTCTCCTGTGCGGAGAGCTGACCCTTGTTTTTTTGCAGGGGACGTTACCTCTGACTTTTTTACTTGATCATGGCTGCGATGAAGCCTTGGACAGCCTTTAGCGTCTCGGGCGGGACCAGGGATTTTTTGTTCTGGTCTTTATCCTTGCCCGCCGGGATGGCGACCTCGTTGCTGGTATAGATGCGTGTCCGCTGGTATTCATCGTCAAAAGACAGGAGCGTGACCATGCCCAGGGCTTCCCCTGCCTTTGCGTCCTCATCCGTCACATGGTACTCATAATCGAAGGTGTAGCTCTGGGCGGGCGCAAGCTCTTCCAGCGTAAAGAGAGGAGAGGACGGGAAGAGCACGCTGTCGGCCGCGGTCATGTCCACAAAGGTATGGCTGCAGGTATTGGTGAGCGTGAGTTTAAGAGGGACGACGTCATTTGGCTTGTAGAACCCCTCTATCGGCAGGGAAGCCGCCATTTCCAGCAGCATGGCGATGGAGTACGAGTCTTCCGGGTTATCCTCAAAGACCGTGTTCAGCCGGACCGTGTTGGAGCGGGCATAGAGGCGGGTCGCGCCATCGGCGGCGATCCAGGAGGCGCAGACGGAGTGGTCCGACCACATGGCGGACAGGTCAGCGTCCGTGATATGGTAGGTATAGGCAAAATCATAGGTCTCTCCGGCGCCAAGCACAGGGATGACATCCAGGGTCATGTCTTCATTTGTGCCCATCAGCGGGTCCGTCAGCTCAATGTCAGAGAGAGCGCTGTCCGACCGGTTGGTAACGCGGCCCGTAAAGGTGACCGCTTCGTTCCTGGCATAGTATTCGCCGAGAAGGGCTTCCTTTGGCACATCAAGGGTGACTGTTATGCTTCCGGTCTCCGTCCAGGCTGGTGCCTCGTTTATAGTGTCCGCCCATTCCATGCCGGGGGAGACCACCTTGTAGGTCAGGGATACCGGATTGGAGGTGCATATCGCTTCCCCGGTCTCGGCACTGTGTCCGTAGGCGATAAAAGTCACCGGGATGAGGCCGGAAAGCCTCTCGGAGGCCGACCCGGGGATGATGCTGTTCTTGGAGAGGAAAGGCATCATATAATAGGTCAGGGTCTCACCGGGAGCGATGATAACGCCCGTATCCCAATCCGTCTCCCGCGAGACCTTCGGCGAGGACGGGTCGCCTTCCCAGAGCTCGGTGATCCGGTACAGGATGGGCCGGTTTCCGGTATTGGTGAGCTTGGCCAGGTAATTCAGGTCCACGCAGTAGCCATAATCGTTGATGGAGACAAATTCGCTGGCCGGCTGCAGCTGGAAGACCTCCAGATGCAGCTGATAGTCCGCCTGGGCGGTATCTCCGGACGCTTCCTGGCCGCCGGGAGCGCTGGACGGTTCCTGGCCGCCGGAGCCACTGGACGGTTCCTGGCCGCCGGGAAGGTTGCCCGGCTCCGGATTGCCGGGCTCATCAGGCAACTTTTTTCCGCCGGAAGGATTGCCCGACTCCGGACTTTCGCTGCCTCCCCATGTCCCGTTCCAGGCGGGGATGGGGGAAGTTGGGTCGTAGTAGGGCGAATCGGGAGAGATGGGGCCTGCCGGGAGGCGGAGCTGGTTGGAGAAGGTCAGGATATCTTCCCCGCCGCCGCCCGGGTAAGCGGCATAGGCGTAGTTCCACACCAGGCCGGTGGCCGCATCGCCGGCCTTTACCGTGTAGGTCGGGTAATAGTCCACAGCTTCCGAGTAGGAGAGGCCGCTGATGGTATCATAAGGGTCAAGGCCATTTGGCGAAAGGGCGACATAAATTCGGATATCCTCGTCGATCGGGATGTTCCCCTGGTTGCCGACCTCCAGCCGGTAGCTGATCTCTTCCCCCTCCACATAATACTGCCCGTTAGCCGGAGAGCTTGTGGCCTCCAGGGAAAGGACGAGGGAGGCGGCCGGTTCATCCGGCACGGTATTGACCCGAACCTCGTTTGACCAGGATATCTTCCGGGAGGAAGATCCCCCGGGGACAAAGGAAGCGCTCACTTTGTTATCGATATACGTCCGGGTGACATCCTCCGGAGTGACCGTATAAGAGGCATAGACGGTTTCCGTCTCCTTCGGGGCGATCTCCGGGATCATGGCGACAAAGCTGTCCTCATTGCTGCCCAGAAGAGGATCGCTGACCTCGACCTCTTGGATAACGACATCCGTCTGGTTGGTGACCTCGATGGCGTACACGACCTCCTCGCCGACCATGTAGCCGGCCGTCAGGATGCTCTTGCTTTCCGGCGCCAGGAAGACATCGAGGGCGCCTTCTCCATCCCCATCCCCGGCCGGGACAAGGTTATAGGTAAAGGAAACCCTCTTTGAGGACGCGATGCGCAAGTTTGGCACCTCGCTGTCGTCCGCATAGGCCTGGAAGGCCGGGGCAGCCTGGCCCAGAAGGCCTTCGGCTTCCGTCCCCGGCAGGATGTCATCCGCCGATACGCGGAAGGAGACATCCTGCACGGTGCTGCCTCCCGGCGGGATGACGATGGGCTCATCAAGATGGACGGGAAAAGCGCCCTCGATATCCGTGGGGCTTGGGTACACGCGCAGGCAGCTGAAATGAAGGGGCTCCTGCGAACCGTTTTGCACCGTGGCCTGGTAGGTGATCTCCTCGGACAGGCCGTCGCTCCCCAGCTCATAGCCCGCTTTCACGGGGCTGGTCTGCACCATGTCAAGGAGGATCGTTCCGTCCCGTCCCTCAAAGCGCGGGTTCACCTTCTGCCACCAGGCAATGAACCCGTGTTCGCTCTCATTCGAGACGACCATTTCCCCGTCCGGGGTCTCCCCAATGGCCATCCAGCGCAGGTAAAGCTGTCCAATGTCAAAGTCCTCCTCCGTGACCGTATAGACCACATGAATCGGCTCTGTCGTTTCGCCGGGACCGAGATCGCCGCAGGAGGCCAGAAGGTCAAGGTACCCGATGCCTTCGCGGCTGTTATGGCCTGTCGCGTAGAGGCGGACGGAAGAGAGAGTCCTCCCATAAACATCCCTGTTATTAATGGTGATGTCAAATTCCAGGAAGCAGCCGACCGGGACATAGACCGCGTCGCAGGTACATGCCACGCTGATCTTCAGGCTCATGCTGTAGCCGCCGTCGCTGGGAGCCGGGATCTTCCCGTTTCTCAAGTGCCCGGAAAGAAGGCCGGGCTCTATGATGTCCTCTGCTTTTTCAGGCACGGCAAACAGGAGCGTCTGTACGGCGGGCCAGGCCACCCCGTCGGAGGGAAGGCCGGATGTTTCTTCAAACTGCCGGACAGCGCTTTCCGTCATCTGGCCGAAAATGCCGTCCGCCGCCCCGGCGGAACAGCCGTGTTCATTGAGGGCCGTTTGAAGGGCCGAAACCCGATCTCCCCGGTCTCCCCGGCGGAGCGTCCCCTCGGGGTCAAAGCTTTCGCTCTCCTCGTGGCCGCACACCTGGCAGGCGTGCATCCGCGTTCCGGCTGAGCGGTCCGTGGGCTCTACGGTGACATTCCAGGGGCCGTAGGCGTGGGCGGCCAGCGGGGTGCTTTCCGTCTGGACATCGCCGCAGACATAGCAGGTCCGCGTCCGGCTGCCGTAGGATGTGCAGGTGGCCTCCTGGAGAGTGGTCCAGGCGCCATAGCTGTGCCCGTTGGGGTAGAGGTATTCGGTCTCCTCGTGGCCGCACACCTGGCAGACCCTCATTCTCTGTCCCCCGCTCGTGCAGCCGGGCTCGAGGGATGTCCACCAGTAACCGTAGGTGTGGTCGGTGACCGGGAGCGAGACAAACTGCCTCTGGCCGCAGTTCTGGCAGATGGCGACGGCCTCGCCGGTGCTAGTGCAGGTGGCCGGCGTGGTGGTGACGTAGTCGCCGAGGACATGCGGAAGCTTAGGAGATGTCTCCTCCCGGCTCTCGCCGCATTTTACGCAGATATAATACCGGTAGCCTTCCATCTCGCAGCTGGGCTCGATATTATCAACCAGGATCCACTCGTGTGGGGGGCATTCTTCCAGATAGGCGTATACTTTTTGGGCTGCAAAAGGTGCCAAAATGAGCAGGGCCAGGAGCATAAGGGCTGCGGCTGTTTTATGGAGCTTTGCGGTTTTCATGATCATCCCTCCTTATCTTTTTAGGATTATTTTAGAACTGATGCGGGCATTCTGCCCTCTTCAACTCCTATCTTAGCATATTTGTGAAAAACTATGTAATAAACAGCTTCCCTGGCGGGAGGCTCTGGGGAGGGGGCTATGGTTCTTAATTTTTAATCCATTTTACCTTTACCTGGCGGTAGGCGCAGGGGAGGGGGGGCCGCTCAGAGTTGCGGGGCCCGC
>CAMNNO010000178.1 GCA_946545475.1 uncultured Blautia sp.
ATAGCGCACCCAACAGCCTACCGCCAGGTAAGAGTAAAATAGAAAAATAAAAGAAACATAGCGCACCCAACAGCCTACCGCCAGGTAAGAGTAAAATAGAAAAATAAAAGAAACATAGCGCACCCAACAGCCTACCGCCAGGTAAGAGTAAAATAGAAAAATAAAAGAAACATAGCGCACCCAACAGCCTACCGCCAGGTAAGAGTAAAATAGAAAAATAAAAGAAGCATAGCGCACCCTGACATCCTACCGCCAGGTAAGAGTAAAATAGAAGTTACCAGGGAGGGGCGATGGGGTCTCCCCATAAAAAGAAAAAGGATTAATCTTGTAGGCAGGGCATTTTCATGCTATAGTTAAAAAATAAATTCTTAGGAAAGGAAATATTGCTATGGATATTGTTTGTCTTGACATGGAAGGCGTTTTGGTGCCGGAGATATGGATCGCGTTTTCGGAGGCCAGCGGCATTCCGGAGCTTCGCAGGACTACGAGGGATGAGCCGGATTATAACAAGCTTATGAAGTGGCGCCTGGGTATACTGCGGGAGCATGGCCTTGGCCTTAAGGAGATCCAGTCGACCATTGCGAAGATCGACCCGCTTCCCGGGGCGAAGGAATTTTTGGATGCCCTCCGGGAGCGGACGCAGGTCATCATTTTGAGTGATACCTTTACCCAGTTTGCCACGCCTCTTATGCGGAAGCTTGGCTGGCCGACCATTTTCTGCAACACCCTGGAGGTGGGAGAGGATGGCGCCATTACGGGCTACCGGATGCGCATTGAGAACTCCAAGCTCTCTACCGTCAAGGCCCTGCAGTCCATCGGATACGAGACTATCGCCAGCGGCGACAGCTATAACGACCTGGGGATGATCCGGGCGAGCAAAGCCGGCTTCCTGTTTAAGAGCACGGAAAAGATCATAGCTGACAACCCCGACCTGCCGGCCTATGAAGAGTTTGATGACCTTAAAGAAGCCATTTTCGCCGTGCTGGGGTGATGGGGTCCGCAATGTTCTTAAGGTAACGGCATATCCTGCGGCACAAAATCGGCAGCATGTGGCAGCAGCCTCTATTTCAGTGGGAGAAGCCCCCCTGAGATAGAGGGTGCTGACGTTTTCCCAGGACATGGAGAAGGCATTAGCCGATGAGGCGGAATCCATAGCCCCACACGGTTTCAATGGCCACGTCCGCTCCGTCCAGCTTTTTCCGCAGCCGCCGCACGGTGTCATCGGTTGCCCGGGTCTCTACCTCCGTCTGGTAGCCCCAGATATTTTCCAGCAGCTCCTCCCGTGATACCGCCTGGCCGCTGCGCTCCATCAGGTACTTTAAAAGGTCATATTCATTTGGTGTCAGCGCCAGGGGCCGGCCGGAGAGGTCGGCACTCCGGCTCTGCTCATACAGGGAAAGGCTTCCGACCTTTTGTGTCCTTGCCTTCGGCGCTTCCTGTTCCCGCTTTCTTTCATATTCAATGCGCCGGAAGATCGCCTTGACCCGCATCGACAGTGCGGCGACGGAAAATGGTTTGGTAAAATAGTCGTCGCTTCCCAGGTTGATGCCCATGGCATAATCCATCTCCGTGTCCCTGGCCGTCAGCATAATGATCGGGACAATGCTCTTTTCCCTTATCCTGCGGCATACCTCAAAGCCGTCCGTCCCCGGCATCATCACATCCAGGATCACAAGATCGCAGGGCGCGTGGCCAAAAATCCGCAAAAGCTCGTCACCGGTCTCAAAATCCCGCACGCCATAGCCTTCGCTCTCAAGAAAGACGCGGATAGCCTGGCGGATGTTCTGGTCGTCATCTGCGATATAGATCTGTTTTTTCGTGTCCATTAACTGCCCCCCTCATTTTATCATTATAGCGGAAATATCACTTCAAAGCGGGCGCCATCCCGGTTTTCCGCCCGCACTGTGGCGCCATAGCGCTCGGCCACCGTTTTTACGATGGAAAGCCCGATGCCATGTACGCCGCCCTTTCCTTTATAGAATCTTTCGAAAATATGCGGCAGGGCCTCTTCTTCGATCCCCGGCCCGTCGTCGGATACAGAAAGCAATATCCTTCCATCCTGCTTCAGGCATTCCAGTAATATCTTTTTTCTGGCATAGCGTATGGCATTGGAGATCAGGTTGATGCACAGGCGTTCCATATCCTGCTCATGGCAAAGGTATAGTACAGGATCATCGTCAAAGTGAAAGGCAAAGCTCAGGCCGCCCCTCTCAGCCATCTGCCGTTCCCGCGACGCGCATGAAGACAGGATCTCCCGGAGGTCAGCCTCCTCCATGTCCGTCTCACTGGGATGTCGGTCCATGCGGGATATGTAAAGCATATCCTCCACCATGCCGCTCAGTTGGTCGGTTTCATCCAGGATCGTTGCGCTGGATTTTTTGGCATCCATCACACCGCAGGATATTCCCTCGGCGTAGCAGCGGATCGACATGAGAGGCGTTCTCAGCTCATGCGAAACATTCTGGAAGAAGGCAATCTGCTGTTTCTGGCTGTCATCGATCTTTTCCGCCATCCGTCCCATGGCATCCGAAAGCTCCTGAAACTCCCTGACTTCACACTCGGGTCTTTTGGCTTCATAATTTCCGCCGCCGATCTGCCCGGCGTAATCGGAAAGTCCCTGCGCCTTTTGCTTTAAGGCCCTTGCCATCCACCGGGCACAGAGCCCCATAAGCAGGACGCTCGTCCCCAGGATCAGGAGCAGCACGCGGATGACGGCGTGATAAAAGCGCATCACTGCCGTCACATCCAGGAAATATACGATCAGGGCATTGGGCCGCAGCATATCTTCTTTCGTGGAAATAAAGTAGCTTCCGCTTTCGCCGTCTATATAGAGGTTCTCGGCCCGTAAAAATTCCCGGTGGCCTGTGATAAAGGCACGGATGTCTTCAACCTGCTCGCCTTCGCCGTGCAGGATGTCCAGCACCTCTCCCTCATCTGAGAGGATAAAAGCGTTGCCCGCCATGCCCAGCGGGCCTCCGGCATCGGTTTCGCCCAGCAGAGGCTTTCCTTCTTCCAAAGCCGCTATCTGATCCTTTCGCGACATCAGGCGGACATCGGCCGAGACGAGCTCCTTAAGCTGCTCCCGTGTTCCGGTCACGATATAAATGCGCAGCGACAGGTCCAATACCAGGAAGATCAGGACAAAAATTCCCGCAACCACAGGCAGGAGCCGGGACAGGATAAAAAAGGACAGGCTTCGCATCTTTCTTTTGCTCTTCTTTTTTTTCACTTTCTTTCCCCTCTTTTCTTACGCCGCCCCTGCGATAAAGACAGGGGGCCGGTCCCTGTACAGAGACTCTGCCCCCTTGTCCTTTTGGAATGCCCAGGGGGCCAGGCTCCCCATAAAGGGTGCTGACTCCGAAGCCATCCATGTTATGCTTTTTTAGCGGCCGTCTGGCCCTTCAGGTCCGCCAGGTCCTCCCATGGGCCCTCCTGCGGCAGCAGCTTTCATAGCGGCTTTTTCTTCTGCATAGACCGGATTTACGCTTCCGGGCTCATAGCCGTATCCATAGGCGCCCGCTATGTAAGGGAGGCCTTCAGGCTTTGGCGAGCCAAGCGTCCAGCCGGACTGGTACCGCATGGTCCAGGCCCATTTTTCCGGGCCGGCCCCGGCCAGGTTGAAACCGTCCTTGAGATAAGCGCCATCCGCAATGATCTGCTCAATGTTCTTACGCACGTTCAGATTCTGCTGGAACACGATGGTTTCTCCATCCACGGTCTTTTCCTCGGTCGTGTCAAGGCGCGTTTCCACAAACAGGACGTTGCCCCTCACCGCGATGTGGTATTTCTCTGTCCCGTCGCCTCTAAAGGCTTCCTCCGGAGCGGAAATCTCCGTGATCTCCCGGTTTCCTCTTTTGACTGTCGTCTCGATGCCGTCCACAAGATAGCCGTTTCCGTCTGCGTCCTCTGCGTAGAACATGGTCTTTCCATCGGCTTCTGTAGAAAGAGTATAGCGCACATCAGCTGCGTTTTCAAGGGTCATGCCCCCGATTCCGTAATAATTATAGCATGTCACCGTATGGTCCGCGGTTACGCCGCCTCCGCCCGTCTGCACGCTATAGATGGCTACTGAGCAGATGTCAAAGGTGCGGGAGGCAAAAAGGCTTCCGTTATCCACCGTGACCGCCAGGCTGCTGTACACCGGGACAAAGGCCCACTGCTGGTATGTCACGGCGATCCGCGTCTTTTCCCCATCGGAGAAAACGGCATATTCATGCTCGCCGTAGGCCGTTTCTTCCGAAAGCGTATAGGCATCGCCGTAGCTGCTGTAAAGAGTGACCGTCACATCATCTGCCGTGATGGCGCCGGCATCCGTTCCCACCGGCCAGATCACGGTAAAGTAATCGGTAAAAGCGTCATTCATGTAGGGTTTTTCATCTGCCATTGATGAGGCATTGTCCGTGTACCAGTCCCACTGGATATCATCAGAGGGCTCGACATCGGACATATAACTTTCGTCCACGGTATTCTCGACAAATTCTGTGGAAAGAGAGATGTCCGTGCATGTCCTGCCGTAGATATATACGGCAGCCGGGAAAGTCGCCGGGGGAATTTCCTCGCCGTCGTAGCGGATGCCGCTCACCTCGAAGGTGAAGTTGTAAACGCCGCAGCCGTCGCCGCCCATGATGCTCCACTCGCGGTCGCTGTTGTAATCGGCCGTTGTGTCGTAATCCCAGGTATTAAAGAGCAGGTCGCCCTCGCTGAGGGTATAGACGTATGTCCCATTCTCCCAGGCGCCGTCCAGGCTGTCAGCCAGGAGGATGAATTCATCCGCGCTGTAGCTGTTTCCATCCAGCAATCGGACGACCGCGTGGCTGCTGTCGATCCGCTCATCGTCCACATCGCCCTCAAGCTTCAGCACCGCGCTGCCGGTATAGGAAACCGGTTCAAGCGGCACCACAATGTTCTGTTCGTCCTCATAGACGACGCGGTTTCCCGCCTCGTCGTAGTGGTACAGGTTAATGTCCCCGGGGCCGTGCGTGTAGATGAGGTCCACCTTCAGCGTTGTTTTGTTTCCCGTATCCGCCATTCCCAGGATGTCGCTTTTTGCCGTGAGAGCCGGAGATGCATAGGATGCCCCGGATATTCCGGCCGCCATCGTCATTGCCGCGGCGGCCATAAGCATGTGCTTTCCCTTCATTTTCGTTTCTCCTTATTCTCCCTTGCAGATCTGGTTGATCCATTCGGTCAGCGTACCCGTGCTTGTTCCCTCGTTTGAGCCATGGGTCATGCCCCACACCAGAGAGTAATCCACATCCAGGCCGTTCATAGCCGCGGCCAGGCAGATATCATAGGCAATAGCAAAGGATGTATGCTCGTCTGCCGTGCCGTTCCTGGTCCTCCAGTGCTGGGCCGGCGTGGAATCCTGAAGGCCCGCGGCATCGTCCAGAAGGATCTGGGTCGCGTTCATCAGGGCTACCTGAGCAGCAATGCCCTGTGCCTCCCCGCCATCCAGGGCCTGGGCGATATAGGCATCCACATCGGCATCCGCAAAGCCTTCCATCTCCTGATATGCGGCGTAATTGTCCTTCAGGATCTGAGCGACTGCAGCGGAGAAATGCACGCCGGCCTGCGCTTTGGTGCCAAAGCTGTCGCCCTCGCCGGCAGCGAAGAAGCGGTCGAAGGACGGGATATCTTTATTGCGCTTGCCGTTCAGGCTCTGGGGGGTCAGCTCTTTCGTTTCGCGGTTAAAGGAGGTAAAGGCTTCCGCTGCCATAAACCGGTCCATATCCGCGATGGCCAGGCTTCCGTCTTCGTTCTGCACAAGCCAGGGCTCTTCTGCGTTCGTGGCGAGGAGCCGGCTGATCTCTTCCTCCGCTTTTTCAGGCTCCATATCGGCCAGATAAAGCTCAAGGGATGTCGTCATGTTTCGGAGGATTGCGTCATAGTAGGAGCCGGCCCGCGCATTAAGGGTTCCGTCTTCGTTTTCGTCGAAGCTTAAGGGATTGCCATCAAAATCCACCAGCCCCAGGCTGTTGATATATTCGCAGAAGGCGTACCCCATATCCTGCTGGAGGGCCATCTGGAAGGGCGAGAAGGCAAAGCTCTCCCCGCTGCTCTGCGGCGTGCTGTTGTCGACGTATCCGTCCGTATCGTCATTAAGATGCATCCAGGCGAAAGCCAGGTCCGCATGGGCGATATCGGCGATGGGGCAGAAGCACTGGGCTCCGAACACAGAGTCATCGTATTCACTGCTATAGGTCCCACTGGCTTCATCGTATGTCACGCCTACAGCGCCAGCTTCATACAGGTAAGGATAATATTCCTCCATGTTGCCGGAAGCGCCCAGGATAGAGCTCATCTGGCCGCCGCCGGAGGTGCCTTCGGAGAAGATGCGCCCCTTATCGCCAGGGATTGCCTCATCATTGGCCTTTACGAACATGACGCCGGCCTTCAGGTCAACAACAGGTGTGGGAGCCTTCCCGTAGTTTTCGTAGTCCTCGCCTGGTGTCCCGCCGTTGGTATCATTCCGGCTCCTGGCGCCACAGCTGATGTAGACAAAGCCGTTGTCCGTATAGCCCTTCGCCTTGTGCCAGCCGCCCGGCGCGAACGGTGTGCTGGAATTCCAGCCGCTGCACTCATTGTTGAAAATGACCGGCGCAGTCGCTGCGGTGTAGCCGTTTACCTGTGCTTCGCCGTCAATCCCAGTCACAGTGCCGTCCTCCACGGTAAAATATCCGGCCGGCGCTAAGATCGTCATGTGCTGGTACTGGGGAGACGTGATGGCCTTCTCGAATACCACATTCTGCAGCATATAATAATCCGTCACACTGTCGCCGTCCTCATCCACGGCCTGCCAGGCGTATGTCCCGTTTTCGAGCGCCGCAGAGAGGTCAAGAGCGGCATCCTTTGCATCGCCCGCCATTGCCGTCATGGGAAGAAGCCCCATAAGGCTTCCGCATAATATTGCTGTCGTTATCTTTTTCACTATTTTATCCTCCTGTCCCGTCACATACAGGGCCAGCCCCTGTGATACTCTGTGTGCGTCCGGATTAGTCTCGTCCCGCGAGGCTTGAATCCGGACGCACACAGCTTTGTTTTCCGGTATTTCTTATTATTTATTTTGCCGCTTCCACGCCGTCATAGGACAGAGCACCGGTTTCCGGGTTCCGGCTGTAATGGCTGAAGAAATTATCCCAGAGTATCCGGG
>CAMNNO010000179.1 GCA_946545475.1 uncultured Blautia sp.
CTGGTGAACCATTTGACAGAAGCCACAGACCTTTATGGTCTGTGGTAGTTCACGCGGATAACTGCTTTCTCCCCTTTAAACGTCTGGCTGCCAGAACTTTGCGGCCGCCTTTTGTGCTCATGCGGGCTCTGAAACCGTGAACCTTTGCTCTGGATCTCTTTTTAGGCTGGAATGTCATTTTCATGACGCAAACACCCCCTTACTGATAATATTTTACTTTGAGTACTCAAAAAAGAACATCATCCCTATTATATTCATAACCCCTTATCTCGTCAAGAATTATTTTTATCTCTATCGCAAGATTTTTCAGCGATATCCGCTTTTCACCATTCCGGTCTCCACAGCTTTTCCACAGGTCTCCACAACTTATCCACCGGTTATCCACCGTTTTCCACAACTTATCCACCGGTTATCCACATTGTCCACATGATGTGGATAACCGGTGGATAACCGGTGGATAACCGGTGGATAACCGGTGGATAACTAGTGGAAAGCGGTGGATAACTCATCGAGTCATCCGCAAAGATATGCATAAATCCTGGGTTTTTGGAAAATTCTAATGTGGATAAGTAGTTATCCACATTTCCACATTTCCCTTATCTTTTTTCTCGCCAATCATTTTTATCCACACCCTGTGGATAAGTTTATCCACAGTTATCCACATTAAAATGTGGATAACTCGATGACTTTTCCACATTTTAAAAGATATCCCCATTGCAATAAAAACAAATTTGTTATAATATGGTATTCCAAGAATCCTTGAAGCTCCCCCCTGCGCACAGCCGCCGCTGCATGTTGACGTGAAAGAGGGAGGTTTATACCTTTACACCAGAAACCCTAAGAGACGCCATGCCATAACATGAGGAGAAAAGAGGTTCGCCCTCTGCCTATACTCCGGCAGACTACCTGAATGTTCGTGAGTGTAAGAAGATGGAGAAAAATATATGAAAAAATCGGAGATCACGTCAAACTGGGAAATTATTCTTCATACGGTTAAGGCCAGTAACAACATCACAGACCTCCTCTTTGACACCTGGCTTAAAAATCTTTTCATTTATAAGATCGAGGGCTCGACACTGACCGTTGCCGTACCGGCCAGCCTGCATAAGATGGGTGTAGAAGTCATTACCAAAAATTATACCGCCATTTTTAATACCGCGCTTGCCTCCATGATCGTCGACGGGCCATGCACCATCCGGTTTATTTCCGAGCTGGATATTCCCACGGAAAAGCCGAAGCCTGCCGATGAGTCTTCAATGGCCCCTGACCGCGACAGCTCCCGCTATGCGGAGGCCAACCTAAACCCCAGGTACACCTTTGACAATTTTGTCGTAGGCAAAAACAACAATTTTGCCCACGCGGCTGCCCTGGCCGTCGCCGAGACGCCGGGACTGACCTATAACCCGTTTTACATCTACGGCGGAGCCGGACTTGGCAAAACCCACCTTATGCAGTCCATCGCCCACTATATCCTTGACCACAGCGAGACCAGCCGCGTCCTGTATGTGACCAGCGAAGCCTACACCAATGAGCTGATCACGACCATCCGAAACGGCAGTAACTCGGAGATGAATGTTTTCCGCGAAAAATACCGCAATATCGACGTTCTGCTTATCGACGATATCCAATTTATTATAGGAAAGGAATCGACGCAGGAGGAGTTTTTCCACACCTTCAACAGCCTGTATAACGCGCAGAAGCAGATCATCATTACCTCTGATAAGTCGCCCAGCGAGCTGGACATCCTGGAAGAGCGCATGCGGACCCGGTTCCAGTGGGGCCTCACCGCCCACATCCAGAGCCCTGACTACGAGACAAGGATGGCCATCCTCCAGAGCAAGAATGAGGCCGATGGGAATATTGCCAGCGAGGATATCATCAACTATATCGCCACCAACGTCACTTCCAGCATCCGTGAGCTTGAGGGTGCCCTTAACAAGGTCATCGCCTACGGCAAGCTGGTCAACCAGGAGCTGACGCTGCAGCTGGCCGAGGAGGTTCTCAATAACCTGATCAATCCCTCCAAAGACAAGGTGATCACGGCGGACCTCATCCTGGACAAAGTTTCCGAGTTTTATCAAGTGCCGGTCAGCGATATCGTCGGACATAAGAGGACAGCCGACGTTGTCCTTCCCAGGCAGGTCGCCATGTATCTGTGCCAGAATATGGTCAAGCTTTCCCTTAAAAGCATCGGGGAGATTCTGGGAAAACGCGATCACACCACGATCATGAGCGGTATCAGCAAGATAGAGGAGAAAATGGCCAACGATCCCATGCTGGCAGCCTCGCTGGATACCATCAGGATAAAGATACAATCCTGATGGGGATAACGTGTGGATAACATGTGGATAACTTGTGGATAACTTGTGGATAAAGTGTGGATAACTATGTGGATAAAATGTGGATATCTTTTTTGTCCACATTTTATCCACAAGTTATCCACACTGTTATCCACATAGTTATCCACACAAGCTTTCCAGTATCCATGCGGCTTTGAGTGAGTTTTCCACAAATCCACCGCCCCTATTACTACTACTACTAATTTTTTATTATATATTTCTCTATCTACGAAGGGAGTCCACTATATGTTAAAGATCATCTGCTCTAAAGCCAGTCTACAGAAGAGTATCAATATCTCTTTACGGGCTGTTCCCTCCAAGACAACCATGAACATACTGGAATGCGTTCTTGTAGATGCCTCATCCAATAAGATCCGGTTTATCACCAACGACATGGAGCTTGGCATTGAAACCATTGTGGAGGGCAACATTGTTGAAAAGGGTATTGTTGCCCTGGATGCCAAGCTGTTCTCCGAGATCATAAGAAAGCTTCCCGACGACGACGTGTCGATTTCCGTTGACGACCGCTATACGACCCAGATCACCTGTGGAAAGGCAAACTTTACCATTCCCGGAAGGTCCAGGGAGGATTTTGTCTATCTTCCCATCCTGGAAAAGGATGATGTGCTGACGATATCCCAGTTTACCCTCCGGGAGATGATCCGCCAGACCATATTTTCCATCGCGGTCAATGAGAGCAACCGCCTGATGACCGGCGAGCTGTTTGAGATCAAGGACAATATCCTCCGCCTGGTTTCCCTGGACGGCCACAGGATCTCCATCCGCCGGATGCCTCTCAAGCGGGATTACAAAGACCATAAGGTTATTCTTCCCGGCAAAACCCTTAATGAGATCATGAAGATCCTGGTCGGGGATGTGGATGAATCGGTCAATATTTATTTCACGGAAAACCACATCCTTTTTGAGACCGAGGACACCATGATCGTCTCCCGCCTGATCGACGGGGATTATTTCCGCATTGACCAGATGATCTCGAATGACTATGAAACCCATATCCGGGTCAACCGCCGCGTCTTCCTGGAGTGCATGGACCGTTCCACGCTTTTCGCCCGGGAAGGGGAAAAGAGGCCGATCATCCTGTCAACATTGGAGAATCAGCTGCTTCTCCACATCGATTCCTCGCTCGGGTCGATGAATGAGGAGTTTGACATCGAAAAAGAGGGGAAGGATATTACGATCGGCTTTAATCCGCGGTTCCTGATGGATGCCCTTAAGGTCATCGACGAGGACGAGGTTGACATTTATCTGGTCAACTCGAAATCGCCGTGCTTTATCAGGGATTTTGAGGAAAAGTATGTCTATCTGATCCTCCCGATAAATATTAACAATCCGTCATGAAAAGGAGATACGAGAGCTGTGAAAGAAATTACGATCCGCGATGAATTTATCAAGCTTGGCCAGGCCCTTAAGCTGGCCGGCCTCTGCCAGGACGGTGTGGAGGCGAAAATGGATATCCAGGAGGGGCTTGTCAAGGTCAACGGCGAGACGGATGTCCGCCGGGGACGGAAGGTTTACGTTGGGGATACCATCTCCTATAAAGGGGAGGATATCAGGGTTCTGGGAAAATAGGCTTATGAAAGTGGAATCTGTCCAGCTGAAAAATTTCCGGAATTACGAGAAGCTGGAGCTTGCCTTTGATCCCGGCATTAATATCTTATTTGGCGACAACGCGCAGGGAAAGACAAATATTCTGGAAGCTATCGGCCTTTGCGCCACCAGCCGGTCGCACAGGGGCAGCAAAGACAGGGAGATGATCCGTTTTGGCGAGGACGAGGCCCATATCCGCCTGCAGGTGTCCAAGGCGGATATGCCATGGCGCATAGATATCCACCTGAAAAAAAACGGCGCCAAGGGGGTCGCCGTCAACGGCATCCCGATCCGGAAAGCCAGGGAGCTTATGGGAATCCTTAATATCGTCCTGTTTTCGCCGGAGGATCTTTCCATCATCAAGGAGGGGCCTTCCGAGAGGCGGCGGTTTGTGGATATGATGCTCTGCCAGCTGGATGCGCTCTACCTGTCGGACCTGTCGTCCTATAGCCGGGCCCTGGCCCAGAGAAATAAGCTTCTTAAGGATGTCTCCTTTGCCCCTGCTCTTCTGGATACGCTGGATGTGTGGGATGAGCAGCTGGTGAGGTTTGGAGGCAGCATTATAGAGAAGCGCCGGCTGTTTTTTAACGGGCTTAGGCCGGCGCTTTCGGATATTCATAACCGCCTGTCCCATGGGGAGGAAGCCCTGGAGCTTGATTATGAGGAGAATGTCGGGTGCGAGGATTTTGCCTCCGAACTGAAAAAAAGC
The DNA here is from genome assembly GCA_946545475.1 of uncultured Blautia sp. Lineage (GTDB taxonomy): Bacteria > Bacillota > Clostridia > Lachnospirales > Lachnospiraceae > Blautia_A. The sequence goes on from CAMNNO010000179.1 coordinate 4,657, forward strand.
CGGGACAGGGATATCCGGATGAAGATGAGCTTTGTGGGACCTCACAGGGATGATTTTTGCGTTAAGGCTAATGGCAGGGATCTGCGGAAATTCGGCTCCCAGGGCCAGCAGCGGACCGCCGCCCTTTCCCTTAAGCTGTCGGAGATCGGCCTTGTTGTGGATAAAACTGGGGAAAAGCCGGTCCTGCTTCTGGATGATGTTTTGTCCGAGCTGGACAGAGGGCGCCAGAACAGTCTTCTTGAGAATATCCGTGACATCCAGACGATCGTAACCTGTACCGGCCTTAACGATCTGGTCAGCAGCCAGTTTGAGATCAATAAAGTTTTCCACATCTCAGAAGGCAAAGCCTTAAAGTTTTCCACATCTCAGAGGGCAAGGCTTTAAAGTTTTCCACATCTCAGAGGGCAAAACCTTAAAGTTTTCCACATCTTAGAAGGCAAAGCCTTATAGCAGTGTCTAAAAATGTTGATAAAGCTGAGTGGGAAGAAACGGTGACGGTTCTTTTTTCTTGTGATCTGTAAGAAAAAAGAACCGTCACCGTTTTTTTTCGAATGATAAAATTTCTTACCCTGGCTTTATTATCATTTTTGAATGCTGCTATAATTTTTGACAAAGACCATAGTTCTGTGTTAGAATAAAACAAAGCAGCAGACTATGACGCATCCGCCGGAGGCTTAACGGGAACTGCCAATTCGCACTGGTTACACTTAATGATTATTATTGACAATCGTTGAGTTTAGTTACATATAACGCGGCACAAAATTATGCGCAGCAGTTAAATGTGTTTGCGAGTATAATGGCAATCGGCAGTTAGATCCGCTCGCGAGTATAAGAAAGTTGGTGTTCGATTTGGATAAAGAAGAATTTCGCGCGAAATTGGAAGATATCAATGCGTTTGTCGAAAACAGGGATTATAAAAGCGCTCTGGAGATTGTGGAGACCATTGACTGGAGGCGGGTGAAGAATGCCCGCACGCTGTCTATTATTGGCGAGATCTATGCGGCAAATAAGCAGTACGAGGAGAGCCGGGATCTGTTTTTGATGGCTTATAACCGCTCCTCTCTGGGAAAGAACGTCCTGGGGCGCCTGATCGATGTCTCTCTTAAGCTGGGGGACTTTGACGACGCGACGGCCTATTATGAAGAATACAAGGATATAGCGCCCAGTGACTATTCTCTTTACATTTATCGATATAAGATCCTGAAAGAAAAGGAAGCTCCGATGCAGGAGAGGATCGCCGCTCTTGAGGAGTATAAGGATAAAGAGTTTACGGACAGGTGGTCCTATGAGCTGGCGGAATGCTACTATAAGGCCGGCCTTAAAGATAAGTGCATCGGCTTGTGCAACGAGATGATCCTCTGGTTTGGGGAAGGGCCTTATATCCTTAAGGCTCTGGAGCTTAAGCGGAACCTTGGGGTTGCCCTCTCGGAAAAGGAAAAGAAGATCATCGAGGAAGGAAAAAAGCCCGGGAAGGTGAAAAAGAGCGAAGCCAGGGAGAAACCGGCCGAAAATGACAGGCCGGCTGAGGTCGGAGAAAAGGCAGAGCCTTTGAAGGATGACCGGAAGAGAGAGCTGCCAGAGGCATCCGGGGAGGAGAAGCCTTCGGAAGAGCCTTCGAAAGAGGCATCGGAAAGGGTATCAGAAAAGGCATCAGAAAAAGAGACTTATGCCAAGGAGGAGGCTTCCGCTGCCGAGCTGGTGGAGGAGATCCTTGACCGGAGGGAAAGACAGCAGCAGAGGCAGGACGGCGAGGAGGAGAATACCGGCAAAGAGACCGAGGGTCCTTCCGCCGAACAAGTGCTGGATGACGGCGAGGATACCGCTAGAGGCAGGAAGACGACTCTTGGCAGCATTTTTGGTCAGGCAAAAGGCGCAGATAAGAGAAAGCCGAGAAGGCCGAAATATGGCCCGGATGAGCCTGTGGACGCCGAGGCCCTTACGCCCGCCGGCCGCGGGGCTCAGACGGAGGAGGACGCTGTTCTTCCGGGGAGTGTTATTCCCATAGAGGAGGATAATATCCATCCCTTCGGCAAAGAAGTGGATGTGGAGGATGACGAGTTTCCGCAGGTGAAGCCTTTAAGGGCGGCTGATGAGGGAGGCGCCCGTCAGGGGGATTCCTTCCAGGAAAAAATATCGAAAGGCCTTAAGGAGTTGTTTGGCGGAAGGAAAAAGGGAAAGAGCTCCGGAGTTATTATGGACCCGGAGGCTTTGACCGAGGTTGCGGAGGACGAGGGCGCCCTTGACCCGGAATATGAGGATGCGTCCGCGCAGGAAAGAAAAGCCCTGGCGAGGAGGGATATGACCCTTGACGACAGCGATGACGATATTAAGATAGCATCGAAGCCGAAGAGAAGGTCCTCGACCGGTTATTTTACGGAGAGCGCCGGTCAGGAGGATATCGTCGACGGACAGCCCAGAATGCCGGAGATTAAAAAGCC
>CAMNNO010000180.1 GCA_946545475.1 uncultured Blautia sp.
GAGCCGTCAGGCTCTCAGAAGCCACAGACCTTTATGGTCTGTGGTAGTTCACAGTTATGTTCTGCTGCCGGTATCGGCCGCACAATATCATTTTAAGGAGGTATCTCTATGCGAAACTCTCGTTCTGTTCTGCTCCTGGCTATCGCCGGGGCTCTTGTTCTGTTCTCCGGCTCCGGGGTGAAGGCTGCTGCCCTCTCCGATCCCGGGACAACTTCCCTGTCCGTTTTTGACGGCGCCTTGTCGCTAAATGCCCCGGCTTCCCTCTCCTCCCTCGACGAAAACGGCGACCTTGCCGTTCTGACCTTTGATGCGGGCACCCTGTCCATCGCTCGTCTCTCGGAAGGGGAAGCTCTCCCCGCACCTCTTTCGGCTTCCGCCTCTGACGAGGTTTTGTGCCAGCTCTACCTGCCGGCCGGGCATGATACCTTTGTGGTAACCGCTTCCTCTGAGGACCCGGCCTCCCTGCCCGCTCTCATGGCCGTCATCGGCAGCCTGAACCTCCCGGCTCCCGAGCCGGAAGAAGAGGCTGCCCCCGAAAGCGAGGAGGCTGCCCCGGCCGCTGCTGCCGATGCCGCTAAAGAAGCGCCGTCCTCCTCCGAGCTCCTTAAGACACCCGGAACGGTCAACGCGTCCTACTATATCACGGCCACCAAGCTCAATGTCCGCTCCGAGCCTTCCACGGACGGCGAGCTTCTGGGCACCTTCACCTACGGCGACTTCATCTCCGTGGACGCCATCACGGCCGGCGAGGGCAGCACATCCCTCTGGGCGGAGATCACCTATGAGGGCAAAAAAGCCTATGTTTCCGCCGACTACTTAAGCGCCAAAAAGCCGGACCCGCTTCCCGTCTCCGAGAGCACCGGGAGCTCTTCCGCTTCTTCTGACGAGACCTCCTCTTCCTATTATGCGGAATCCTCCTACGAGGAATCCTATTCCTCTTATGATGGCGGCGGCTATTCCTACACCGAACCCGCTTACACGCCCGGCGGCACCACCCAGGGCCAGGGCATCTCTGGCCTTGAAGAGCTGGCGGCCCGGGAAGAGGACGGAGGCGAGCTCCTTCCGGAAGTCCCGGATGAGCCCTACTCCCCCGAAGGCGGCGAAGAGCCCCAGGAAATCATTGTAGATGCCGAGGCTGCCGAAGAAGGCTGACAGCCCCTGCAAATAAGACAGAGAAAGGCGTAAGCCGCAGAAAACCGCTCCTTCAGCCGTTTGTGGCTGATGGGGCGGTTTTCTATACTCGCGGGCACAATAAAATAACACTTTTTAATTCTGTGCCGCGGTATATGCAGAAGTACTAAGAAAATTACCGGTGGTCATTTTCTTAGTACTTCTAGTATATTGTTATCGCAGGGGCGGCGTAAGGAAATAGTCACCTTACGGCGACAGCGCCCGGAGGAGCCCGCCAAGGCCCTCCTCCTGAAAGATCGTCTTATAATAACCGGTCTCCTCGGCTATGATGCCGTCCAGCGCCTTTACGCCAAGCAGCTCCACGGGGGCCCGATCGTCGGTCAGGATGTGCCCTCCCGCATTCCAGGGGCGGATGTTATCCTTTATCATGCCAAGGTGGGCGGAGAGGGTGCTGTCCGTTATCCGGGACGCATCCCGGACAAGATTGTCAAGGCATCCATCCCCGTTTGCGGCATACAGGACCCGGTTTGTGGTATAGGGCGGGTCTATGACATAGGCGCCGCCAAAGACCGCGCATATGGTGTCCGCCAGGTACGAAGCGATGTCGTCCCCGGAGCCGCCCCTCATGTTCATATTAACGACCATCACCCCGTCATCGGACAGATGCTCCCGGACGAGGGTGAAAAATTCCGTGGTCGACATCTGAAAGGGGATCGTAATGTCCTGGTAGGCGTCCACCAGGATCACATCGTATTTGCGGCCGGATACCTGGAGATAGGCCCTTCCGTCATAGGTGGCCACAGGCATGTCCTCCGGGAGGTGAAAGTACCGGTATGAGAGGTCCGTGATCTTCTGGTCGATCTCGACCCCCTCGATCTCAAGCTGAGGGTAGAAGCGGCCGCAGAGGGTGGCCGCCGTCCCGCTGCCCATGCCAAGCACCAGCATCCGGGGGGAGACCTTTTCGGAATAGGCCGCCATGGAGGGAGCAGCCAGCACATAGTCATAGTACAGGCCGGTCAGGCCCTCGTCCTTCTGGTAGACCGACTGGACGCCAAAGAGCACGTTGGTGGAAAGCGCCACCTGGCGGTCGTCTTCATAGACCTGGAGATAGTTGTAGATCGATTCCCCTTCATAGACCAGGTCCGTCTGCCAAAAGGCGAAGGCGCTCTCCCTGCCGAAAATACAGCAGATCACAAACAGCGCGATGCCGATGATGAGCCGCCGTTTTCCGCCCTTTACAGACAGATAAAACACAAGGCAGATAGCCAGAAGTATCCCGGCAAAAATGAGGAAGGTAGCCGCCGTGCCCACCGCCGGTATGCTCACAAACGTGGGGATGAAGGTGCCGATGATGCTGCCGATGGTCTGGAAGGCGCCGAGGTTTCCCACCACGCGCCCGCTGTCCGATAGATTGTTCACGCAGGCCTTCGCCAGGGACGGCGTCACCGTTCCCAAAAGGAAAAGGGGAAAAGCAAACAGGAGAAGGCAGCACACAAACGCGGCTATGATGAGAAAGTTTGTGTCCACCGTAAAGATCAGGATGCCGGATATCCCGATGATCACATATTTCCCGACAGCCGGGATGGCGGCGATATAGACCGCCGCTATGAGGATGCGCCGGTATATCCTCTCGGGGGAGGGGTCCATGTCCGCCTTCCGCCCGCCGTAAACATTGCCCGCCGCCATAGCGATCATGATGGTCCCGATGATGATGGTCCACACGATCTGGGACGAGCTGAAATAGGGGGCGATCAGCCGGCTGGCGCCGAGCTCCACCGCCATCACGGACATGCCGGAGAAAAATTCCGTCAGATATAAAAATGTTCTTTTTTTCAGTATTCCTGTCTGCTGCGTCATGCCATTTTTTCCTCTCTGTCCTGCTTTTTGCGTCGGCGCTTCGCCGCCCTTATATCGTATGCGCACGAATTTTCAGTGGAGATCCGGTGCGAAAAACGGTTCAAAACGATAAGGGCTTTATCCGTTTCCTATAGTTACGCTTCCCTCGGCAGTACGACCGCCTGATAGCGCTCGCTGTCCAGGACCATGCGCATGTACTCCACGGGCGATATGATCGCCTCTCCGTTCAGGTAGCGGACAAGGTTCTGGAAGGTAGAGGCCGACTGTCCGGAGACCAGGATCGCCCCGTTATCGTTTGCCTCTGTGTGGAACACCTCATGTTTGGAATCAGCATTCCAGAAGACAATGGCCGGAGCCTGGTAGCCGGCGGATGAAAACATGTCGTCAATGATCTCCTTGTATGTCCTCTTTGGGGGAACCTCCCGCGCGGACGGTTCGCTTTCTTTGCCCGCTTCTTTTTCGGCGGGCTTTCCCGCTGCCGCCCGCAGGGCGCCTGCAAGAAGAGAGCGCACAGACTCCCACTCCTGCCGGAAATCTTCCCAGCTGTCCCCCTCTTTCGACACGGCAAGGTCATCATCCCATTTCATGGCCGAGTCAAATTCCATATCCGTGATGATAATGAGCGCCCTGGGAAGCTCTTCCTGTGTGCAGTGATTTTTGACGGCAATATCGAGGACCTTTTTCATGGCCTTTAGAAGATCGGTGTTCATGCCCCAATCTGCCTGGCAGGCATATTTGACCTTTTCATACAGGCTTTCCCCTTTCAGGCTTACGATATGGGGGTCCTGGCTGAAAGTCATAAAGAGATTGTGGTAGGCCCCCTGGTTCCTCTCCGCGAAATAGATAGCCAGGCCAACGCTGGTCGCCATGGGGCGGCCCGTCATGGAGCCCGAGACATCCGCCATGATGAGGAAGTTGCCGCCGTCCCCGACATAATCCGGCAGAGCTTTCCACTGCTCTTCCAGGACCGGGGACTCTACCCCCTTGGAGATCAGCTCGATAAAGTCATAGGGATACAGGCCCTGGGCGTGGATCTCGGACCGGCCTTCCTTCACCTTTTCCATGTAGGCGTCAAAGCGCTCCCGGTCATGGCGCGGGAAGGCGTCGCGGTACAGGCGCATGGCCCGGGCGGGGACGCTCTCGTATGTGATGTCCTCCCAGGCGTTCCGGGACATGTCCACCTCCACGACCTTGAGGGCTTTCCGCAGGGCGCTGGTGATCCGCTTGTATTCCGAAACCTTAAGGCCAAGGTGCAGGGCCGTGTAAATGCCAAACTCCCGGGTGGGCTTATTGGAGGAGTTGGCTTTTTTCAGCCATTTGGCCAGAAGGGATAAGCTTTCTCCTTTTTCCAGGGCCTCCCGGTCGCGGGTAAGCTGGCCGGCAACCTCGGCCCACATCGCTTCTTCGGCCGGCGTGCCGATCAGGCAGTAATAGTCGTCATAGCGCCCGTAAAACGGGATGAGGCGCATGTTCGCGATGACCGCTTCCGGGCGGGAGAAGGCAAGGCCCCTCAGAAGGAAGCGGAAAACATCCCTCTCCCCCTGTCCCTCCCGGATATCCCTAAGATAAAAGAGGCACTTTAAGGCCCGCAACGGGTCCTCAATAAAGGCTTTCTGGAAAAGCAGGGAAAGCCGCTCAGGTGATGCGTACCGCATGGCTCCCGCTTCGCCGTAAAAGTCCAACATAGCGCTTCCTGTGCTTTTCAGGGCATCCGCCCCGTTCTCAGTCAGGGTCCATTTTGCTTCTTCTTTTAATAATTCAGCCAGGTTCATCAGGTGTTTCCCCCCTTCTTTCTTATCATCTGCTTATATGCTTATCGTATGCGCACGGATTTTCAGCGGAAATGCGTCCGCTTACGTTTCCTATATCAGCGGAAATGTGTCCGCTTGCGTTTCCTATATCAGCGGAAATGCGTCCGCTTACGTTTCCTATATCATTTACGAAAAAAAGACCAGCATGGAGCCGGTCCTCTTCTTAGCGCTTCCCATCTAAAGAGAAAATTGGTGGTCTCATCGCCCTAAAGGTTTTGCTGTAAGGGAAGCTGTGGGTTCATTATATTATCCGTGCTCGGGTTTGTCAATTCTTTTTTACCGGAAGAAGCGGGAAGGGGAAGAAATGCTAAGGCCGTGTAAAAAATGTGTGCTGCCTCTAAGATTTCACTTTTCGCCTGTTTATTTTTTTTTATTGTTGTGCTATGATATGACCTTAATAAAGATGACATAAAAACTGTCAGCGGCTTATAAAGCCAAAAAGAGTGAAGGGTGAGTCGATATGAACTATCAGGATACAAAAGAAAAAATATTGCGTCTGGCTAAACCGGTCAGGAAAGGCGTGGGCTATATCCTGTTCGGCCGCTTTCTTATCGTGACCGTTTCCATTTTTCTGCATCTATTCCTTCTTCTTGCCCTCTACCTGTGGCTTCGGGGCGCCATGCCGTACTTTTCCCTGGTGCAGCTCATTTTCTGCATTGCCATGATGGTCTACCTGTTCAACAACGACATGGACCCCATGGCCAAGCTGACGTGGATGTTTTTCTTCTGCACCATTCCCATCCTCGGCGCCGTGCTGCTTCTGTTCACCCAGGTCAACTTAGGGCACCGGGCCCTGCAGGCCAGGGTGGCTCAGATCAATAAGGACACGATGCATGCCCTCTCGCAGGACCCCGACATCATTGCCCGGCTGGAAAAGGGGCGCTCCGGCCTTGACGACCTGGCGACCTTCATCCGCCGCACCGGCTGCTACCCAGTTTACGATAAGACCCAGGTGACCTATTTTCCCAGCGGCGAGGCCAAGTTCGAGGCTCTTCTTGAGGAGCTTAAAAAAGCCGAAAAATTCATCTTCCTGGAATATTTCATCATCGAAGAGGGCTACATGTGGGGCAAGGTCCTGGAGATCCTGGAGGAGAAGGTGGCCGAGGGCGTGGATGTCCGGGTGCTCTATGACGGCTTCTGCGAGATCTCCAATCTTCCGCTCAACTATACCAAGCTGCTCGCAAAAACCGGCATCAAGGCCAAGGTCTTTGCCAAGATCATGCCCATCGTCTCCTCGCATTACAATTACCGCGACCATCGCAAGATCCTGGTCATCGACGGAAAGGTCGCCTTCAACGGCGGCGTCAACCTGGCCGATGAATATATCAACCGCATTGAGCGCTTCGGCCACTGGAAGGATACGGCGGTCATGCTCAAGGGTAAGGCGGTCAAAAGCTTTACCCTCATGTTCCTCCAGATGTGGAACATTGACGAGGCCAAGCCGGTTTATGAGCCCTATCTTTCCGATCCCGAAACATATGATGACGCGCCTGCCCTCCCCGCATCGGATGGCGGCAGCCCTTCGCCCGTCAAGAGCGCGGAGGATATCCCGGAGAAGCCGGCAAAGGCTTCCCACCGCGAGACGCCCCCGCCTTCCAGGGCCAGGGGCTATGTCATGCCCTACGCGGATTGCCCGCTGGATGAGTATAAGGTGGGCGAAACGGTCTATATCGATGTTCTCTACCGGGCCAACGATTACGTCCACATCATGACGCCGTACCTGATCCTGGACGGCGAGCTCCTCACCGCCATTATCTACGCGGCGGAGAGGGGCGTGGATGTCAAGATCATCCTCCCCGGCATTCCCGACAAGAAGGGCTCCTACGCCCTGGCCAAGGCCCACTATAAGCGGCTTATCGAGGCCGGCGTGCATATCTATGAATATAACCCGGGCTTTGTCCACGCCAAGGTCGTGACCAGCGATAATGTGAAAGCCATCGTCGGCACCATAAACCTGGACTACCGGAGCCTCTACCATCATTTTGAATGCGCCACCTATATGTACCGCACCGACTGCATTGCCGATATCGAGCAGGATTTCCAGATGACGCTGCGCAACTGCCGCACCGTCACGCCGGAGACCATTGCCAACGAGAAGATGTATTACAAGGTGTGGGGGCGGCTCCTCAAGTTTTTTGCTCCTCTTATGTAGCATCGCCCCTGCGATAATAAAGAAAAAGCAGAAGACAGCAAAAATACTGTCTCCTGCT
>CAMNNO010000181.1 GCA_946545475.1 uncultured Blautia sp.
AGAATGCCCGCCACCGCCGAGAGCGCTATGAATACGACGGGGCTCCATTTGAGCTTTTTCTGCCCGACAAAGATAAGGACGCCGAGGGCTATAGCCTTCCATATGAAGAAGCCGGACAGCCCCTCCCCGCCTTCCGCGAGGGCGTCCATGTCCACCAGGGCCACCTTCGCCACGTTGACGCCTGCCGCCGTGATCATGGCGATGGAGGCCGGACGAAGGCCGTAAAAGGCGCGTTCCACGTAAGGATTTTCCCGGAATTTTTTCAGGAACCTGGCAATGATCAGGATGATGACGACCGACGGGAGGGCCAGGCCGAAGGAGGCGATGAGGGCTCCCGCTATCCCGGCCGTCCGAAAGCCCGCATAGGTTGACATGTTGATGCCTATGGCCCCGGGCGTGGACTCGGATACGGCGATCATATCCGCAATATCGCTGTGGGAAAACCATCTTGTCTTGTCGGAGATCTCATACAGGAACGGAAGCGTCGCCAGGCCTCCGCCCACGGAAAACAGGCCGGTTTTGGCAAATTCAAAGAACAGCCGCAGATAGATCATGCCCTTCCCTCCTTTTCTTTTTCTGAACCCTTTTCTTTTTCTGAACCGCCGGCACCAGCGGATGCGCCGGAGTGCGCGTTTTCTCCCTGGCGGCGGTTTCGGGCGCTCGCCACCACAACGCCCAGGACCCCGGAGGTGATGACCAGCACGGCTGCCGGCGCCTTAAAGGGCAGGAGGGATGAGAAGGCGTTCAGGGAAAATATCGTCAGGTACAGGCCCAGCGTGAAGGGGTCCACCACCGACTTTTTCCATAGCCGGAGGACCGCCTGCACGATCAGGACGCAGACGCATACCCGGATGCCCGCAAAGGCGTGCTGCACCACCGGCAGGGTGGCAAAGTTCTTTAAAAAGGCCGCTATGATCAGGATAATGACGATCGGGCCGGTCAGGAACCCGGTCGTGGCGGCCAGCGCGCCTTTTATGCCGGCTTTTTTCTCGCCGATGAAGGTCGAGACATTAAGGGCGATGACCCCCGGCGTGCACTGGCCGATGGAAAAGTAATCCCGGAGCTCGTCCAGGGTCGTCCAGTGCCTTTTGTCCGCCAGCTCCCGCTCCAGGATGGGCAGCATGGCATAGCCTCCGCCAAAGGTCACGCAGCCGATCCGCGCAAAGGTCAGATAAAGGTCCAGTAGTTCATTCATGTTTTCGTCTCCTCAGACTGCTCCACGGCGCCGGCCGCCAGGCAGGAGGGCGGCCCCATGACAGCGTTTACTCCACCGCCAGCTTTTGCAGAAGGGGGATAAAGTCCTTTAAAAATTCTATCTTGTTTTTGGGCAGCTCCCGGAGGGGGAAGGCGAGGTAGGGCGCCTTTCCGGCAAAGAAGCGGCAGCCATGGCCGGCTTCCTTTACCAGCTCCGGTATTTTGGATACGTCAAGCCGGGCCCGCTCAAAAAGCACGAGGCGCATCTCCTCCGGCTTCTGCTTGATCTCCGAAATGTAGGCCCTGTGGGCATTCGCCTTGACCAGGGCGACCGCGAGCAGGTTCAGGACCATCTTCGGCGGATTGCCGAAGCGGTCGATGAGCTCCTCCAGCATGGCATCGTAGTCCTCCTCGCCCTGGATGGCCGCGATCCGGCGGTAAATATCGAATTTCTGGGACTCGTTGGGAATGTAGGCATCCGGAAGGTAGGCGTCAATGGAGATGTCGATGGTCGTGTCAAAGTCCTCCATGGTAACTACGCCCTTGGCCTCGCGCACGGCCTCGCTGAGCATTTTGCAGTACAGGTCATACCCCACGGCGTTGATAAAGCCATGCTGCTGGGCCCCGAGGAGGTCGCCCGCGCCGCGGATCTCGAGGTCGCGCATGGCGATCTTGAAGCCGCTGCCGAGGTCGGTATATTCCCGGATGGCGGAAAGCCTTTTTTCCGCCTCCTCCCGGAGCATCTTATCCTTTTTGTACATCAGGAAGGCGTAGGCCGTCCGGTTGGAGCGCCCGATGCGCCCCCGCAGCTGGTAGAGCTGGGAGAGGCCGTAGCGGTCGGAATCGTGGATGATCATGGTATTGGCGTTCTGGATGTCCAGCCCCGTCTCGATGATGGTGGTCGTGACCAGGACATCGATATCGCCATCCACAAAGCGGTACATGACATCCTCGAGCTCCCGCTCCGTCATCTGCCCGTGGGCAAATTCCACATGGGCCTCGGGCACCAGCTGCCGCAGGCGGTAGGCCAGGTCCGCGATATCGTTGACCCGGTTGTAGACATAATAGACCTGCCCGCCCCGGCGCATCTCCCGCATGATGGCTTCCCGCACGGTCTCCTCGTCGTATTCCATGACATAAGTCTGGATGGGCATGCGGTCCATGGGCGGCTCCTCAAGGAGGCTCATGTCCCGGATGCCGATCAGGCTCATGTGGAGCGTGCGGGGAATCGGCGTGGCCGTCAGGGTCAGCACGTCCACATCCTGTTTCAGCTGCTTGATCTTCTCCTTGTGGCGGACGCCAAAGCGCTGCTCCTCATCGATGATCAGAAGGCCCAGGTTCTTGTAGGTGACATCCTTGGACAAAAGCCTGTGGGTGCCGATGACAATATCCACCAGGCCGCGCTTTAAGCCTTCAATGGCGTTCTTCTGCTGGGACGTGGTGCGGAAGCGGCTTAAAAGCTCTATCCGGACCGGAAAATCCTTCATCCTCTGGACAAAGGTATTGTAGTGCTGCTGGGCCAGGATCGTGGTGGGCACCAGGTAGGCCACCTGCCGGCTTTCCTGAACAGCCTTGAAGGCCGCCCGCAGGGCGATCTCGGTTTTGCCGTAGCCCACGTCGCCGCAGATCAGGCGGTCCATGATCTTATGGCTCTCCATGTCGCGCTTGGTGTCCTCGATGGCCGCCAGCTGGTCCTCCGTCTCCTCGTAGGGGAATAATTCCTCAAATTCCTTCTGCCAGACGGTATCCGGGCCGTAGATATACCCTTCCTTGCCCTGGCGGGCCGCATACAGCGCGACCAGGTCCTTGGCGATATCCTGGACGGCTTTGCGGACCTTGGTCCGGGTCTTTGTCCACTCCTTGCCGCCAAGGCGGTTAAGGGCCGGGGCAGCGGTTCCTTCCGGCATATGGTATTTTTGCAGCAGGTTAAGGTTGGTGGCCAGAATGTAGAGGTTGCTCCCTTCCAGGTACTGGATCTTGATGTAATCCTTGGTCACATCGTCGACATCCACCTTCTCGATGCCCTGATAGATGCCGATCCCGTACCTCTCGTGGATGACATAGTCGCCCACCGAGAGCTCCGAGAAGTCCTGGATGCGCTGGCCGTCCTGCTTCTTTTTGCGCTTCTTTTTCTGCTCCTGGCCGAAGATATCGGTCTCCGGGATGACGGCGAAGCGAAGGAGCGGATACTCGAAGCCCCGCCGGGCATGGCCGTAGGCCACCAGGATCTCGCCGGGATTCAGGATGGTGTCCATGTTCTGACTGAAAAAGGCATTAAGCCCCTCCTCCCGGAGCTCCCCGGCCAGCCTCTCGGCCCTTGTGCGGGAGCCGCACAGAAGGACGAGCCGGTACTTTTGGTCCTTATATTTTTTGAGGTCCTGCAAGAGAAGGGCAAAGCTTCCATTATAGGAGGCCAGCGTCCGGGCCGAGATCTGGTAGCGCTTTGTGATGCGCCACGCGAGGGCCTTCGCCTCCAGGGCGGAGAAGGACAGGCAGCGGCTTTTATTGAGCGCCTTCTGGATGTCGGAAAAGTCCACCACCCAGGAAGCCGGCGGCGCGCTTTCCCCCAGGCTTTCCCGTCTCTCCCGGCTTTCCTTAAAGTCCTCGGCGGCGGCGCGCCCCCTCTCGTTAAGGCGGTTTGGCTCATCCAGGAAGAAGATGGTCTTTTCCGGGTCAAAATAATCCAGGAAGCACACGCCTTCCTTTTCCGGGATCGTCTCGGCGGCAGGATAAATATGGATGCCTTCTATGGAGGAGAGGGATCTTTGCGTCTCGATGTCGAAGGTGCGCAGAGAGTCGACCTCGTCCCCGAAAAGTTCCAGGCGGACCGGGTTCTCCTCCGTGACCGGATAGATGTCCACGATGCCGCCCCGGACAGAAAACTGGCCCGGCATCTCCACCTGCGCCACGCACTCATAGCCCAGATGCGACAGCGTCCCCCTCAGGGCGGTGATATCGATGTTTCCCTCATTCCGGAGAGGCAGGACCTTTTTCTTAATGTCCCCGATGGGGCAGAGCTTATCCATACAGCCGTCTATGGTGGTGACAAAGGTCGCGCTGCCGTCCTCGATCAGGTGCTTTAATCCCTGCATCCTCTGGCGGATGAGGAGGTTGCCGTGGATATCCGCCTGGAAAAAGAGGATATCCTTGGCCGGATAGTAATAGGTGTGAGGGTCATAGTTTTTGTAATCCTCATAAAGCTCCCGGGCGTGGGCTTCATCCTCGCAGATGATCAGATGAAACGAAAAAAGCCCGGAAAATCCATTCATGAGATGGGCTTTCTGGGACTGGGAGCAGCCGGATATTTCTATGATCCCCTTAAGAGCGGGCAGCTCGTTTAAGATCGGTTCATACTCCGCCCACTGGCGGAGCGGCTCGCTGTAGGTCTTCATAAATTATAAACCTCTGTGCGGGGAGGCAGGGAAAATTTTCCCTTCTTCCCAGTTTTCAGGTCGCAGGCCCGCGCGGCAAAAGGCTCCCGGCTGCAGCGATGCGCGGGCTACGGCGGACAGGAGGGAAATTTTCCCTCCCGTCCGGTTTTCACGTCGCTTTCCGGTTGTAGGTATTCATGGCGATGTCTATGCCGCTTTTCAGCGACAGGGAGACGGCATCGGCGGCGGCCTTCACCGTCTCGTCCATGAGGCGCTCTTCTTCCCTGGAAAAATGGCTGAGGACATAATCCGCCAGGTCCCAGCCCTCGGGCTTGGCTCCAACGCCTATGCGGATGCGGGCGAACTCCTGGGTCCCCAGGGCGCGGACGATATCCTTCATGCCGTTGTGGCCGCCGGCGCTGCCGCTCTTGCGGATGCGCAGCTGCCCGAAGGGAAGGTCGATATCATCGTGGATGACAAGAAGGTGGGTGGAAGGCTCCACCTTAAAATAGGCGCACATCTGCTGGATCGGCCCGCCGCTCAGGTTCATGTAGGACAAAGGCTTCATCAGGATCACATCCCGGCCCTCGATGACGCCCTTCCCGTACATGGCGTTAAATTTCAGGCCGGACTGGGGAATGCGGTAAGCGTCCACCAGGGCGTCGATGCAGGCGAAGCCCACGTTGTGGCGGGTGTTGGCATAGGTCTTTCCGGGATTGCCAAGCCCCGCCACAAGAAAGATCTCTTTATTTGCTGCTCGGTTAAAAAAAGGCATGTCGGTCAGATTTCCTTTTTTGCAATTCCTTTCACTGCCTATAGAGGCAGGAGAATCCTTGCTGGTAAATGTTAAAAAGGCATGTCGGTCAGATCTTCTTTGGCAAACGGCAATGACTCAGTTAAAGGTCACCATTTCCTGTGCCAGGGGAGCGCAGGGGGCAACTTCCTGGATGTTCAGGTAGATCCCCTCCCCGTTGCCGGCGGTCTCCGCTTTTCCCGTCACCTCGACCCAGGAATCATTTTTCAGCTCATCCGCCTTGTCAAAGCGGCAGGGCACGCCGAGGAACTGGATATCGTTCGCGCAGCAGACCATGCCCTGCCTTCCGGCCACGAAAAAGTCTTTCCTCATGCCGGGAGAGCGCATGACCTTTGCCTTAAAGTGGATGGTTTTTCCCTTGTAGTCCTTCGGATTGTCATGCGTGTCCACAAACCAGATGCCATAGTCCTCCGGCAGGATCTCGACAACAGGGGCGTCCATGTCATAGGGAAGGCTTTCCTGGAAGATGTCCTGGATCTCGCCGCTCTCATCCTCGAAGACCACCTCGGCGGCCTGGTTGACCACCTTGATCGCCCGGCGGTAGGACGGCAGCGGGTCACTGTCCTTGCAGCGGTTGAAAATAACCATGTCCGTGTCCCGGATCATATCGACAAACTGGGACTTCATGTTTCCGGTATAGATCTGGTAGGTCGAAGCGTCCACGCAGGTGATCTGCTGCTCCACGCCCCAGCCATCCGGCAGCTCCAGCTCGTTAAAGCGGCTGACCAGCCACATGCCGTTATATTCAATGACCACGCGCTCGGGCCTGTGGATCAGGTCCAGGGTCTCCAGCTTCTCTTTGGTAAATTCCTCTTCGGAGTGGATGACCTCAATGACCGCTCTTCCCCTCAGCAGGGTCTTTCGGTCATATTCCACCTCGCCCTCCTCGCAGAGGATGAGCAGGGTTTTTCCATCAATAGCGAAGTAGGACTGGTTCAGCGTAAAATCCGTGAATGTGGTTTTCCCGGAATCCAGGAAACCGGTGATCAGGTAAATGGGGACTTGAATGTCTTCATTCATGGCAAGGTGCTCCTGTCTATATTATAGGAAACGGACTCTGTTCGTTTCCTGCGCCGGATTTACGCCGCTGTAAGCGGCATATTTCCTCTGTAAATCCGTGCGCATATTATAGGAAACGGACTCTGTTCGTTTCCTGCGCCGGATTTACGCCGCTGTAAGCGGCATATTTCCTCTGTAAATCCGTGCGCATATCATAGGAAACGGACTCTGTTCGTTTCCTGCGCATCATAAACCAAAAAGTTCGGATAAGTTTTTCTCGTTCAGCTTCGCGCCGATCACGCACAGGCGCCCGGTGAAATCCGCGGCTCCCTCGCGCAGGACGGTTTCCTCCGGAACCATGTCGAAGTAGATCCAGGTGCCGTCCTCGGCCGGCAGCATGCCCTTGGCGCGCAGCACGGTCCCGTAAAGCTCCTCGTTATCAAGAGCCTTGAGCTTCTCCTGCAGGCTCTCCTTCGTAAACTTCTTGACCGTCTCCCGGCCCCAGCTCTGGAACACTTCGTCGGCGTGGTGGTGATGGTGATGACCGTGATGGTCATGATGATGCTCATGCTCCTCATCCTCGTCATGGTGATGATGGTGCTCATGCTCCTCA
>CAMNNO010000182.1 GCA_946545475.1 uncultured Blautia sp.
AACATGGCACACCCAGAACCCACCGCCAGGTAAGAGTAAAACAGAAAAGGTAACAAGAAACATGGCACACCCAGAACCCACCGCCAGGTAAGAGTAAAACAGAAAAGGTAACAGGAAACATGGCACACCCAGAACCTACCGGCAGGTGAGCATAACCCAGAATGGTCTACAGGGGGCGATGGGGTCTCCCCGAAAAACGTGCGTTTGCCCTGGGAAGAAATGGGGAGGGTTCTCTTTTCTTATAATTTCAAGAAAAGAGAACCCTCCCCATTTCTTCCCTACCGGATATTACTCTTCGGGCGTATTGACCTGATACAGGTTGAAGTAGATGCTGGCGTTGCCGTAGTGGGCAACGGCGCCAAGGCGCCTGGTGTAGATGCCGTAGGGGATGGTCTGGTCGACGATGCCCTGGCCGCAGGCGACGATATTCTTGACATATTCAATGTCGAAGGTCTCATAGTTCTCAAAGTGGCCGGTATAGACCTTGTTGATATTGCGCTCCTCCATGACATCCACAAGATGTTGGGCGGAGGGGATGATCTCGTCCACGTAGGAGAACATCCACAGATACCCGGAGCCGACGGAGTCGCCTGTGAAGACGGCGTCGTCATAGAATACGCAGATGGAGCCGGGGGTATGGGCCGGCGCGTCGACGATATAAAATTCCGCGTCGTTGACGGTGACGACATCGCCTTCCTTGACGTAGACCAGGTTGTCCTCAATGCTGGCTCCGGAGCGGGAGACCGTATTGACGACACCCTTGGCATCGTTTTCGTTGACATAAACCTTGTTCAGCTTCCCGGAATTTGCCACGGACGGAATGCCCATGGTGTGGTCGCCGTGGTTGTGGGTGACGATGATGTTGAACTCGGCTTCCGGATCGGCGATCACATTGTCGCGGATGTAGGCGTAAAGGTCAGCCTGACCGAAGCCGCCCATACCGGTGTCGATGAGGACGACCTGGTTTCCGGCGTCGATGACCCAGATGTTGCCCAGGTAATAGTCGTTGACGCGGTACAGGTTTTCGCCCATCTTTTTGTGGGCAAAGGTCATGATGGCGCTGGTGGTGTTATCCGCGGTGCGCTCCCTGTCCTGCATCATCAGCCAGTTGTAGGCGGTTCCCACATCGATGAAGGCGGGCGTCCAGACCTCGTGGGCCGGAACGACGGAGCCGGGGGAAAATTCCTCATACTGGCAGGCATCATTGCCGGCAGCCTTGAGGGCCGCTACGGTGTCGCGGGTGGCCTGCACGGAAACCACGTCGTCATCGGCGGCATGGAAGGGCCAGGTGGGCATATAGGCCAGGGCCTCGAAGGCATCGGTGCCGAAGTATTCCTCGGGAGCGCCGCCGGCTACAGGGATGGCTCCGGCAAAAATTTCCGGATAGTCGAGGAGCATCTTCCAGGCGCCGGTGGAGCCGGATGAAAGGCCGACGATGTAAATGCGGCTTGTATCGATGGGATTCTGGGAGACAATGTCATCCAGAAGGGCTTTGACAAGAACGGTATCGTCCGTCCAGTCCGCGTCGCTGATCTGGGGAGCCAGAACATAGGCGGGGTTGTGGTCCTGGCGGACCTTGTCCGCCCAGAAGGAAGCGCCGACATCGGCGGTCAGCTGCCGGTTATTATCATCGCCCATGGCATCCTCTCCGTGGAGGAAGAGGACCAGAGGATATTCATCCAGGGTATAGCCGTTTTCCGTAGGATCATAGAGACGGTAAGGCATGACCTTGCTGCCTTCCTGGATCTCTCCGGAACCGAAAGATGCCATCGCGGCGGCATGCACGGACAGAGCGCCTGCCATAAGGCCAAGGACTGCTCCCGCGATTAGAAAGGGACGATAACTTTTCTTCATGACGAAAACCTCCTGCTGCATGTTTTGTGTGTTGTTTTAATCCAGAGTCAATAATTCCACAGTCGATAATTTCACGGAGCCTGATATGCCAGTATACTACTGACTGTAGCTTGTCTCATGTCAGTGGGGGATACCGATCTCTCTCCGCCCGCCACTGACGTTCCCGTTTCCTGTTTTGCAATTCCTCTCACTGCCTATAGAGGCAGAAGAATCCTTGCTGGTAAAGGTTGACCAGTTCGCATTTTAATGATTTTATGTAATTTACAACAAAAGTTATTATAGCATTTTGGGGATATTTCGTCAAGATGTGGGCAAAAATACGGCGCTTTCGCCACGGGTTTAGGGAACTTCCCGGTAAGATGGCTTGCCATGGGGAAACTTGGCGGTTGAAACCCTTGTGAGGTCGTGCTATACTTATACTCGCGAGCAGAGAAAAATAATACTTTTTCATTCTGTGCCGCGGTATATGCAGCTGAACAAAAATCATTGCCAAAGGCAATTCTTTGAGGTATCAGGTCATGCAGAACTTGGAACAGGCAAAGCCTGAAAAAGGTATGGAAACCCAAAAGCCCCCGTCTTCCGGGAAGGACCTTTCTTTCCATAATAATAAAAAATCCCCGGTCTTTCACCGCGAAAGAAAAACAGCCAGTGAAAACAAGCTCCCATATATGCTCATTCTCTGTGTGGCGGGCCTCCTGGTCAATTATCTGGGCGTTCGCCTTGCCCTGAGGCTGGACCTTCCGCTCTTCCTCGACAACATAGGAAGCACCCTGGCTGCCGCCCTGGGCGGCTATATTCCGGGGATCGTTGCGGGATTTCTGACCAATCTCATTAACGGGATCAGCGACTACACGACAGCCTATTACGGCTCCTTAACAGTCCTGATCTCCATAAGCGCGGCTTACTTCGCGGAAAAAGGCTATTTTAACCAGATAAGAAAGCTCCCGATCATTATCATCACCTTTTCCCTGATCGGCGGCGGCCTGGGGTCGGTCCTGACCTGGACGATGTACGGCTTTGACTTTGGAAGCGGCATTTCGGCTCCCCTGGCCCGCAGCATATATGACAACGGCACGCTGAGCCTTTTCTGGTCCCAGTTTACGGCGGATATGCTGATCGACCTTCTGGATAAGACGATCACGGTCATCGTCGTAACGGTTATCCTGCATCTCCTGCCCCGGAACCTGAAGGATAAATTTTATTACCACGGCTGGCAGCAGGACCCGCTGGCCGTACCCGAACGGAGATCTTCCTCTTCGACATCGCTGGGGCGTTCGCTACGGACTAAGATCGTGATGCTGGTCGCCGCGGCCGTCGTGGTCATTGCCCTGGTGGTTACCGGCATCAGCTATTTCCATTACCGCGACGCGGTGACGGAAGAAAAGGCCGAGATAGGCAGGAGCGCTGCCCGGGCGGCTGCCCGCTATATAGACGGCGACCGGGTGGAAGAATATATCCGCCTGGGTGAGGCCTCGGAGAGTTATGAAAGAGCCGCCGGGCAGCTGGACATTCTCAGGGAAAGCTCAAGGGATGTCGCGGCGATATATGTCTGCCGGTTCAGCGAAAGGGGATACCGCCTGATCCTGCGGCGGGAGGACCCCGCTCTTTCCCAGAGCGTGTTTTCCCTTGACCAGGCCTTTGAGAAAGCCTGGCCGGCCCTTTTGGAGGGCGGAACGCCGGACCCTGTTGTTACCAGCGGGCGGGAGGGCACGCTTCTGACCGTCTGCCAGCCGGTGTTTGACAGCGGCGGCTCCTACGTCTGCATGGTTCTGGTCGATGTTTACATGGACGCGGCGTCTGTCAGCGGATACCAGTTCCTGGCCAGGCTCATCGCCCTGTTCTTTGGCTTCTTTATTATGATATTTACCCTGTCCATGTGGCTGGCGGATTACAATATCATCCGCCCCATCGATACGATGGCTGTCACCACGGGCCACTTCGCCTTTGAGAGCGAGGAGGCCCGGTCGGATTCGCTGGAAAGCATTGAAAGGCTGGGCATCCATACGGGCGATGAGATCGAGAACCTGTATCACGCGGTGGTGAAAACGACCGAGGATATGGTGGATAATCTGGGCAAGGTGCAGAAGCAGGGCGAAGTGATAAACAGGCTCCAGAACGGGATGATCCTCGTCCTGGCGGATATGGTGGAGAGCCGGGACAAATGCACCGGCGACCATGTGCGCAAGACCGCGGCCTACGCCGGGATCATCATGCGCCAGCTCCGGGCGGACGGGGCATACCTGTACCAGCTGACAGATGAATTTATGGACGATGTGGTGAACTCGGCGCCTCTCCACGATGTGGGCAAGATACAGGTGCCGGATTCCATCCTGAATAAGCCGGGAAAGCTGACGGATGAGGAATTTGAGCTGATCAAGCAGCACACCGTCACCGGAAGCACGATCATTTCGCGGGCTATGGATATGGTATCCGAGGAGGATTCCGGCTACCTTCGCGAGGCCAGGAACCTGGCTCTTTACCATCACGAGAGATGGGACGGCACCGGGTATCCTTATGGCCTTAAGGGGGAGCAGATCCCTCTGTCGGCCAGGATCATGGCCGTGGCGGATGTGTTTGACGCCCTGGTGTCCAAAAGAAGCTATAAAGAGGGTCTTTCCATGGAAAAGTCCATGTCCATAATCCGGGAAGGCAGCGGAAAGCATTTTGATCCGCTGGTGGTTAAGGCTTTTGAGGAGTCAGAAAAAGAGATACGGATGGTCATGGGAGAAGAGGGGCCTGGAAGGGCGGAAAAATAATATGATCAATAATATACTTAAGAAGGAAAAAATATGATGAAAAAGACGGTCGCTTTATTATTAGCAGCGGCGCTTGCCTGCACCGGAGCGCAGACAGCGCTTGCGGCTGCGGAAACAGAGGCAGGGCAGCAGGAGAACTCCGAGGAAAGCGGGGCCCCCGAAGACGCCCTGGTGGAATACGAGGATACCGCGGAGTCCTATGATGAGGGTGATGCGTTTGAATGGTGGGTATGGAACAACGGAGGCATCAACTTTTATCTTCCATACTACTATGAGTATCAGCTCATCAATGGCTATGACTGCCTCCTTTTATATGACCGGAACGGCGCATATGAAGGAGAGGTGGACTTCTGGGTAAACCGCACGGAATTTTCCGACCAGGAATACAGTGATATCATCGACCAGATGGAAGAAAAGATCGTTCAGCCCATGAGGGATGAGGGCATGGATATTCAGAGCTATGGACGATACGATATAGCGTCGCATCCCGGGTTTTATGTCGACTATATCCGCTACCAGGAGGACAAGGATGATCTTTTTATGTCTCTGGTGTGCGTAAACAACGAAGATGCCGGAATGGAAACGGTGATATATGCCGATACCGTGCTCGACTGCCCGGACAACACGCTGTGGTACGATTTCCGGCAGATGCTGTCCAGCGCCGAGATAGCTTATGCTGGCAGCGCAGCTCCGGAGGGAGCGGCCGCGGAGGAAGAGGTAACAGGAGACGGGCAGGAAGCGCCTGCTGCGGAGGAAGAGGCAGCAGGAGACGGGCAGGAAGCGCCTGATACGGAGGAAGAGGTAACAGGAGACGGACAGGAAGCGCCTGCTGCGGAGGAAGAGGCAGCAGGAGACGGGCAGAAAGCGCCTGCTGCGGAGGAAGAGGCAGCAGGAGACGGCCAGGAAATGCCTGCTGCGGAAGAAGAGATAACAGGAGGCGGACAGGAAGCGCCTGCTGCGGAAGAAGAGATAACAGGAGGCGGGGAGCCCACTGCCGCCGAGGAAGAGATAACGGGAAACGATACGGTATCCCTGGCCGGCCAGGATGAGACAGCAGAAGATAAAATGTCAGCTTTTGAGATACTGGAACTGATAGCGGTGAAAACCACCCCGGTTCCCCAGCCGCAGGCTAAAGAGCCCGAGCAGGAAGTCAAAACGTCCCAGCAGGTGACAAAACAGAGGGTAGAGCCTAATATGTACCGGATGAACGTGGTAACCTATGGGAATCTGACCTTTGAAATTCCGGACTGCCTCAGACTGGCGGAACTGAAAACTCCCCAGCCCGGCAACGCCTACTATGAGGATGAGAAGGGAAATGACATTATCCAGTTTTACGTTACAAACTGGAATGGAACAGTGGAGGAATTTAAAGCCCAGAAACGCAAGCTGGTATCTGCGGTCTCAGATGCCTATGGCGGCGAGATCGGCATGGGACCCATGGTCTGTCCTGTTTTTCAGATTCAGGGCTTTCGCTACTTTATCGACAATGTCGAGGAACAGCATGGTCTTTCCACCCTGTTGACGAGCGTGTATATCAATGCGGGAGCCGGAAAACTCGTCTATGTCATTTACCGGGAGCCCATAGGCATCGAGAAGGATTTCTTTGATGTCTATCTCCATGTCTGCAACAGCCTGAGACCCGCCAACAATAACCTGACGGTGGATGTCAGCCAGGTGACGCCGGCCTTTAAAGAGAACATGGATATCTGCAGAAATGTGAGCCGGCAGTTCTACTCCCTGCTGGACGAGGCCTATAGAAGCGGGCAGTCAATAGGCGTCCAGTTCTCCGAAACCTACAACCAGTATGCCGCTGAATTTCAGAAGGTCTGCGAGTACATGGACTATATGGATGTTGATGCCCTGAACAACGTGGACAGGCTTTACTATGACCAGACCCTGGATATCGTCGACAGGACCAGGGAGTATCAGCACAACGCTCCTATAGGCAGCGTGGTATCGGCATTTGGCGATCCTGTAGGAAATGTGGTCGGAAATGTGGTCGGCGGTGTGGCCTCCGATCTCTTTGGTGATTCGGTGGGCAGCCTCCTCGGGCAGCTGGCCGGAGGCGCCGCGGGAAGCTATATCAACAGCCTGGGCGGAGAAATCGCCGGCTCCAGGGGAGACGAATGGTCCCGCAACGTAGGAAACGGAATCGTTGACCTGGCCGGATGGATATTAGGATTCTGATGCCGGGATGCCAGATTTCGTGCTTTTCCGGAGGTTTGATAGATAGTATAGGTTTTGTGTCTCTCCGGAGGGTTGACAGATAATATAGGCTTTGTGCCTCTCCGGAGGGG
>CAMNNO010000183.1 GCA_946545475.1 uncultured Blautia sp.
GCGGGCCCCGCAACTCTGAGCGGCCCCCCCTCCCCTGCGCCTACCGCTAGGTAAGTGTAAAATAGAAGAGTTAAAGGGAGCATGGCGCACCCGAAAACCTACCGTTAAGTAAGCATAACCCAGAACGGTCTACAAGCAGCGGGCGATGGGTTCTCCACATAATATCTCAGAAAATCGTACGTTCCCCCCGGGGAAAGAAAAGGGGACGCTTCTCTTTTCTTCCTTTTTTCTAAATGTTTTCCACCTCTCGCTCATATCGCAAAGCAGAGCGAAAACTTTCCGAAAAGGAATGAAAGAAATGAAAACAAAATTGCCTGTGCATGTTTTTGCCGGAGTAGTATTGTTAAAGAAGAGATTTTGTCTCTTTAATGTGCCAAGGCATGCAGCAGCGCGAGCGGTTACATGCTTCTTTCAATGAAATTCTCTCAATGAAATTCTCTCAATGAAATTCTCTCAATGAAATTTTTTTCAACGAAAAAGGAGATGGAACTTATGAAAAAAAGAATAACGGCGGCTGTACTATCCATGGTGTTCGCCCTCAGCGCCACACCGGCCTATGCGCTGAATTACCAGCAGCATTTCCCCAATGAGGCAACGTTTGAAACCCTCACCGAGGCACATGAAAACGGCCCGGAGGTTCTTTCCGCCCTTACCGGAAGGACTTATATCGCTGATCCCGCCCTGGATGATTTTCCGGAAAATACCGCATATGTCTACCGCAGCGCGGGGATGTACACGAGCCTCAGCGCTGCCAACCGCATGAACACCAATTTCCTTGTTTTCGCCAATGAAAACTTTGCCGACAAGGAGGAGGCCCGCTCCTACCTGGAAAAGCTTGGCGTTATCGCCCTCACGGACGAGGCCTGCGGCAGCGCCATCCTCATCACCCCCATCAACAAGGAGACCGGTTTCGGAGCAGCCGACCAGTACGCCTATTTCCGGCTGCAATCCGCCATGTGCAACCTGGGATTTTCACAGAGGTCAGAGGCGGGGGCGTCCTATTATGCGGACAATACCTACTTCGGCGGCCTGACATACCGCTACCTGATCGGTGTGGAGGATGGGGCTACCTTCATCAACAACTTCCTCGCCACCGCCCTTGACGACATCAGCCGTGCCGCCGGTGTCCTGCTCTACGGCGGGAAGATGGACGACATCAGCAAGGTTGCCGGACTTGTCCCGGCGTATCTTGTCAATGTCCCGGAGAAGGTCGTGGCAAAATATACCGCGGCCGATGAGACGAATGCTTACAAAGAGAATACGGATTTCGTCTGCTATTACAACCAGGAACGCCCGCAGCAGGCTGTGTGCGTCGATGAGTGGGAAGAACTGACCGCGGAGAAGGTATCGGATGCCTATCATGATTTCCTGGTAAACGCCATGCGTGTTCCCGTCCTCAAAGCCGGGATCAACAACGCCAACATGCTTTATGCCAACTACAACTTCAACCAGGCTCCCTACACGCTGAGCCGGCGCGTGCCCATTATCGACGGCCGCACCCCCGGCGGGATCATTGTGAGCGAAAAGGTGGAGGACCGCTTTGCCGACATGGCGCAGGAAAACGGGGAATATCTCCAGACCTGGTATGAATTTCTTCCGGAAGAAGTCCTCAACGGAACCGCTCCGGAACATTCCGTTCCGCTGTGGCTGGCCAATCATGGCGGCGGCGACGACCCGGTTCAGTTTGTCGATGAGATCGGCCTTCTGGAGCTTATTGAGGAAAACCGGATGGCTGTCGTTGCGGCGGAGAACCAGTCGCTCCAGTCCGACACCCGCTCGAAGGCCCTTCCGGCCCTTGCCCGTTACATGCTGGAAACCTATCCCGCGCTTGATCCGTCCCGCGTCTATGTGACCGGCTATTCCATGGGCGGCGGCTGCACCTTTAACAGCATGTGCGGCGATCCCGGCCTCTTTGCCGCCGGTGTCCCCATGGCCGCGGTCACTTATCACGCCACCGAGGAGCAGGCAAAGAACTTTGAGGGCACCGACCTGCCGGTACTTTTCCTGACCTCCACCTATGATTACTTCTATGATCCCGCAACCATGGAATTTCGCCAGAGCCCGATGTGCGATTACCCGAACATGATCAACGAGTATCTGCGCTTCAATGAGATGCCCGAGATCGCAGCCTATGATTTTGACGCCTACCCGCTGCACGGCTTTGCGGCCGATGACTACCGCCGCATCACCCTGAACAACGAATACACCAACCATACCTGGCTGATCCGAAATGACGCCGGCATCCCCATGGTCGGCCTGACCGTCACCGAATTCCTGCCTCACGGCCTCTATCCGGAATATGCCAAGGTTGCCTGGGATTTCTGCAAACATTATACCAGAAATACACAGACCGGAGAAGTTGAGTATCATCCTGTCGCATAAAGAAGAAAAAGTGATCGAGCAGGAGGAGGAAATCCTTTTCTGCTCGATCGCGGGGCGGCGTTCGCCGTAAAGAACTGTAGCAGTGTTCAAAAATGCTGAGAAGAAAAGGGGACGTTTCTTTTTTCCTGTGATCAACAAGAAAAAAAGAAACGTCCCCTTTTCTTTACTTCTCTTTCTGCCGATTATTTGATCAGGCCGGCTGCCCAGTCGACAATATGTGTCCCGTCAGCTGCGACCGGATTGTTCCTGAGGGTGTAGATCCAAGACCAGTGGCTGGAATACTGGACTTCTTCCAGTTCGCCGTCGCGGTTGTAGTCCTCAGCAAAGCGGAGCATGTTTTCTTCCGTGGTGTCGTAGAGAGAGAGCTTGTAAAGGCCGTCCTCGGTCTCGTAGGTGATCATGTCGGAGGTCTCGGGATGCTCCTGGGCGATGGCGGTCTCGGTGACAGCTGCTGCGCCATCGGAAAGGATGGCGAACAGGCGCTGGGAGCATTCCTCAGTGGCGACAACGCTGTCGGTCTCGCCCTGAACCAGCCAGATGGGCACGCCGGATTCCTTCACGGCCGCCAGCTCCTCATCGGTCGGGGTCTCGCCGCCGCGGTCGTTGGCGACGTTGTAGGCCGGGCAGTTGATCATGGCTGCCGCGAACAGATCCGGATAGGCAATGATCATGCGGGTGGTCATATAGCCGCCGGCGGAGCAGCCGGAGACGAGGATCTTTTCCGGATCGATGCCGTAGGTGGCCACAACATCATTGATCTCATTGGCCGCCATATCCAGAAGGCCGTCCTTCTGGGCATAGTACCAGGTGTCGGGAGCCTGGAAGGCCATAACATAAGCGCCGCCAAGGATTTCCTGGAACTCGTCCGTTGCCCAGGCAACCGTGCCCCTGTTGGCCAGCATCTGGGCGACATTGTTTCCGGAGGAGAGCAGGTCGCCCTCGCCGTTGCCGTGGAACCAGACAACAAGCGTATCCGCGCCCTCAGCCTCATAGAGTTGGTAGTTGATGCCGCCGTCTACGATGACAGAGGTAAATTTGGCTGTCTCATCATCGATCACGCTATTGTCGCAGGTGTATTCGGCCGTATATTCGGCGTTTAAAACGGTGCCGTCGTCTGCGGTGAGGGTGACGGGCTTATTCTGGGTGATGGTATAGGTGATATCGGCGGGATAGTTCCTGGCGCTGCTGGTGTAGGCGAGGGTGGAGCCTTCGTTTTCATCCATGTGGATGACCACCTTATGGCCGTCAACCTCAACGCCCGTGATGGTGCGGTCCAGGTCGTAGTTGCCGTAGCTCTGGATCTCGGTGCCCTCGGTAAAGGCATCGATGTTGGCCGTGGCATGTACGGTAAAGGTGTCCGCCTCAACGCCGGTGACCTTTTTGGCCTCGCCAAAGTCGATGACCACATCGTTGACGCGCTCGCCGGCATCGGTCACGACTGCCTTGAGCTGTGCCGGGTAGGTGTCCGCCGCATAGGCTGCCGAGGCCCACGCTGCCGTCACGCCCATAGCCAGAAGAAGAGTTATGGCATTGATTTTCTTCATGATAGATCCTCCTTTTGAAACATAATGCCGAATAGTTACCGTTCCATGATAACATATGTTCAAAAGCAACACCAGCTTTTTTGAAAAAATTTGTGAATACTATAGCAATATTCATAAATACTGGTAACTTTCCCTTTAATGACTTCCATTTTACGCTTACCTGCCGGTAGGCGCAGGGGAGGGGGGGCCGCTCAAAGCTCTCGAAGCCCGCGTCCCCCTCCCCTGCACTCCTCCCCTGCACCCCTCCCCCCAGGGGCACGCCAATTGGTTGTGAGGGTAAGTTTCTTATTGTTGCAAATTTACGTTTTCTTTATTTTATTATTATTTATGAATACTGCTATAGTGAAATGTGATAATATATCATACAGAAGGAACAGACCTGCCGCAAAAGGAGGATAGAGATGAACCTGTCGGATGCCATAAAGACATTGCAGATCGGAAAGAGAAAAAAGCCCCCTCGCCAGCTCTTTACCGAGTGGGGAGAGGCTCTTTTGGCCCATGAGGGGGACACGCCCCTGCCGGAGCATCCCCGCCCGCAGATGGCCCGGGAGCGCTGGATGAATTTAAACGGATGGTGGGAATATGCCATTGTTCCGGCCGGCAGCCCCTGCAAGAAGATGGATGGGCGCATCCGCGTGCCCTTTTCCCCGGAAAGCGCCCTGTCCGGCGTCGGCCGGACACTTATGCCGGGTGAGGACCTGTGGTATCAGCGCATCCTGGAAATACCCGCCCTCCCGGAGAAGGGCCGCACCCTCCTCCATTTCGGAGCGGTGGACGAGCGGTGCGAGGTGTGGTGGAACGGCCAGATCGTCGACTCCCACAGGAACGGCTATCTTCCCTTTACCTTTGACGTGACGGATGTGTGCCGTCCCGGAGAAAATGCGCTCCGCCTCCTGGTCCGGGATGATACGGATAAAGGCGCTGCCTGCCGCGGCAAGCAGCGCCTGAAAAGCGGAGGGATGTTCTACCATGCCCAGAGCGGCATCTGGCAGACGGTTTTTCTCGAGTTTGTTCCCGACCACTATATCACCAATCTTTTTGTCACGCCGGACCTTCCCGGATGCTCCGTCCGCTTCTCTGTGATCATGAATGAGCCGGAGGATATCGACCTTTCGCTCGAAGGAGAGCTTTATCACCGCGGGAAAGAGGAGTTTTCCGGCCAGGATGCCAGTTGGGACAACACGAAAAGGCTTAATTTTCATGCGGAGAGGCCGGTTATGCGCGGCTATACCCATTCCTTCACCGTTGCGCTTAAGGACCTCCGCCCGTGGTCGCCGGAAGAGCCGGCTCTTTATCCCTTCACGCTGAAGGCCGGGGCGGACTGCGTAAAGGGATATTTTGCGATGCGGCAGTTCGGGACGGGAAGGGACGAAAACGGCCATCCCTGTCTGACCCTGAACGGCAGGCCCTATTACCTCCACGGTGTCCTGGACCAGGGCTACTGGCCGGAAAGCCTGATGACGCCGCCCGCCTATGAAGCTTTTGAATATGACATCCGGCAGATGAAGCGCCTGGGCTTTAACATGCTCCGAAAGCACGAAAAAATGGAATCCGCCATGTGGTACGCCCTCTGCGACCGCATCGGCATGGTGGTCTGGCAGGATATGGTACACGGAGGAAGGCGCATCGATCCTCTCCTTCAAACCTATCTTCCCACGCTCTTCCCCTCTATCGGAGCTCATGTCAGGGATCATCACTACCGTCTCCTCGGCCGCCAGGATAAAAAAGCCCGCCTGGAATTTGAAGACGACCTTATCGGCATGATACAAGCGCTCTATAACGTTCCCAGTATTGCCATCTGGGGGCTGTTTAATGAGGGCTGGGGACAGTTCGACGCGCTTCGCCTGACCAACGTGATCAAGACGGAGGACCCTGGCCGCCTTGTCGACCATGCCAGCGGATGGTTCGAGCAGGGCGGCGGCGACATCAAAAGCGTCCACAACTATTTCCGTCCCCTCACCGTGCAGACCGAAGAGCGCCCCTTCGTCCTCTCGGAATACGGTGGCTTCACCTGTCCGATTCCAGGGCATCTCATGTCCGAGGAAAGCTACGGCTACCACACCTACACCCCAAAAGACTTTCCCGCCGCCTTCCACGCCCTGATGGAAACCATAGAAACCCTTAAAAAAGAAGGCCTTGCCGCCGATGTGTACACCCAGCTCTCTGACATAGAGGAAGAGATCAATGGCCTTCTCACCTTTGACCGCAAGCATTGTAAGGTAGAGTAAAATGGAAGAATATGAAAAAGTCAGCCATCCGATCCCGCCTGTTTACGATAGCCATTCCGAGGTACTGATCCTTGGCAGCTTTCCGTCGGTTAAGTCGCGCGAGGCACAGTTTTTTTACGGCCATCCGCAAAACCGTTTCTGGAAAGTGCTGGCGTATGTTTTTGGAGAGCCCATCCCCGCAGACGTGCCGGAAAAGAAGACATTTCTTTTGAGAAATCATGTCGCGGTCTGGGATGTGATCGCAGAGTGCGAGATCGTCGGCTCGTCGGATTCGAGCATCAGAAACGTTACCGTCAACGACCTGTCGCCCATCCTGGAGTCGGCACCCATCCGGCAGATCTATGTCAACGGGAGAACGGCAGAGAAGCTGTTTTGTAAATACATGGAAGGGACGATAAACAGAAGCTGCATCTGCCTGCCCTCCACCAGTCCGGCGAATGCGGCGTGGAGCCTGGAACGTCTCTGCGTGGAGTGGAAAAGAGTCCTGGGATGAGGGGGAGAATAGGGTGGAGGGAGGCTTGCCTCGCCTCTACCCCCGGAGGGCCGCCCGTCACCGTCAGGTGACAAATTTTTATGGGCGGCCCTGCCATAAAAAAGAAAAGGGGACGGTTCTTTTTTCTTGTGGTTTGCAAGAAAAAAGAACCGTCCCCTTTTCTTTTTAGCTCCCCCTGTTGGACTCGAACCAACGACACCGCGGTTAACAGCCGCGTGCTC